>JAEUGZ010000428.1 GCA_016794725.1 Opitutaceae bacterium | reverse complement strand
GCCACGCGGCGCATCGATTACGCGAATGACCTTTTCTTCGCTGAGGCGGCGTCGTTCGTGCGGGAGAATCGCGACCGGCCCTTCTTCCTCTACCTCGCGCTCACCGTTCCCCATGCCAACAACGAACGATCGCGTTTGCTTGGTGATGGCCAGGAGGTCCCCGACTACGGTGCCTATGCCGACCGAGCGTGGCCTGCGCCGATGAAGGGACAGGCCGCAATGATTTCCCGCCTGGATGCAGGTGTGGGCCGCCTCCTCGACCAGCTCCGATCACTCGGCATCGAGGAATCAACGTTGGTCATTTTCTCCTCGGACAACGGACCGCATCGGGAGGGCGGCCCTCAGTATGATCCGGCGTTTTTTGCAGCGAGCGGCGGGTTGAGAGACATCAAGCGCGACCTGACCGAAGGCGGAATCCGGGTGCCTTTCATTGCCCGTTGGCCGCGACACGTTCCGGCGGGGGTGACGACGGCCCAGGTGGTCTACCATGGCGATTTGTTTGCCACGTTCGCGGAATTGGCCGGAGCGGACGCACCCACCGCCGCCGACAGTCTCAGCCTGGTGCCTGCATTGCTCGGCCGGCCGCGGGACCAACGCTCGCACGAGGTCCTCTATTGGGAGTTTTATGAAAAGGGCTTCCAGCAGGCGCTCCTGTGGCAGGGTCGATGGAAGGCCATTCGATCCAAGCGTGATGGCGCAACGCTCGAACTCTACGACTTGGATGCAGATCCTGGCGAATCCCACAACCGCGCCGCGGAGGAGCCGACCGTGGTGGCTGCGGTGACACGCTGGATGGACGAGTCCCATCGGCCGGATGCGAACTGGTCGTTTCCTCTGCCGCCGAACCGCCAGCCTGCGACCTCTTCTGCGCCCCTCAAGCCGTAGGTGTTCGTGGCGTTCCGACGGGTTCCGCCCTTTTCCGCAGTTGAAACGAATCGATGCATTCTTAAACCGCGGATGGACACGGATAAACGCGGATTCAGGCTACAAGCAGTCCTTCACCTACCAGGTGAGTGCCCACGTTGACTTAAGTTTTTTGTATCCGTGTTGATCCGTATCCATCCGTGGTTCAATCGAGGAATCTAGGTTCAGCGGTGTTGCTGCAGCCAGGCCCGCGTCAGATCGGGAAAGTCGGTGAACACGCCGTCAACCCGCGCCTCCTGAAACAGCGCCTGATGGAGGGCATCCAGGGAGCCGCAGCCCTTTGGCAGCTCGTCCCGCCGCACGGTGTAGGGGTGCACCAGCAGACCGGCGGCGTGGGCGTCGGAAGTGAGCGGGCTGGCTTTCACCCCGCCAGCGGGGGACCAGGACAGGACCCGGGAGAGGGAGGGACCGATTCCGTTCACCCACCGGGCCAGCTCTTTCAAACCTTCGGGACGACAGACCGCATCATAGTCGGTTCCATCCTCACCTTTTGAGTCCGCCTCGATCAGCAGGATCATGCGTCCCTTCCAGCCAAGATCCCGGCGGATCCGCTGAACTTCACGGTACTCAAAGCACTGCAGGTAGCAGGGGGCGCTGGAATCCCCGTATCCGAACTTCTCGAGCACCGGGAGCACGACGGCGGCGAGGTCTCGCCCCTGCGCCCGGTGCCAGGCCGGTTGTTTCAGCTCTGGGTAGACGCCTGCGGTGCGGGAGGTGCTGTGATTCAATCCCTGGATAAAAGTGAGCTCCTCCTCGAGGGTGACGATCCGGAATTCGCCGGAGCCCACGGGAAAGCGATGGGGAAACACGGCACGACCCGTTTTGGCGACAAACCGTTCGCTTAGGCGCAGCTGCTTGAGTTCTTCCAGGGTGAAATCGATGGCGTAAAAGCGACCGTCGGACCGATGCCGGTCCGGATGGCGGCGCGCCACGTCCGAGATGGTGTCGATGTGAATGTCATGCAGGACCACCGGCACGTTGTCCCGGGTCAGCACCAGGTCTTGCTCAAGGAAGTCGGCTCCCAGGGCATGGGCGAGGGCCTTGGCGGGAAGCGTATGTTCAGGCAGGTAACCGCTGGCTCCCCGATGCGCAATGACCAGAGGAAGGGACTGGGCGTGGAGGGTGGCGACCAGGGACATGGCAAGAAGGATTCGAGGCATCATGGGGCGGACACGAGGCTGGAAGGATGGTGGCGGAGCGTGAGGGCACTGAAAGCCATCGTGAGCAGACAGCAGACGATCATGGTGCCAAAGACGCCGTCCCAGCCCCAGTGATCGGCGATCCAGCCGACCCCGGTGCCTGCAATGGCTGAGCCAAAGACATAACCGAAGAACCCGGTGAAGCCTGCGGCGGTGCCGGCGGCCTTCTTTGGCACGAGGTCAAGGGCCTGCAGTCCAATGAGCATGATGGGACCGTAAACGAAAAACCCGATCGCAATGAGGGCAACGAGGTCGATCCACAAGGGACCGTGACGGTTTGATCCGTAGACAATCAGAGCCACCAGGGTCAGCAGCATGAAGAGCAGCGTGGCTGGGGCGCGGCGTCCGCGAAAGACCTTGTCGGACATCCAGCCGCACAGAAGGGTGCCGGGAATGGCGGCGTATTCGAAGGCGGCCCACGCCAGGCTCGACTGCTTGAAGGAGAATCCTTTCGCGGTCTGGAGGTAGGTGGGAATCCAGTCAACCACGCCGTACCGGACGAAATAGGCGAAGGCGTTCGCCACGGCGATGGCCCAGAGATAGCGGTTGTTGAGTACATGCTGGAAGA
Source organism: Opitutaceae bacterium (assembly GCA_016794725.1). Taxonomy (GTDB): domain Bacteria; phylum Verrucomicrobiota; class Verrucomicrobiia; order Opitutales; family Opitutaceae; genus UBA6669. Next base: position 27,258 of record JAEUGZ010000428.1, on the reverse strand, counting down.
AGATCTCCCGAAATCCGAACGTGCGTTCGTGGGCGGCGGAGTAGTCGGCGGGAAAGTCCTGCTTGTAGACTTCGATCGGGGGCAGCCCGCAGCTTTGGGGCGTGTCGCGCAACAGGAAGGCGACGATGACGGCGCACCCCGTGGCGATCACGGCGTTGAAATAGAATTTCGCGCCCCAGTCGTGGAAGAGCAGTACACCGGCGAGTGCAAGGTTGGCCACGAGTGCTCCGCCGATGTTGTGGGCGACATTCCAGGCCGCAACCGTCACTCCCCGTTCCCGCGTGCTGAACCAATGCACCATGGTTTTGCCGCAGGGCGGCCAGCCCATGCCATTGAACCAGCCGTTCAATGTCTGCAGTGCGACAATGAGAAAGAGGGAGCTGTAGATGGCGGAACTGAGGCCAAAGGCAAACGTGACCCCACTCGTGAGCAGCAGGCCGAGCGTCATGAACCACCGCGGATTGCTGCGGTCCGAAACCGAGCCCATGACGAACTTGGATACGCCGTACGCGACGGACAGGCCGGTCATGGCCGAGCCCAGCGCGGCTTTGGAGTAGTCGGGGTACGCGGCCAGGATGTCGGGCATCGCCAGGGCGAAATTCTTTCGCACCAGGTAGAAGGCCGCGTAGCCAATGAAGATCCCGGCAAACACCCGCCGTCGCTGGCGGCGGTACTCGGGGTCAATGCGCGCTTCGGGCAGCGCGAGGTGGTGCGGGGCGGGCTTGAGCAGCGAGATCACGGAGAGAGGCGCCGCGGGACTAGGGTGCTGTCGTTTTCCATACCCGCATAAGGTCGCTGCTCGCCTGAGCCCGGACGTTGTTGTCGGCGAGGATCTCCTCTGTCGCATCCTGACACTCCTTGCGCGAGAAGACCAGCGTGTCCGCGCCTCGCCCGGCAAACTCAAAAACAAGAAACTCATCGCGGTTGTCACGCAGCAGTTCGACCAGGTGGCGGAGGTTTCGCACCTCCACGCTGTTCAGGCGTTTGATCGAGCGCCCCAGCGGATTGGGGTAGCCCTTGGCCAGCCGGTGGGGAAAGAACGGGGCCGAAATAGCCACCAGCTGCTCTCCGTCGAAGGCAGGCGCATCGCCCCGTCGGGTGATGATCGGGTCGCCGTTGGCGGATGCGGTCAGCGGCGCGTTCGACAGAAATCCGGTGCTGACGGCGACAAACGACATCGGTCCGTAGATGAAGTAGGAGGGATATTCGCCGCGGATGTCAGGCATCAGCTGTTTGCGTTTCCGGAGCAGGGGCGCGTCGATTCGCTCCACCTTGCCGGAACGCACGACCGTGAGGGGCGCGGTGTCGCGGCTGCCGAGCCGCTGGAGGTGGTAGAGAAACTGCAGACGGAGGCCGTTACCCACCTTGATCATGCCCTCGTTGTCGATGGACTCATCGCCGACGCGGGTGATGACGTCCCAAGCCCGCAGCGGGTTGTCCGGTGTGACCGGCTGGTTGCTGGAGACGACAATCCCCTCGACCGTCTTGTCGAGTTTGAGGTACGCGCGCAGCGCGGGGTTGGTCAGATTTTGCAGATCGTCGTAGAGCGCGGGTTTGCCGTCGTAGGTGCCGTCCTTGACGTCCTCGAGGAAGAGTTCGATCTCCTCGGTGGGAATGATGTATCCAATATTGTCACCACGCCCGAGTCGCTGAAAGGCCAGTCCCACCACCTTGTCGCCGACCAGCGCCGGGCCGCCGCTGTTGCCGGGGTTGATGGCCGCGTCAATTTGGATTCGCAGACCCGAAACCGACGAAGAATAGCCGAGGTATTCGATGCGGGACACGATTCCCTTGGTGATGGAGAGGCTGGTGCCGCCGGCGGGGTACCCGTATGCCATGACGGTATCCTTGATCAACGGCAGCCGGCTGGTCCTCGGCAGGGCGGGGTGGTCCTTGAAGAAGGACTCGTCGTCCAGCTTGAGCACCGCGAGATCGATTCCTGGCGCCAGGTATTCGATCTGGGCGGACAGTTTGTCACCGGACTGGTGGGCCTGCACCTGGATCTGGCTGGCGTACAGGACCACGTGGGCGCTGGTCAGGATGCGGCGGCCCTCAATGACGATCCCGGTGCCGGTGCCTTCCCGCGGGGCTTGTTTCTGCCAGGGACGATAATAATCAGGCTGACGGGAGGTGGCGAAAATCTTGACGACGGATTGCTCGACCGGAGTCGCCGGGTTGGCCGCCACGTCGGCGGCCTGACCCCGGAGGCAGGAGGCTGCGATCATCAGAGAGGCCACCAGAGTCAGCGCCACGGAACCACGGAAAACCGCTGGCCCGTCGAAGAGGAAGGGGTTCACCCGGAAAGACTACCACGCAAGGGCCGTCCTTCCGCCAGTCGAAATTGCGAACCGATCAGCGTCGCGGAGCGGGCTCGCTGGCTGGGCTGGCCGGTGGGGTGGGGGCCCCCGTGTAGAATCGATTGATGCGAACCACCCGAGTCTGGAGCTGGATCGGTCGCTCGACGATAATCGAGTTCAGGTAGTTCGTATCGATGAAGAAGTCGATGGACGAATGGTAGTTCGAGATCTTGGTGTGGCGTCCGTTGGGTGAACGATAAAGGACCCAATAGTACTCCATGCGTCCCTTGTAGAGGATGCCCACCAGGTCACTCTGGGCCGCGCAGCTGCCACACAGAAGGACGAAGAGCAGGAAGAGGCGTTTCATGGCGGCAGGATGGGAGGAGTGACGGAGGGATCATCGGCACGACGGGTCTGGACTTGAGTCAGGGGAACTACGCAGTCAGCACCTTGGGCTGTGGATCAACTGTTTATCCGAATCATGCACCCTGCTGCAGCCTTCCGAACCCATTCTGAAAGAATGGTTTCCTGTCGAACCCCATGACGCTTGCCGACTACGGCTGGACCGACGACTGGGCTGCGGCGTTTGCTCCTCATGCGGCGGCCGGATTGGAACCGGCGCGGGTGGTGTGCGAGCTTCGCCGAAATTTCTACGCCGTCCAGACCGGCACGGACGAGCTGCTGGCGGAGTGTGGTGGCGGCTTCTTTCACATCGCCCGCACCCCGGATCAGTTTCCGGCTGTGGGCGACTGGGTGGCGATCCGGCGACGAGAGTCCGAGGCGCGGGCCGACCTGCACGCCGTGTTGCCGCGTCGCACCAAATTCTCGCGACGGGCGGCTGGATCGGAAGACATCGAGCAGGTGGTGGCGGCCAACATCGATACCATGGTGCTCGTGGGTGGTCTCGATCGGAACTTCAATCCCCGCCGAATCCAGCGTTTCCTCGTGGCGGCCAAGGAGAGCGGCGCCACCGCGGTCATCGTGCTGAACAAATCGGATGCCTGCAAAGAACCCGACGTCATGTGCCGCACCGTCGAGGCTCTGGTGCCGGGCGTACCGGTGATTGTCACCAGCGCCCGGACACGGCGCGGATTGAAGGCGCTGACGAATGCCTTTGCACGTCCCGGTCAAACCCTCGCCTTCATCGGTTCCTCCGGTGTTGGGAAATCGAGCCTGATCAATGCCCTCGCCCGCGACGATGCCCTGCCCACAGCCGAAGTGAGGCAAAAGGACAGCAAGGGACGTCACACCACGACGCGCCGTGAACTCATCCTGATGCCGACTGGAGCCCTGCTCATCGATACTCCAGGCATCCGCGAGCTTCAGTTCTGGTCGGTGGACGATGGGTTGGAGGAGGCGTTTTCCGATTTGATGACGCTGGCAACCGGTTGTCGCTTCGGCCGTTGCACCCACGAAAACGAGCCGGGTTGCGCAGTGCGGGCGGCCCTCGAGGCCGGGACGTTTTCCCGTGAGCGGCTGGAGAACTATCGGAAGCTGAAGGCGGAGCAGGTGGCCGCCAAACCCCGTTTGCGCAAGCCCGGTGCGCTCGCCGACAAGCCGGGTTGGCGGAGATCTTCGGAGTCGGAAAAACCCTTCCGGCATCGACAACACCACGAGGATTAGCCGGCAGGTTGGACACTGTTCTTCCTCGTCGCGGCCCGATCGATGTTCCAGCGTGATTGCCCGGCGGGCCCCGCCGTTTCCCCGCCATGAACGGCATCGACCTCATCCTCGACCTCTCGGTCATCCTGGCGGGGGCCGCCATGGGGGGCTGGTTGTGCCGACAGCTTCGCATTTCCGTGGTGGCCGGATACATTGCGGCCGGCATCCTGGTTGGTCCCCACACCGCGGTGGTGGCTTTGATTCAGGACCTGCCGCGCATTCAGATGCTGGCCCAGGTTGGGCTTGTCTTCCTGATGTTCTCCATCGGCCTGCGGCTGAGTCCGAGGAAGATTCGCCGCATGGGGCTCGGCTTGATTCTGGGTGTGGTCGGGGCTTTCGCTCTCACCTACAATGTGACCCGTCTGCTGGGCCTCCTGCTGGGCTATGAGGGGCCGGCCGGGGTCTTTTTTGCTTCCCTGCTGGTGGTTTCTTCGTCGGCCATTGTGGGCAAAGTGCTCTTCGAAGTGGGCACAACGCACGAGCGGGCGGGACAGATCGCGGTGGGTGTGACCGTGATCGAAGGACTTCTGGCGGTGGGCATGCTCGCCTTCTTGAACACCTACGTCGCCTTGGGGGAGCAGGCGGGCCGTCCCAGATTGGGCCTCGCGCTGGGGGAATTTGGGGCCTTTGTGGTGCTCGCCAGCATCGCCGGCCTGCTGACCGTCCCCTGGCTTCTGCGGCGCATGGGAGTGGTGGCCGGGGAGGAACTGCAAACCCTCGGAGTGGCTGCGCTTCTTCTGGCCATTGCGGCCATCACCTATGCTGCCGGCTACTCGCTCGCCCTGGGCGCGCTCCTCCTTGGCATCATCGTGGCAGAAACTCCCCAACGCTTTCAAATCGAGCGTTCGTTCGAGGGACTGCGGGACCTGTTCACCGCGGTGTTCTTCGTCGCCATGGGACTTCAGATCGACGTGGCGCTGCTCTGGGAGCACGCCGCGGTCATTATCGGCATCGCATGGTTCACCGTGGTGACGCGGTGCGGCGCCGTCACTGTTTCCCTGGCACTGGTCGGCACCCCTCCCCGGGACGCGTTTCGTGCCGGACTGACCGTGACGCCGATCGGCGAGTTTTCCTTTCTCTTCGCGCAGATGGGCGTATCGGCAGTACTCGTACCCCCGTCATTGTTCCCGATTTCCGTGGGAGTCTGCCTGCTCACTTCCCTGGCTTCGTCGGCCCTGACCCGGCGCGGAGGGGAGCTGGTGACCCGGGTTGCAGCCCTGCAGCCCAAGTGGCTCAATGACTGGGGCGAATACTACCGCGACTGGATCGAACGCATTCAAGCCCAGCGCAGTCGCAACCTGCTCTGGCAGCTGAGCAAGAAACGCATCGCCCAGGTGCTGGTGGGGGCGCTCCTGGTTTCGGGACTGCTGGTGTTCTCGGAGCGTTTGCACGATGCCTGTCAGGCGTGGCTCGGACGGGATCTGCTTTTTCCCAACGGCCTGCGTGTGGTGTTCTGGAGCATCCTGTTTCTCGTCGTGCTGGCACCCTTGGTGGCGATTTGGAGAAACCTCTCGGCGATGGCATTGCTCTATTCCCAAGTGGCCACTCGGGGCATGCCGCGACGGGAACGCATCGCGCCGGTGGTGGAAACCGGACTCAAGATCCTTGCCGGCGGCATTCTTTTTCTCTGGCTGATCAGCCTGCTCCCCACTGAAGGCTCGGCGCGCTGGCTGCTCGTGTGGATGGCGGGTGCGGCGCTGATTGCGCTCATCTTTCTCCGGCGTCAATTGGTTCACTGGCACAGTGAATTGGAGGTCGAGTTGCAGGCTCGGGTGGGCGATGAAGTCTCGGTGCCGGCGACCGACGCGGCTCCCTGGCTCCGCCCTCACGGCGACTGGAACCTCAGCGTGAGCGACTGCGTGATTCCCGATCTGGCCGATTGTCAGGGAAAGCGGATCGATGAACTCGCGCTCCGCAGTCGATTTGGCTGCACGGTGGTGGGCATCGAACGGCAGGGTCACATGATTTCGCTGCCCACGCCGGAAGCGGTGCTATATCCCCGCGACAAGGTGCTGCTGCTGGGTACGGCGGAGCAGGTGGAGGCCGGCAAACAATTTCTGACCTCGGTCAGCGGCACCACGCCGGCGACCGCCCAGTTCGACGAAGTGCGCATGGAACTTGTCCGTGTTCCGCGTTGGAGCCGGACCATCGGGGTTAGCCTCGCAGAACTTGCCCCCACCCACCACCATCAAGTTCAGATTGCCGGGATCAACCGCCGCGGCATGCGAATCCTGACCCCTCGCGGAGACTACCGGGTGGAATCGGGTGATCAGCTGCTGGCGCTCGGCACCCCAGAACACCTGCGAAGTTTCAAGGACTGGGTCGACGAAAGCGCAGATGAAATCCCGCCTTCTGACTAAAGCCCCGCGTTGCCAGGGGAAACATTACCACCTTATAGTCAGGCAGTTCTGGAGGCGCGGGACGGAATCGAACCGTCGCATAGAGCTTTTGCAGAGCTCGGCCTTACCACTTGGCTACCGCGCCGCAACCAGAGAGGGGCGGACGTTGCAGGATAAAATGGGGTCCGGCAAGACCTGAAATTTCCGCGGAGGAGACCGGGGTACCCGGCACGGCCATCACTCCTCGGGACGAAGCCGGTTGAGGGGTGCCAGGTTCACCAAGGCCGGCACTTTCCTGGCAACGACGAGGACCACCAGCAGGGTTCCGAGGCCACCGCTGACCACGGCCGCGACCGGTCCGAACAGCGCGGCCGCCAAGCCGGCTCGCAGGGCGCCAATTTCATTTGAGGATCCGATGAAGATTTGGTTCACGCCCGTGACCCGCCCTCGAAGCGCATCCGGAGTCAGGAGCTGGACCATGGATTGCCGCACCACCACGCTGACATTGTCGAACGCGCCGGTGAACACGAGGGCGACAAAGGAAAGCCAGAACCACGGTGAGAATCCGAACACGACAATCGCACCCCCAAATCCCGCGACCGACCAGAGTAGCACCCAACCCGGCCGCTGCATCGGTGCCCGGTGGGCAATCCACATGGCCATGGCAAAAGCGCCGAGGCTGGGGGCCGCGCGCAGCCATCCGAGGCCGATGGCTCCAACGTGCAGAATGCGGTCGGCATAAAGCGGCAAAAGTGCGACGGCTCCGCCGAGCAAGGTCGCGAACAAGTCCAGCGAACTCGCCCCGAGGATGAGTTTCTTTTCCCAGATGAACTTGCCGCCGGCCAGCAAGTGACTCCAGCTGCGGGCCTTGGCTGCGGGCTGCGGCGCCTGAAAATAGGTCACCCTGCCCAGCAGCAGGCAGAAGCCCAGACCCAGGAGGGCGTCCAGAAGGTAGACGGCGGGAAACCCGAGTCCGGCAATCATGAAGCCGCCGATCGCGGGTCCGGCCATGGTCGCGATCTCAAAGGCTGACGAATTCCAAGTGACTGCGTTGCTCAAGGCCTGCTGTGGGAGCAACAGGGGAATGATCGTGGAACGGGCGGGCCAGCCCAGGATTCGCACACAGGCACTGATGGCCAGAAGTGCCAGCAGGAGCGGCAGGGCGGGTTGGTCAAAGCGCAGTGAACCCGGATCCGCGTGGCGCTCGAACACCAGCGCGAGCTGTTTCAATCCCGCATTGGCCCAGCGCAACGGTGCCAGGTCGGGAATCGAGGCGTGCCCGAGCGACAGAGCCGCCAAGGCCACCGACAGGGCGGCGAGAATGAGTTGAGCATTGCGGATGATGGTTCGCCGATCGGCTTGATCGGCGAGAGCGCCGGCTGGAAGTGAAAGTGCCAGCAAAGGAATGACATTGATCAGACCGACCAGGCCGAGCGCCGTGGCCGAGCCTGTCCATTGGTAGATCTCCCACGATACCGCCACGCTGACCGCCTGTCGCCCCATCAAGGCGAGAAAGCTCCCCACCATGTAGTCACGGTAGTTCCTCACCCGAAGGGCGGCATAGGGGTCATGGGATTCGATCGGGTCGGCTGCGGCCATGAGGCGAAAGTGACGCACACTTTTTCGCGGCTGACCAGTTCCGGAACCACGGGCTCCGCAGTCAGGAGCGCGACGTGAACACGGAACTGAGTTTTTCGAGAAGATCGGTCCTCGTGAAAGGTTTGCGCAAAAAGGAGTTAGGTCCCACGGGCAGGTTCGCCAGGGTCGCTTCGCGTTCGGAGTATCCACTCATGAGCAACACCCGAACGTCGGCTCGAAGGGCGCGCATTTCCATGAACGTGGCGGGGCCGTCCAGCCCGGGCATCGTCATATCCAGGACCACCGCATCAAAGGCCGTGGGCTTTTCCCGAAACAAATCCAAGCCTTGGTTGCCGTCCGGGGCGGTCACGACCGTGCATCCGGCCGACCGAAGGAGTTCGGCGGTGACGGTGCGTACTGCATCCTCATCATCGACGACAAGGATGTGCTTTTGCCGCAGGGGGTCGTTCGGAGTGTCCATCGCGGGCAGCGGCACCTGGGACGCGGCGCTGGCACCGTCCCCGGGCAGGCACAGGCGAAAGGTCGAACCCTGTCCGAGGGTGCTCTCGACAAAGAAACCACCCCGATGGGCGCGCACAATCCCCAGGACCGCGGCAAGTCCGAGCCCGCGTCCTGTGAACTTGGTTGTGAAGAAGGGATCGAAAATCCGGGCGAGGGTCTCCGCGGACATGCCGCAGCCGGTGTCGCTCACCTCGATAAATCGGTAGTTTCCCGGCGGCATATCCTGGCCAATGCAGGCCCCGGTCAGCATTTCGGGACTGAGCCACTGTGTCCCCGTTCGCACCCGAATCAGGCCGCCTTGGGCGGGAAGGGCCTCAGACGCGTTGATCACGAGGTTCATGAGCACCTGGTTGATCTGCCCCGGATCCGCCTCCACCGGGGGGAGCTGGGGGTCCAGATCGAGCTCAAGGCGGGCGTTTTTTCCCAGCGTCAGCCCGAGCAACTGCACCGTCTCGTGAATGAGATCGTTGAGCCGGGTGGCCTGCGTGCTGGTGGGACTACGGCCGGCATAGGCGAGCAGTTGACGGCAGAGTTCCGCCGCGCGGAGCGACGCCTTCACAATGGACTGAAGGTATTCGTCCAACTCCGTGCCGGCGTCGGTGAAGAGGCGGGCGAGCTCGGCATTGGCCAGGATGGCCGTGAGCAGGTTGTTGAAGTCGTGCGCAACTCCGCCCGCCAGGACCCCGAGGCTCTCGAGTTTCTGGGTTTCGAGGAGCTTGCGCTGGAAATCCTCGCGCTCGGCCTCGGCCGCTTTGCGGGCGGTGATATCCTGGAACGAGCCGTACACCTTGGCGATGCGTCCCCGCTCTCCCCGCATGACGCGGCCGACCATCCGCACCCAGACGTGTCGGGATTTCGCGGTGCTCAACTCCAGCTCCACGTCGAACGGCTGTCCCTCCGATTTGGCTTGGGCGATGGCCTGGCGAATCGTGGCCTGGCTCGTTTCGGTGTAGAAACGAAGAAACTCCTCGAAGGTCGGACTCGATCGGGGTGCGTCAATGTCGTGAATGCGGTAAGTCTCGTATGTCCAGTACAGCGTCTCCGGTCCGACATCGATTTCCCATCCGCCGATGCCCGCCGCCTCCTGGCTTTGGCGGAGGAGCGCCTCGCTGCGTTGCAATGCCTCCTCCGTTCGTTTGCGCACGTTGATGTCGCTGCCGGTGCCGACGATCCGGGTTGGGCGGCCGTTCGCGTCGCGCGAGACCACTTTCGCCCGGTCGAGCATCCACCGCCAGTGGCCGTGCGCATCCCGGACCCGGTATTCAAACCGCGAATAGGGAGGTGACAGGGGACTGAGCAGATCCTCAAGGGCCCGACGGTAGGAGGTCTGATCGTCGGGGTGTACCCGCTCGTTGGAGCTGGTCATGTCCTGGACGGATTGCGACGCGGGCACTCCCAGGACCTCGAGCCAGCGGGCGCTCCGTTCCACCCGGCCCCGGGCCACGTCCCAGTCCCAGAATCCGTCCTGGCTGGCCTCCAGCACCAATGCGAGCTGCTGACGGCTCTCCCGCAGATCCGCCGCCTGGCGGCTGAGACGTGAAAGCAGCCGGCGTTGCCAGGCAAACGCGATGAGTGCGCAGCCCAGCGCCACTCCAAGTGGAACGACAAACGGGGCTACATCCCTCCAACGCAGCTGGCGGCGCTCGAGCGGGCCGATCCACTGCTCGTAGATCCGGTCGTAGGTTCCATCGGCCCGGATGGCGGCGAGGCCATCGTTCAGCCGGGCCAGGGTGGCGGCGTCGCCTTCATGCACGGCCATGTGCATTTTGAACGCGACCTCGGGTACTGCGACGGCCAGCGCCTCCAAGGTGCCGAGTTTTTCCTCGCGAATGATCTTGTTGCCGATCAGGCGGACGGCGATGACGGCGTCGCACCGGCCATCGGCGAGGCCGACGAAGGCAGTCTGGAGCGTGGGGTAGAAGACCGGGCTTCGATCATAGCCTTTCCGACGCAGATAAAGGTGGGTAAACGACTCCGACTGCACGCCGACGCGGACCCGGGCCAAATCGTCCAAGGTGGAAATCCGATGGTCGCCAATCTTGGTGAAGATTGCGCCTTCCATGGTCAGGTGTGAGACCGCGAAGTCCATGTAGGATTCCCGTTCGGGCGTCTTGACCACGTGGGCCAGCACGTCGATCTCCCCGGCCCTGAAGGCCGAGTGGATGGACTCCCACGACGCGACGACAAAAGTCAGATCGAGTCCGGACGAGGACGCCACGGCCCGGAGAAGATCGGGGGCAAATCCCAGGGCTTCGCCGGAGGGTCCGGCAAACATGGTGGGCGCGGCCTGGATTTCCACACCGATGCGAAGGCGTCGCACCGCCGTCGTGGTGGGATCCACTCGGACGGCTCCGGGTTGTGTCGCGGCGTCGGCGGCCTGTGCCCGAGTTTCCGGGCCGAGGAGCGACCCGGTGATCACCGACCACACGAGAACTAGGAGTGCGAGTTTGGACACGGGACGGCGTTGGGACGGAGCAAAGGAGGTGGGGACGGAGCACCGAGCTGCGAGAGCATGTCCGCCGATGCGAGTCGGTGGAGGGGAACCCGCCCATGCAACGAAGCGTCGGATACGGTCGTGATCCGCGACAGAAGTCCCAGCACCCCGGCAGGAGAACCAGAGGACGGCCGTGGGTCAACCTCGCCAGCAGGCAACCGGTGTATCCGCGCCGGCGATTGCGTCCTCAATGGACCTGAAGGGGCCACGAGACGGAGTTGCCGGTGCCGACCAGGGTCACCTGGTAGTTTCCCGACTCAAGTGCCCCCGCAGGAATGGTCAGGCGGACAACCGACTCTTTTGTTCGCGACAGCAGTTCGCCCGGTAGAGGTTCAAAGTGGACCAGGATGAAGAGCTCGTTGTCCTTCGAGTAAAGGTGGGCGCTGTGCAGGGATTCGCGATTGTCGGAAAATCCCGCCGTGAATTGCAGGGTGTAGGCAAGAAGACGGTTGGCCGTGGACGCTGCGATCAGGCCGGCGACGCGATTGGGGAGGTGGGGCGTCTCCAGCAACGCCTGTCCCAGAACGTCGGGAATGCCGCCCGGAGTCGCCGCGGTGGTTGCCCGTGCGCCGGTGACGACGCTGGTGGGACCGAGATCGGCGGGACGCTCCGCCACGAGGGTCACCCGGTGAAAGCCTGCGGAAAGCAATCGCTTCACATTGGCTTGCTTCTTGAGGTCGCCGTAAGGTTCGAAGGCCTTGCCTGGCTTGCGGTAGTGGAACGTGACCCACGTGTAGGGCACGATCACCACGAGGATCGCGAGCACGATCCACTTCATGGGCCAAGGTTTCTGAGTGCGGGAGGCAGCCATCGCGACCGAGCCAACCCATTGCCCGACGCGGGGCAATCCTTCGTTCGCCGGTCGGGTCGGGCCCGACGCAATTACGGTTGCTCCGGTCCCGACCGCCGGTTTGGTTGGGCGATTCCATGACGCTCTGGTCCCAATTCTTTATTCCCACCCTGAAGGAAAGTCCGGCCGACGCGGAGATTCCCTCCCATAAACTGCTGATCCGAGCCGGCTTGGTGCGAAAACTGAGTGGGGGTCTCTACACCTACATGCCCCTGGGGCTGAGAGTGATGCAGAAGCTGACCGAAATCTGCCGCCAGGAGATCAACGCCGGGGGAGGCATCGAGCTCTGGATGCCCCATGTGCATCCGGTGGAAAACTGGCAGGACGGACCGCGCTGGGCGGCGGCTCGTGAAATCATGTTTCGGGTCGACAGTGCCGGGGATGGCAAACGCGGTCCGCGCGAGCCCGAGTTCGTGCTGGGGCCGACCCATGAGGAGGTCATCACCCCGCTGGTGAAGGCCGAGATCACCAGCTACCGGGACCTTCCGAAGAATTTCTACCAGATCGCCACCAAGTTTCGGAACGAAATTCGGCCTCGGTATGGACTGATGCGCGCCCGGGAGTTTGTCATGATGGACGCGTATTCATTTGATGCACACGACGAGGGTGCCGTGAAGAGCTACTTTGCCATGAAGACCGCCTACGAACGGTTCTTCAAACGCATCGGCGCTCTGGCCATTGCCGTCGAGGCCGACACGGGCGTTATGGGTGGCAGCTACTCCCATGAGTTCATGGTGCCGGCCGAGGTGGGTGACGACGATATCATCTACTGTGAGGAGAGCGGGTACGCCGCGAACCGCGAAAAGGCCACCAGTGCCCTGGTGCCAGCCTCTCACGTTGATGCGGCGCCGGCGGGTGCGGTGGAGGAGTTTCCCACGCCCGGCGCGGTCACCATTGCGGCGCTCGAAGCAGCGCCTTATTCCGTCCCGGCCGATCAGCAGTTCAAGACCCTCGTGTACATCGGTGACGGCAAGCCCTTCCTGGTGGTCCTCCGCGGGTGCGACGAATTGGAGGAGGCTAAACTGGGCCAGCTCGGATTCGGACTTTTTCGTCCCGCCACTCCGGACGAAATCGTGCCCGTGATGGGAGCCAGACCGGGCAGCCTGGGCACGGTGCGTGGCACGATCGCCAATCCCACGGCGCTGGCCGGCATCTTTGCCGATCACGCCATCCGTCTGATTGGCAATGGCACGACCGGCGCCAACAAGGACGGCGTTCACCTGCGAAACGTCAGTGTGACCCGTGATCTCGAAATCACGCGGTTTGGTGATTTCCGCCGCGTCAAGGCCGGTGAGCCCTGTCCGAAGTCCGGTCATCCCCTGAAGAGCCGCCGTGGAATTGAAGTCGGCCACATCTTCAAACTTGGCACCAAGTACTCCGATAAATTTGGCGCGGTTTACACCGACGACCAGAAACAGTCCCACGCCATGGTCATGGGCTGCTACGGCATCGGCATCAGCCGCACGCTGCAGGCGGTGATTGAGCAAAGCCATGATACGGATGGTATTGTCTGGCCTTGGGCGGTGGCTCCGTTCCAGGTGTTGATCTGTCTCCTCGATCCGCAGGTGCCGGAGGCAATGGACCTTGCCCGACGTCTTGCCGCCGCCGCGGAACGGGCAGGGGCCGACGTGCTGATCGATGACCGGGTCGAGCGTCCCGGCGTGAAGTTCAAGGATGCCGATCTGATCGGCGTGCCGCTGCGATTGACGATCGGTGGCAAGGGACTCAAGGAAGGGATTGTGGAGCTCAAGCGTCGCTCCTCCAAAGACGTCGCTAAAGTCATCCTGGCTGATGCGGAAACACGTCTGGCAACGGAGATTGCTGAATTGTCAGCCACGGCAGGTCGATAAAACGATCCAGCTGAGCTATTGTCCGTGGGGACCCGCCATGAGCGATCGAAACAAACCTCAAACCGAAACCGAAGTCAGTTCATCCACTGCCACCGCCGTGGAGGGCCGATGGAATGTCGTGGTGTTGAACGATCCGGTCAACTTGATGTCCTATGTGGTCCTGGTCTTCAAAAAGGTGCTGGGGTTTAATGAGTCGACCGCGCGTAAGCACATGATGGAAGTCCATGAGCAGGGTCGTTCGATCGTTTGGAGTGGGGTTAGGGAACAAGCTGAGCACTATACATTTACACTGCAGCACTGGCATCTTCATGCGGTGCTTGAATCCGATGAAACGCATTGAGGTCAAACTCAGTTTGCCGGTGGTGGCACCCCTGTTGGACGTAATCAAGGAGGCGGCGGACTCATTGTCGTCGAACTTGGCTGCTTCAAATACCTTGGTTGAGGTGGAGGCGGAGCTGCGCGACACCTGGCGGGACGAGTTGTTGTTGTCGCAGAACGAGGAGGTGAAGCAGCTCCTTGCGCTGTTCGACACCGAGTTTTTTGCGAGCGGGGTGGTGGCCTTCGACTCCTCGAATGCCGAGCCGATCGTGCGGGCGTGCGCGGCGGTTCGCTTGCGGCTGCGGGAGCGGTTCCTTTTGGACTTGAAGGAAGAGGTGTTGGAGAGCGGCGAAATCGAATTGGAAGCGTTGGAGGAACCGAGTCGCCGGGCCTTTATGTGCTACCTCTTTCTCGCCACGATCCAGGAGCTGATCATCCAGCACCTCGATTCCTCGATTCTCGAGAATTGAACCGTGGGTACGGAGTTGTCCGATCGGAACCGCCGGTCGCCCCGCCATCCGGGCGAATCGCGACCCACTTGCGCCGCTTGTGAGCGAAGACGGGCGGCGTTGAGTTCCGACACCGCGTTTTGCTGCGCCGCGTGCGCGCTTTCGGCCGGAGTGCCGCGCGATGCCGACGGGAATTTCCCAATCACCCGGCCTCTGGTGATTGCCCTGGTGCTGTTCTTCATCGCCTTCAACCAAGCCCTGCTAGCCGGTTTGATGGGAGTGGTCGCCGACAACTCCGCGGTCCAACAAGGCTTGTCCCTCGGGTCGCTCGCCTGCGGTGTTCTGTACTGGATCCTGCTTGTCACAATACACTTCCGAATTGGAGCGACTCGGCTCATCGATCTGGCTGTGCTGGTGGGCGGAGCAATCCTCCTCGGTTTGGCGCTGTTCACCGGCAGCACCGGATGCGCGGGGGCGGCCACGGTGGTCGCAACCGGCTGGACCCTGCGCGGATGGCTAAGGACTAAATCGTCCTGATGGACCCGCCTTCGCGTTTGACGAGGGCACCACCCACCGTACGGTGCTGGCTGACACCCTGCAGTGTTCGAGGTGCTTTCAATAACTGCTCTTTGCCTTTGAAATATACCGGGAGCCGCGAGATTGACGGTGGATGCTAGGCCGTAAATCGGAAAGCATGAAGCCGTCTAGTGGCGCCCACCTTAGCTTAAAAAGGTCCTGAGCCTTTGAGTACACGGCACAGGTGGGGTGTCTCCTTTCTTTTGCATGAATCCTCACGAATATACGGCGCTTCACATCCTGCATGTGCTTTCCGGACTGACCCTGGTGGGCTTTACGTTCTACGCGTTCGCTGCCCCGCCGGAGGCGCGGAAACGCGTCATGATCTGGACCGGTGTGGCTAATCTGGTGATTCTCCTCACCGGAATCCGCATGTGGCAGGGCCTGTACCAATTCGGCGGGGGCTGGGCCATCGTGAAGATTGTCTCCTGGCTCGGGTTGGCAGCCATGGCCGGTCTCGCTTTCCGGAAACGGGAGAAGGCCGGGACGTATGTCTGGGTGACGCTCGCTCTGGCCGCGCTTTCGGTGGTCATGGTGTACGCGCGCCCGTTTTGAGGCGGGCTCCCCGGGTGTGGCTCCCGCGCGACCTGCTCCTGCGGCCTCGCCTGAACCGACCTCTGCCCTCGATGTCCCGTCAGGGCCGATCCTTGTCGTGATTTCGGCATCTCATTGACCATGGAATCCCTGTGCGGCGTGTGGGTGGCTCCCAATGGCACGGTGCACCTCAGCCTAGCCACGGCCGAGGGTGGGCGGACAACACGCACGGACTCGTTCCGTCCTTTCTCCTGGACCAAGCAGCCGCTGCCGGCGGAGCTGCCAGAAGGAATTACTGCGAGCGAGCTCAAGGGGGACGGACCTTTTCGCTGGTTGGTGCACGCCGCCACTCTCGAAGCCCACGCGGCCTGGAGCGACCAGGCACGCTCCGACGGGAGAAGTCTCGATACGCTTCGCCCATTGGAAAGCCAGTACCTGCTGCAAACGCGGCAACGCCTGTTTCGGGATGTGCCGTTCACCCGGTTGCGGCGGTGTCAGCTCGACATTGAAACGGGTTCCGAGGACGGCTCATTCAGTGATGCCGCAAAACCGGGCGATCGCGTGCTGGCGATTGGCCTGCAGTGCGGCGACCGCGTTCGCACCCTCGTCCTGGCCGAACCGACCGATACAGCGGAACGCACCCTGCTCGAGCAGCTCAATCACGTCATCGCCGAAGAGGATCCGGATGTCATCGAGGGGCACAACCTCTTCAAGTTCGACCTCGACTACCTCAAGCAGCGCTGCCGCCGCCACAAAGTGGCATGCGCCTGGGGTCGCTTTGGCCAGAAGGCGGTCTGGCGTAACAGTCGCTTCAAGGTGGCCGAACGCCAGATCGATTTCCCGCGCTGCGACCTCCCGGGTCGCACGGTGGTGGATACATACTTGCTCGTGCAGCTGTACGACATCACCGCGCGGGAGCTGCCGTCCTACGGCCTGAAGGATGTCGCCGTGGCCTTCGGCATCACCTCCGAGGACGCGGCGGAGAGCGGCGAACGCACCTACATCGCGGGCCCGGCGCTGCAGGCGGCCTTCGAGCACGAGCGGGAACGGTTCCTGCGTTATCTGGCGGACGACCTCCGGGAGACCCGCGCCATCGCCGACCGGCTGCTGCCAACCTACTTTGAGCAGGCCAGGACATTTCCGTTGCTGTTCCAGGAGGCCACCCTGCGGGGCACCACCACCAAGATCGATCTTCTCTTTCTCGAGGAGTATTATCACGCGCGCCAGGCCTGCCCCGAACCACCTGAGATCCTCCCGTTCGAGGGGGGCTACACCCGCAGTTTCCAGGAAGGGGTTTTCCGGCAGGTGCTCCACTTTGACGTGGCTTCACTTTACCCGAGCCTGCTGCTGGCGATGGGGCGCAACCCGGTGACGGATTCGCTCGGCGTGTTTATCCCGCTTCTGACGCAGCTGCGAACCTACCGCCTGACCTTCAAGCAGCTCGCGCGCACCGCGCCAACGGAGGAGGAACGCGCCGAGGCGAACGCACGCCAGGCCAGCTTCAAGATCCTGATCAATTCGTTCTACGGCTACCTTGGCTTCTCGGGCGCCCGCTTTGGAGACGGTGACCTCGCCAGCGAGGTCACCCGCCGGGGCCGGGAGCTATTGCAGGCCCTGATCGATGCTTTCGGAGCTGCGGGTTGCACCGTGCTCGAGGCTGACACCGACGGTATCTACCTGTCCTCGGCGGAGTACTTCGAACAGCCGGAAACGCTCCTTGCCCGGGTGGCGCCGGTGCTGCCGTCGGGCATCGAACTGGAGTATGATGGACGCTACGAGGCCATGTTCTGCTACAAGGCCAAGAACTACGCGCTCTACGATGGACGCCGGGTCGTTCTGAAGGGCAGCGCGCTGCGGTCGCGCGGGATGGAGCCGTTTCTGAGAGCGCTCTCGGACCACCTCATCCACTTCCTGCTCGGCGTGCGTTCGGACTCACCCGTGGCAGCGCTGGCCGACCTCCGCAGCCGCATCTCGGCCCGTACGCTTCCGGTGACCGAGTTGGCGAAAACGGAGAACCTGGGACAGAGTGCGGACGCCTACGAACGGTTCATCGCAGGGGGCGGCAAACCCCGGCGCGCGAGCGCTGAGGCGGCCCTGCAGCTCACGCCCCGCCCCGCGATGGGGGACCGCGTAACCTACTACCTCACGGCCAAAATCAAGGGCAAGGCCAGCGACTGGCAGCGCGCGCGTCCGGTTTCACTGTTTGATCCGGTGGCCGCCCCCTACGATGCCGACGGCTACCTCAAGCGGATCGACGACTGGCTGGAACGCTATGGAGCATTCCTAGGAATCAAGCCCGCCCCTTCGGGTGAGCAGGACGAGTTGGTCTTGGGTTAATTCTGGCTCCGCAGTCTGGCCCGCTCACTCTACAAACGGGCCGGTGTGGGACCGACAGGCTCAAGTCCAGCGCAGGTCGTTCTTCGACAGGGGCAGGGTGCGGATGCGTTTGCCGCAGGCGGCGAAGACCGCGTTGCACACGGCGGGGGCGAGGGGAGGCAGGGCGGGTTCGCCGAGTCCGGTCGGTGGGTTGTTGGTCAAGAGGTAGTGGGTTTCCACCTTCGGGGCTTCGGTGATGCGCAGCAGCGGATACTCGTGGAAGTTGGACTGCACGATGCGGCCGCGGTCGAGATCGAGCTCCTGGTAGGCCGCACTCAGGCCGTCGATGATCGAGCCCTCGACCTGATTGTCGGCCCCGCTCGGGTTGACGATCTGCGAACCGACGTCACCGACGACAACCACGCGATCGACCTTGAGCACGCCTTCCTTGGACACGGTGACCTCCGCCACATTGGCAAAGTAGCCCCGGTGGCTGAAGTGGAACGCAATGCCCCGGCCCCGACCCTTGGGCAGGGCCTGACCCCAGCCGGATTTTTCCGCCACGAGCTTGACCACGGCCCGCATCCGGGCGGCGTCGTAACCGTTGGGACGTTCTCCCGGGGTCGTGACCATGGTCTTGTCACCCAGCAGCGCGAGGCGCAGTTCCAGCGGATCGCGCCCGCCGGCGGCGGCCAGTTCATCGATGAAGCTCTGGATCACCCAGGCGAAGACACAGCTTCCCGGGGCCCGCCACGGACCCATGGGGATGCCGCAATCGATGACCGACATCTCCGACTGGTAGTGCGGCAGGAAACGGGCCGGAAATTCATCGGCACTGAGGGAGCCGCCGCTGCCGGGACGTCCGCGATTGCCAAACGTGACGAAGTGATTGTGCCAGGCGGCAATCGCGCCGGCGCCGTCGACCGCACCTTTCAGAAAGTGAACCCCGCCGGGGCGGTAGTGATCGTGGCGGAGATCGTCCTCGCGCGACCAGGTCAGTTTGACCGGGGCGGGCACGCGCTGAGCGATGGCCGCGGCCTCGACCATGAAGTCGCTGCTGAGGCGCCGGCCGAAGCCGCCACCCATGCGCGTAATGTTCACCTTCACCTTGTCCTTGGCGATGCCGAGGACTTCGTTGATCAGGTCGGGACCACCCCCGGGACGCTGGGAGGGCGCCCACATCTCCATGATGCCGTCGCGGAACCAGGCCGTGCAATTCTGCGGTTCGAGGTTGGCATGGGAGATGAATGGATACGTGTAGACCGCCTCGACCTTGCGGGTGGCGGCGGCCAGCTGCGCCGCGACGTCGCCGTCCTTGCGCAGGCTTTGTTTGCCGGGTTGGGGGCCGAGCTCCGCGGCCTTCGCGAGAAAACCGGACCAGCTGTCGTTGGCATGCGGACCCTCGTCCCAGGTCACCTTCAGCTGGCGTCGCGCGCTGAAGGCCGCCCAGGTCGAATCCGCCACAATGGCCACGCCGGGCATGAGCCCGGTCAGGTTCGGCGTGCCCTCGACGACAAATGCGTCGCGCACTCCCGGCAGCGATTTGACCGTATCCAGATTGGCCGACACCACCTTGCCGCCGAAGACGGGGCACTTCTCGAACACGGCGTAAAGCATGCCGGGCAGTTTCTGGTCGATGCCAAACAGGGCCTTTCCGCTCACGAGGGCGGGATTGTCGACGCCGCTGATGCGGCGCCCGATGACCTTGAAATCCCTGGGGTCCTTCAAGGCCACGGACTTGGCATCCGGTACCGGTAGCTTCGCCGCCTCTGCCGCCAGTTCACCGTAGCCCAGCGTACGCTTGCTGGCAGGGTGGACGACTTTGGCAGTTTCCGTCCGGCACTCGGCCTCCGGCACGGACCAGCGCTTGGCGGCTGCGGCCACGAGCATGAGCCGGGCTGTCGCACCCACTTGCCGGAGCGGAGTGTAGCAGCGCGGAGTGGTCGTGCTCCCGCCGGCAAACTGGGCACCGTAGACGGCGTCGAGGGGGACGAGTTCGACGGTCACCTGGCGCCAGTCGACATCCAGCTCCTCGGCGACCAGCATGGGCATGGAGGTACGCACCCCTTGGCCGCACTCCGGGGTGTGCGCCGCGATATAGATCCGGCCGTCGGGCGCGATGCGGACAAAGGCGTTGAGGCTGGCGCCACCGCCCAGCCCTTTTTCCACCGGTGCCGCCGCGTCGCTCTCATCGGTGAACGACAGGCAGGTGCCCAGCAACAAACCGCCGCCGGCCAGTCCGGAAATCTTGAAAAAGGCGCGCCGATCCATCGGGGGTGCGATCTGGGTGCTCATGATGCCACCGCCTTTCCGGCCGCAAGGTCGGCCGCGCGATGGATCCCCTGCCGGATGCGTTGGTAGGTGGCGCAGCGGCAGAGATTGCCTGCCATGGCGTTGGTGATGTCTTCGTCCGAGGGTTTCGGATTGGATTTGAGCAGCGCTGCCGCCGTCATGATCTGCCCGGACTGGCAGTAGCCACACTGGGCCACGTCCTCTTCAATCCAGGCTTGCTGGACCGGGTGACTGCACTCCGCCGAGAGCCCCTCGATGGTGGTAATCTGCATCCCAACTGCCGTGCCCACCGGCATTTGGCAGGAGCGCATCGGCACCCCGTTGATGTGAATGGTGCAGGCGCCACACAGGCCCATGCCGCAACCATACTTGGTGCCCACCAGATCGAGATGATCGCGAAGCACCCACAGGAGCGGGGTGTCGGGGGGGACGTTTACCGTGCGCGCCTGGCCATTGATCTTGAGTGAATAGGTCATGGGTTGCGGAAGGGGATGACGGACACCGGAACCGAAACGGGCGAGCCGCCCCGGCTGAAAGACCCGGCCACAGTATGACTCCCCCGGTCTGCGTCAACCCGCGGACCGTCTTATCCTACCTTCTGTCCAAAAACTCCGTCTCAGGACTTCGCGGCGCTGCGGCGGGCGACCCAGTCAATGATCAACTCGTCGTGGTCGCGACTGCGCCAGACGAGCGATAGAAACTCGGCGGGGTGAATATCGTGGATTCGGAAGAAATTCCGATCTCCGCCACAGCTGTACATCAGGCTGGGGGGCAGTTCTCCGCGCAACTTGGCCCTTGCCTTGGGAATAATCCGCGGCAGCCAGGGAATGCCGGCGGCCTCCGCTTGTTTAGGGGGCAGGGAGTCCTCGTCGAGCATCGTCGTGCTCGGCTGTCCGTTCTGCACGTTGAGAAAGTAGTCACGGCGCACGAGTTCGATCGCCAGAGCCCGGTCATATCCGGGTTCGCCCCCATTCACGTCATCCTCCGCGTAGTCGTAGAGGTGCTGGACCGTGATTCCGTTTTCGGCGAGGAAAGCGGCCTCGGAGGGACTGACGAATCCAGCGGTGCCGCGGTGGCCTCGGCGATAGTTGTCGACCGCCTTGATGTAGACGGCCCGAAATTGATCGGCAAAGACGTAGTGCTTCATGTGGGAAGGAGCCTATCCAGGAACGGTGGAAACGCCAGCGGCGAGCCGGTCAGGCCGGCTTAAAATCCATCTGACGCTTGAAGCGGTCCACGCCGGCCACGACGACGTCGAGGCGATCTCCCAGACCCAATTTGCGTTTGGTTCGACGCCCGATCAGCGCCGTGCTGTCGGCGGTCGGCAGGTACTGGTCGTCCGTGAGGGAGGCCAGGGGGAGGAATCCAAAGGTCATGGACTCCGTCAGCTCAATGAACAGCCCCTGCCCACGAACGTCGGTGATGATGGCGGCAAACCGGGTCTTGATCTTCTTGTGCAGCTCCCGCTCGAAGAATTCGACGAGTTTGATCTTCTGAGACTCCCGTTCGGCCTCCTGGGAGTTGGTTTCGGTCAGGCTGAGGTGTTCCCCCAGACTGTCCATCTGGCCGGCCGAGTAAGTGGGGCGTCGGCCCTCGGAGTGAGCATCTCGCGACGATTTCTTCACCAGCGCTTGATCGAACACGCGGTGCACAACCAAATCCGCGTAGCGGCGGATCGGAGAGGTGAAGTGCGTATAGTCTGACTTGTTGAGTCCGTAGTGGCCGTCCGGGGAAGCCCGGTACACCGCCTTCTTCAAGCTGCGCAGCAGCTGGCTCCGCAAGGAATAGCCCTGGGCATGGTCCGCGAGGGTGGCGAGGAGTTTGACCACTTCCGGACGCTTGGTCAGGTCGCCCGTCTTGACGTGGAACGTCGCCAGCAAATCCCGCAATTCGCCGAGCTTTTCCGAATCCGGTTCGTCGTGCACCCGATAGAGCGAAGGGAGGCGTTTCTCGCGGGTCGCCTGCGCCACCGCCTCGTTGGCGGCGAGCATGAACTCCTCGATCAGCTGATGGCTTTCGTCGTGTTCACTGCGTTCCAGGCGTTCGGCGTAACCCTCGGCGTCGACGTAGATCTTGGTCTCGGGCATGTCGAGGTCGAGCGAGCCAGCCGCCATGCGTTGCTCGCGCAGGCGCTTGGCCACGGACCACAGTTTCCGGATCCATCCCTGCAAATCGGTGAGTTCGGC
The DNA here is from genome assembly GCA_016794725.1 of Opitutaceae bacterium. GTDB lineage: Bacteria > Verrucomicrobiota > Verrucomicrobiia > Opitutales > Opitutaceae > UBA6669. The sequence continues at coordinate 4,995 of JAEUGZ010000428.1, read as the reverse complement.
ATCGGTGAGGGAGCGTAGCGCGCGGCCGGTGGAGCCGGTCTGGTGCTTGGCGGGCAGCGGGAGCGCCCGGATCGCCGTCAGGTCGTCGGTGAAAAGCAATCCGTAGGCCTGTTTGTAGGTCAGGCGTTTCCGGCTGCGAATGATGGTGTTGGCAAACCGCGTCCCTTTCAGTCGTGCGCGTTTGTCAAAGGTCAGGAAGACCGCCTTGCACAGGCGGTCCTTCGCTTCGACGAGGGAACAGAGCCCATTCGAGAGTTTCTCCGGCAGCATCGGAACCACGGTGCCGACCAGGTAGGTGGAATTTCCGCGCCGTTGCGCCTCGCGATCGAGGGCGGTGCCTTGGCGTACATAGGCGGAGACGTCGGCAATGTGCACTCCGATGCGTACGTCGCCATGGTCGAGCTCCTCGAGGCTGAGCGCGTCGTCGAAGTCCTTGGCATCATCCGGGTCGATCGTAAAGACCGCCTTCTCCCGATAGTCTTCGCGCCCGCGCGCTTCATCGGGTCCCACCTCGTCGGGGAGCTTCGCGACTTCCGCCAGGACCGCATCCGGAAACTCCGGGGTGAGATCGAACTTGCGGTAGACGCCGGCCAGTTCGGCCCGTGGCTCAAAGGTCTTGCCCAGCCGCTCGATCACTTCGCCTTCCGGGATGCGGTGACGCTCGGTCCACGTCTTTAGTTTTACCACCACCTTGTCGCCGGGCTGGATGCCTTCGCGCGGGAGGCTCGTCGCCGGATCAGGTACGGAAATGTCATGAACAAACCGCGGGTCGTCGGGCGAAACGTAGAACGCATTCCGCACCCGTTTGAGTTGACCGACCAACGTATCGCGGGCCCGCTCCACCACCCGAACCACCCGGGCGCGTTGTTCGCGTTCGCCGCCGAAGGCACCGCGCCCGGGAATGCGGCCGCCGCCGGTCTTGGCTTCCGGCCGAATGGCCACGCGGTCGCCGTGCAGCGCCACATCGGTTTCCTCGGCGGGAATGAAGTAGCTCGCCTCCGCCGGTCCCCGTTCGTTGATGCGCCGGTCGGGGGTGACCAAAGCGTGCCCACTCTGCCGGAAGCTGATCCGGCCGGTGATGAGTTCGGACTCCTCGGGCGCGGCCAGGGCCAGCCGGTCGCCCTTGACGCGTTGCACCAGCCCGGCCGAGGCCAGCAGTCGAACTTCGTGGGTCAGCAGCTTCCGGCGCTTCTTGTCGAGTCCCAGGGCCTTGCTCAGGCCGGTCTCGTCGAGCGGACGGTACTGGGGAGCGCGAAGCAGTTCGAGGATCTGGTCTTTAAGTTTCTTCATGGCACAGTGCGGCGGGAAGACAGACCCGGTCCGGGGTCGTGGTTCCCTCCCGCGCACGGTGGGTGCTACCGGCCGGGGTCGCGACGAAAATCGCCACGACCCCGCGCCGACGGGGTGAGTCTACGGAGCCGCCTTGGCCGCCGGGAGGATGACCACGCGCGACTCGCGGGCGGCGCCGAGGTAGGTCTTGGCCAGCTGACTCATTTCCTCTGCGGTGATGCTGGCAATGTCGGATTCGCGGGTGCGTGCCCACTCGAGCACGATGGGTTTCTCCTGGACGCGAGAAACCACACTGCCAAGCCAGTAACCGTTGGTACGGGCGCTCTCGCGCACGCTGGTAAGGATGGGCTGCTTCGCCCGGGTCAACTCATCCTCGTTCACTCCCTTGGCCTGCAGGTCGGCGCTGATCGCGTCGACCGCCTCCGAGATCTTCTGGGTCATGCTGGGATCGATGTCCACCGCTCCCATCAGGTAACCATAACCCGGATAAACCTCGCTGGCACTGCTGCGCACCGACGGACTGTAGGTGCCGGCCATCTGCTCCCGGATGATCACCCGCATGCGATCCGCAAAAATGCTGGCCAGCAGGTTCAGCCGCCGGGTGGTGCGGGCGTCGAAACCATCGGTGGTCGGCCAGTAGAACACGGCAAGTCCCTTTGGAATCTGCGTGCTGATGGTGTAGTCCTTGCTGAACGGCGTGCTTGGGAACTTGACGGTGCGCAGTTCATTGAGGGCGGGTTTCGGGTCACGCGCCGGGAGCGCACCGAGGGTTTTCGCCACCGCCTCGATGCTGGCCTCGATATCGAGGTCGCCCACCAGGGCGATTTCAATCGCGCCCTTGGCAAACTGCGGCGCAAGCCAGTCGCGGACTTCGCCGAGAGTGCGGGAGAGCAGGACCTCCTTGGGCGGGGTGCCGAACCGGGGATCGCCCCCGCCGAGGAGGTTGGCCACCTCGGTCGCCAGCGGCCCGTTCGGGGTGTGGGCGAAGCCATTGAACATCTGCTCGATGCTCTTGTGGGCGAGACGCAGCGACTCTGGACGGTAGCCCGGATCGGTGAGTTTTGCCGTCAGCCATTGCAGGGCCAGCAGCAAATCGCGCGGTGAAGCGCCACCGACAAGTTCAAATGCGTCCGCGCCCGGACGGAATCCGACCGAGACGTTCTTGCCGGCGAAAATCCGCATCAAGTCGTCGGTGCTGTGACGTCCCAGCCCACCGGCATCGAAGGTGGCGCCGGCCAGCGAGGCCAGTCCCCGCTTGTCCTTGGGCTCCGTGATCGTGCCGGAGCCCACACGGGCAACCAGGCCGATGCGTTCCGCTTCAAAGGCGGTCTTCTTCAGGTTCAGTCGGACACCGTTGGCGAATACGACCCGGGTGATTTCCAAGTCGGCGACGACGTCGCGCGACGTGACTTTTCCGGCCGGCCCAAAGTCAGTATAGGCCCAGGCCACCGCCGACTCGGCGGCGGGCGCAGCGACGGCCACGGCGCGAGAGGCCTCGAAGGCCGAAGTGACCGCGGCCGTGCCCGTGGGGATGACCGCATTGCCACTGACCATGACGAAACGATGATCGGCGCTCCAGGTTTCGCGCAGCGCGGCGACGCAGTCGTCGACCGTGATCTTTTCGAGCACCGGCTTGAAGAGGGCGAGGTCGGCGCGCGGATCGGTGGACACCTTGTTGTTCAAGAGGTCCTGTGTGAGTTCGTCCGCGAGGTCCGGTGAGCGGCGCGTGGCGATGGTTTTCACCGCCTGTTCCAGGCTGTTGAGGTAGTTGGCGCGTACTTCGGCCAGTTCGTTCGACTGGAAACCGTGCTGCAGGGCCCGCCGCAGTTCCTGTTCGCCCACGGCCAGTGCGGCGGACCACTGCTCCGCCTTGGCGCTGAGATCGAGCGAGGCTTCACGGAAGAGGTCGAACTGTTCCGAAGCATAGATCCGCGCACTGATGAAGGCCGCATTCTCCTTTTTCGCCAGATTAGAGAAGCGACGATTGATCATGGCGTGGGCCATGTTGCGGGGCAGCACTTTCACGCGATTGGCCGCGGTATCGGGTTTCGCGGTGATGGCGGTCAGGGTGCTGATGCTGAGGCTTGTATTGGGTGACTCGGACTCCGGATGCACGTGGACGTGCAGGCCGGGCGTGGGCGCAACCTTGCCGAGGTCCGGGTCGGCTCGCGCCGGGGCCCGAGCCGTCACACCGGACAGGGCATGGACGATCTGCTTTTCAACTTGGGCGGCGTCAAAATCGCCGACGATCACCACGGCCATGCGTTCCGGCCGGTACCACGTGTCATAAAACTCAACGAAGCGCTCGCGCGGTGCTTTCTCGATGACTTCGGCCAGACCAATGGGGATGCGCGAGGGGAAACGGGTCGAGCCAAGCGCAAACTCAAATTGGGCGACGAAGGTGCGGAAATCAACGCTGTCGCGCGCCCGCTTTTCGCTGAGAATGATGCCTCGTTCGCGGTCAAGTTCTTCCGTCCTGAGGAACAGGCCGCCGGCGTAGTCCGCGAACACCTGCAGTCCTTCCGCGAGGGTCTCGGTCTTGGTGTCGGCCAATTCGAGCAGATAGAGGGTTCGGTCGAAGGAGGTGTTGGCATTGGTGTCTCCGCCAAAGCTCATCCCCATGCGTTGGAAAAACTCCACCAATGGCTTGTCCGGCGGATAGTGGGTGCTGCCATTGAAGGCCATGTGCTCCAGGAAGTGGGCCAGCCCACGTTGGTCCTCGTTCTCGTGCAGGGAGCCGACGTCGACCAGCAGGCGCAGGGATGCCCGCGACTTCGGTTCCTTATTGGCCATCACCACGTAACGCACGCCATTGGGCAGCTTGCCAAAGGTGATGCCACTTTCGGGGACCAAATCGCTCGCCTCGTGCGCAAAGGGCTGGGCCTCGGCAGCATAGAGTCCGGTCAGCGAGCCTATTGCCAGCAACACAGCCCCAACCAGCGATCGGTAATGAGGGAAAGAGATGATCATAAGGTAGAAAGAGAGCGGTCAGGGCACCAGTGGGGTCAACACCTTTGCGGCAGACTGCCCGCAATAGACCCTAAGGCACAGGTATCAGTTGTGTCCCGCGGGATCCGGGCCGGGTTCCCTGGGGCCGGTTCGGCCTTCTCCTTGCATCTCCGACTTCCCTGTTGCGCTTTGCCGTCCGGCCACCTCATTTGCCGGTTTCCATGGCTTACGACTGGCTTAAAGGAACCGCGGACGAGTACGATGTCATCGTGATTGGCAGCGGCTTGGGCGGGCTGACCGGAGCGAACGTCCTCGCGAAGGCGGGCCATCGCGTGCTGCTGCTGGAGCATCACTACCAGTTCGGCGGCCTGGCCACGTGGTTCACGCGAAAAGGGGGACATATCTTCGACATTTCGCTGCACGGATTTCCCAGCGGCATGATCAAGTCCTGTCGCAAGTACTGGACCAAGGAAATCGCCGATTCGATTGTGCAGCTGAAGGACATCCGGTTCGTCAATCCCCAGATGGATGTGTGGACCACTTTCACCCGGGACGATTACACGCGGGTGCTGGTGGAACAGTTCAAATTGCCGCGGGAAACGGTCGAGCGGTTCTATGACTACCTGCGGTCGATGAACTATTACGACAACAACCCGGAAACCACGCGGGAGTTGTTCGAGCGGTTTTTTCCCGGTCGGGCCGACGTGCACCGGCTCCTGATGGAGCCGATCGCCTACGCCAATGGCTCCACGCTGG
>JAEUGZ010000410.1 GCA_016794725.1 Opitutaceae bacterium | reverse complement strand
GGTCATCCCGCCAACTGGGGCAGCTACAAGCACGAGAAGGAATGGAGCGAGGCCATGCTGACCGAGGCTTTTGCCACGTCGTTCACGGCGGCGATGGACTGCCGCGGTGCCTTTCTCGGCCTCTCGCTGGCCCGCTCCGTGGACCTGCACGGTCGCACCCGCCTGCTCGACATCGCCGGCGGCTCCGGCATCTACGCCTGCGTGCTGACGGCCAACCATCCGCACCTCTCCGCCACCGTGTTCGAACGCCCGCCGGTCGACCGGATCGCACGCACGCTGATCGCGAAGCGGGGCTACACTCCCCGGGTCGACGTCGTGGCCGGTGACATGTTCAAGGACCCGCTGCCGACGGGTCACGATGTCCATTTGTTCTCCAATGTGCTGCACGATTGGGACACCGACCAGGTGCTCGCCCTGCTCAAGGCCTCGCACCAGGCGCTCCCCCGCGGCGGACTCCTGCTCGTGCACGACGCCCACATCAACGCCGACAAAACCGGCCCCTTGCCGGTTGCGGCCTACTCGGCCCTGCTCATGAGCGTGACCGAGGGAAAGTGCTACTCCCTCGGAGAAATGGATACGCTCCTGACCAAAGCCGGCTTCCGCGACATGACCTACACCCCCACCGCCGCCGACCGCAGTGTGATCACGGCTCGGAAGTCGGATTAAGTGTAAAGATCGGAGGGCGGACTAAGCGCGAAGACGCAAAGGCGCGAAGGTCGGAGGGAAAGTGCGGAGATCGGATTTCCAGCTGTTGAGCGGGCCTGAACCACTTGGCCCGGGACCATGCAGTTGAACCATGGATCATCACGGATACAAATGACTTGAGCCAAAGTGGGCACCCAGCTTGTAGGTGAAGGATTGCTTCTATCCCGAATCCGCGTTTATCTGTGTCCATCCGTGGTTTATGAACGGATCGATTCGTTTCAACTGCCGAAGAAGGATGAAAACAGGCAACCAAAGTTGCGACGAATTGGGTCACTTTGGGGTGAGGTAAATCAGGTGCTGGACTTCTCCTTTCTCGCTCTGGACTCGTGTCCATCCGTGTGAATTCGTGATCTCTCGTCGAATGGTTGCGCCTTAGCAAACTGCCGTTCGAACCAACTGACGGGTTAGGCCCGGCGAGTCTGAACTTTCAGGGATTTCACTCCGTGCTCTCTGTGCCGCTCTGTGGTTAAACTGCAGAACTTGGCGTTGAAACGAATCCACTCGTTTGTAACCAGCCATGGACATCACTCAACCGCAGGATCCGCGGTTGAATCATGGTCGCTGGATCGACCTTTGCGCCTTTGCGTCTTCGCGTTTAATCCGCCCTCCGCGTTCCTCGCGCTCAGCGTTTGAACGCTTTGCGGAGGAACTGGATGCCGCCGACCGAGATGTTGTCGCGCTTCGGTTCGATCTTGCGCCAGATGGCGGCGGCACGGGCGATGACCTTGACGTCGGTGGTGAAGGATTCGACCACGACATCGCCATCATAGCCGATGGCCTTGAGCGCCTTGACGATGTTGGGCCAATCAATGTGATCTCCACCCGGCGTGCCCCGGTCGCTGCCGCAGGCGTGGAAGTGACCGAGGAGTTTGCCCGCCTTGCGGATGGCCGCGGCCTGATCCTTCTCCTCGATGTTCATGTGGAACGTATCGAGGTGGAGCTTCACGGCTGGTGACTTGACCGCCTTGACGAGCTTGAGTCCCTGATCGCAGGTGTTGAGAAAATCCGTTTCGAAGCGGTTCAGCGGCTCGATGCAGATGGTCACGCCCTTCGCTTCGGCGTGTTTGGCGAGAACCTTCAGGTTCTGCACCACCAGCGCCCACTCCACCTTTTGCTGCTCGGGCGCCACGGCGTCGGCCTTGCCGACCACGGAGTACACCGGGCCAATCAGGGCCGGGCAGCCCATGATGGCGGCCTGGGCGATCAGGGCCACGCAGTAATCCATCGCCGTCTTCTGCTCTTCCGGCGTGCCGCGAAAATCGCGTCCCGGACCCATCGCCGCACACACGCTGCCGATGACAATGCCCGCCTTGTCGGCCGCGGCCTTCACTTTCACCGGGTCGATATGACTCGGATCCTCGATCGGAATCTCAACCGTGTCGTAGCCCCACTTCTTGAATTTCTTGAAGAGGCTGACGCTCTCGGTGGTGAAGGGTGAGGTGTAGAGGAATGAATTAAGTCCAAATCTCATCGGAGTTAGGGTGGTGACAGGGTTGTGCGAACGGGAAGAAAGGAGATCCGAGCATTGGGCTCGGCGCCCATTTGTCGACACCGCAACGCGACCGGATGCAGGTCGGTCCGTCCCATCCCTCCAGCACGCGCTCAGGAGCCGCGGCCGGCCACTCGCGCCTTGTGATTCTCATCGCAAAGGTCATGCTTTCCGGGCGCTTCTCCGCGGGGGCGCCCGCACCGGATCAACCACGTTTCGCCCAGGATCCCTTCTTCCATGAAATCTCTCCTTTTCGTTGGGTGCGCGCTGGCACTGTCGGCGCTGGCGGTGCAAGCCGAGGCTCCCTTGAACGAGATGCAGCGCCTCGCCCGCCTGCGGAGTCTGCCGATCACGCTGTACCCGGAGGTCAGCCTGCCCGACTCCACCTACCCCGCCTTCATGAACCGGCACGCCCGGCCGGACGACGCCGTCGTGCTGTCGCATTTGGACGCCTTCAAGGGCTCCGCCCGCATCTCCCAACTCGGCATCACCCGGGGACAGGTCTGGGTCCACGTCACGGGCGACCGCGACCTGACGCAAAAGGGTCGTCGCAACATCGAAGGCGCCTCCGCCATTCTCTACGTGCCTTCCTCCCCGACGTCGCAGGGATCGAGCGATCTGGTTTTCATCGAAGTGGGTGGCGTAGCCCGCTCCGCCGAGATCCTGCAATGCCCGCTGGTCGTGGGTCTCGAGCCCGGTGACGCACGCACCTACATCAAGGTCCGCGACGTCGCCGCCCGGGGCTCCACGCTCACAATCTACGACAACCAAAAGCTCCGCGGTGGTCCCCAGGCCTACCGGAAATACGTGGAACGACTGGTCAAGGAAGCGCGCGCAGCCAACCCCTCCATCCGGATCGAGGTGGCCGTCTCCACCGGCGCCAACGAGACCGCCACCCGTACCATCCTCGACACCCTCGCCGTCTGTGCCGACCTGGCGGATCGCATCGGCATCTATTGCGACGACACGCCGGAGTCACAGCGGAGCCTCTCGACCCTCTACGCGCAGCTCCGCGACGACACCTCCACCTGAAGCGACGCCCGCTCCGCCCCATCGATGCACCCCACCCCACGACGTCAGTTTCTCGGCACCACCGCCCTCGGGGCGCTGGCCCTGTCAGGATCCTCGCTGCTGCTGGCGCAGGCAAAACCCGAGCTCCCGTCCGCGTCCCCCGGCGCTCCCAAGACTCCTCCACCCCCCAAACCGCCCGCGCTGCCCGCGGACAAGGTACAGTCCGTTGTCGGCGAGTCGCACCGCAACCTCGAGGCCGTGCGCACACTCGTCGAAGCCACGCCCCTGCTGGCCAATGCCTGCTGGGACTGGGGTGGCGGTGACTTCGAGACGCCCCTGCAAGCGGCGGCTCACACCGGCCAGCGCGAAATCGCCCTCTATCTCCTCTCAAAACAAGCCCGCTTCGACGTCTATGCCGCGGCCATGCTGGGTGATCTCGACCGCGTCAAAGCCTGGCTCGGCGACGATCCGGTCGGTCTGGCCGCCGTGCCCGGTCCCCACGGCTTCACCCTGCTGCACTGCGCCAAACGCGGCGGCGATCGCGCCAAATCCGTCTACGAGTTCCTGGTCAAAGCCGGCGTGCCCGAGGTGTTCCAACGGCCCCTGCCGTTTGTCTGGCCCGCGGGCACGGCGCCGTCGTGACGCCGCCCATCGGGCCGTCCGCTCAGCCCCGGGTGACCGGATCGCGCGACGGCTTGCCGTCCACCATCCGCAGCAACCCCAGCGGATTGGCATCCTGAAGGGCCGAGGGCAGCAGGGAATCCGGATAACCCTGAAAACAGACCGGGCGGGCAAAACGCAGGATCGCCGCTGTGCCGACCGAGGTGAAACGGACGTCGGTGGTTGCCGGATACGGCCCGCCATGATTCATCGCCGGGCACACCTCCACGCCGGTGGGAAACCCATTGATGACCACCCGGCCGGCCACGCGTTCGAGCGCATCGAGCAACGCGCCCGAGGCCTCCAGGTCATCGGCATCACCATGAACGGTGGCCGTCAACTGACCTTCCAGTGCCTGGGCACACGCGACCAGCTCCGCCGCATCCTCCGCCACCACCACCAGGGTGAAGGGGCCAAACGCCTCGGTCGCCAGCACCGGATTCGCCAGAAACGTCCGGGCGCTGGTCGTGGCCACGCTCGGCTCGGCCTCCGTTCGTTCGGGCCGACCCGGAGCTGAGCCCGTGGCAAGCACGCGCACGTCCGCCACCGCAGTGACACGGTTGCGGTTCTCCAGAAACGCCTCCCGAATCCCACTCGTCAGCATCGTGCCACACGGAGCCGCCCGCACCACCTCGGCGAGTTTTTGCAGAAAGGCATCGGTGTCTGCGCCACGGGTGACAAAGACCAGCCCGGGTTTGGTGCAAAACTGCCCCACTCCCAGCGTGAACGACCCCAGCAGTCCTTGGGCGATCGCCGCCGCACGTTCGGCCTGCGCCCCGGGCAGGACAAAGAGCGGGTTGAGGCTGCTCATCTCGGCAAAGACCGGGATCGGATGCGGACGCGCCGCGGCCGCGTCAAAGAGGGCGCGTCCGGCGGCATGCGAGCCGGTGAAACCGACCGCCGCGGTGGCCGGGTGTTTGACCAAGGCGATGCCCAGGGTCGAACCGCCCCCGTGAATCAACGAATAGGTGGCCGGAGGAAATCCGCAGGCCGAGATGGCCCGCTGCAACGCCGTCGCCACCAGCTCGGCGGTCCCGGGATGGGCACGATGAGCCTTGACCACGACCGGACACCCGGCCGCCAGCGCCGACGCCGTGTCGCCGCCCGCCGCGGAGAACGCGAGGGGAAAATTGGAGGAGCCAAACACCACCACCGGACCCAGGGCCACGAGCATGCGCCGGAGGTCCGCCCGGGGAAGCGGCTGGCGCGCCGGCTGGGCCGGATCAATCCGGGCGTCGACCCACGAACCCTCGCGCACGACCTGCGCGAAGAGTCGCAGTTGTCCGCAGGTGCGACCGCGCTCGCCCGTCAGTCGGGCCAGCGGCAGTCCGGTCTCGGCCTGCGCACGCTGGAGCAGCTCATCCCCCAGCGCCTCAATCTCGGTCGCCATCGTCTCCAGCAGTCGGGCCCGGTCCGCCCCAGACCGCACCCGGGTATCGGCAAAGGCGATCGCGGCCGCCTCCAGAGCCGCTGATGCTTCGGCGAGCGAGGCTTCATGAAAGTCGGGTTCGATCGACTGGCCCGTGGCGGGATTCGCGGCGCGAAAGCGCTTTCCACCGGGTTGACCGGTCTGACCGGCGAGGAGGCTGAGACCGTGCAGGGACATGGGTCAGAGAATGAAGTTGCTGAGCGTGCCGACCGGCGCAAGCGAGATGCGGACCTCGTCACAGGGCCGAAGCGTGAAACTGTCCGGGGGAACCACGCCGGTGCCCGTCATGAGGTACGCGCCCTGGGGAAAGGCATTGTCGCGAAAGAGCCACTCGGCCAGCGACGGCAGCGGACGCTTGATCTGCCCAATCGTCGTCTGTCCCTCGAAGACCACATCCCCGGCCCGTCGGATTTCGATCGAGATGACCGCATCCGCCGCCGGCAGCGTCGGGGTCACCACCAGACACGGCCCCAGGGCCGCACTGCGATCGTACACTTTGGCCTGCGGCAGGTAGAGCGGGTTCTCGCCCTCGATGTCGCGGGAACTCATGTCGTTGCCAATCGTATACCCGAAAATTGCTCCGGACGAGGTGATGGCCAGCGTCAGCTCGGGTTCCGGGACATTCCAATGGGAGTCGCTGCGAATGCGCACCCCGGTGTAGGGCGCGGCCACGCGGTGCGGGGTGGCTTTGAAAAACAGCTCCGGCCGATCCGCTTCGTAGACCTTGTCATAAAACGTACCTCCACCCGCCTCCTTCGACTCGGCCATGCGCGCGGTGCGGCTGCGATAATAGGTCACGCCCGCCGCCCAGACTTCCTGCGAGCCAATCGGTGCCAACAGGGCAGCAGAGGCCGGCGCCAGCGACGGGCGGGCCAACGCGAGCCCGGCGGCCAGACGCGCGAACGGATCCATCGAGGTAAAGAGCCCGTCGAGCGTGAATCCCGTCGGCAGGGTGACGTACGTGCCGTCGGTCTCAGCAATGAGTCCGGCGGGTGTGGCAAAGAGGCGATGCATGGGGAAAAGGAGAATGCAGTGAACGTGTGACCGTCGAACCTATATCCCTTGGTCACAATCCGTCCATGCGTCAACCACCCAGGGACCGACTCCCGGGACCCACGATCATACCGTATCCCTAGGCGCTGCCCACCCGGGGTTGAGGATCCCGCGGCGCATACGGGGATTGTCTCGTCCCTCAACCGAGTCCATCCGTGAGCCCACCTCCTTTCATCGGATGAACCTGTCTTCCTCACTGGTCGGTTTCACCTGTCGGCTCAAGCCCGGGATGGCCGCCTTTGCCATCACCTTCACTCAACTCGTCATCGCCGCGGTGGATACGCCTACCTCCCCCGCGCCCTTGCCACCCTCCCTGGTTTCGAGTTTCACGCTGCCTGAGGCGTACGCGCGGAGTGACGACGGACGGGCCTCGCCGCTGCGTTTCAGGGACGGACATGCCACCACCACCCCCGAGGAGTGGGCCCGCCGGCGCGAGGAGATCCGTCAGGCGTGGTTCGCCCTCCTCGGTCCCTGGCCGGAGCCGGTCGCCCGTCCCCGCCTGGAGATCCTGGGCTCGGAACCGCGCGAGGGGTTCAGCGAACAACGCATCCTGCTCGAGGGCGCACCCGGACGCATGCTGCCGGGTATCCTCCTGCTGCCGGATCGCCCCGGGCCGCGGCCCGCAGTGCTGGTGCCATTTTATGAACCGGAGTCGAGCGTGGGTCGCGGGCGTCCGCGTCGCGACTTCGGGCTCCAGCTCGTGCGCCGTGGGTTCGTCGCCCTCTGTCTTGGTTCTCCCGGTGGCGATGCCTTCAAGCCCGATCTCGCCGGCGCCTCCTGCCAGCCGCTTTCGTACCTCGCCTACCTTGCGAGCACCGCCTGCACGGCGCTGGGCCAGCACCCCCGCGTGGATCCCGCCCGGATCGGCGTGGTGGGCCACTCCTACGGCGGAAAGTGGGCGATGTTCGCCTCGTGCTTCGACGAACGCTTCGCCTGCGCCGCCTGGTCCGACCCCGGAATCGTTTTCGACGAAACAAGGATCAGCATCAACTACTGGGAGCCCTGGTACCTCGGCCTCGACCCGAAGGTCACCCGCACCCGGGGCCTGATCACCCCTGAAAGTCCCCGCACGGGCGCCTACCGCGAGCTCGTCGCCCAAGGTCACGACCTGCACGAACTGCACGCCCTCATGGCCCCGCGCCCTTTCCTGGTCGCCGGTGGCTCCGAGGATCCGCCCACCCGGTGGGCCACCTTGCGCCACGCCATCGCGGTCAACCGTCTGCTCGGCGCCGACCAGCGGGTCGGCATGACCAATCGCCCCTCCCACGAGCCCACGGAGGAAAGCAACGCGACCCTGGTCGAGTTCTTCGTCCACTTCCTCGGCGACCGCCCAGGCGCGCCCCGGTGACAACCGGGCAACTCGGGATGTCTTCCAGAATCGAACTTCGTTTCCAGAAGTTTGGCTGATCTCGCCGGGGAATTGAAGGAAAGTCTGGCCGGCTTTGGACGTGACGACGGTCGTATTGAGCTCCGCCCCCCTCAACTCCTCCCCTCTCACGGAATAACCTCCTCTTGCGCGCGGATTCGGGCAGGGTGGACGAATCCATGGCACTCATTGGCAAACGCAACCTGCTCCCCTTCGTACGCGAAGCGACTCCGGGGTACTACCTCGACGGTGGTTCCCACGGGGAAATTCTGCTGCCCGGGCGCTACCTGAAACAACGGCCGACGGTCGGCACGCCCATCGATGTCTTTGTCTACCGCGACTCCGAGGACCGGCTGGTCGCCACCACAGAGGCGCCCTACGCCGAGGTGGGCCAGTTCGCTTACCTGCGGGTGGTGAGCATCAACCCCCGCATCGGAGTCTTCCTCGATTGGGGCCTGGAAAAGGACCTGCTCCTGCCCCTGCGCGAACAGTCCGGCCCGCTGCAGGTGGGCGCCTGGCTGGTGGTGCATGTCGCGCTGGATACACGCACGGACCGGATCATCGCCAGTTCGCGCCTGCACAGGTACCTCAATCTCACGCCGCCGACCTTCACCCCCGGCCAACCCGTGAAGCTCCTCGTGCTGGACTCGACTCCCCTCGGCTACAACGCCGTGGTGAATCACACCCACCGCGGATTGCTCTACTTCAACGATTTGCCCGGGCCGCTTTCCACCGGTCAGTCGCTGGACGGTTTTATTCGCACCGTCCGATCCGACGGCAAAATCGACCTCACTCCGCACGGTGCGCGGGTCGGCTACCAGCGGATCGTGCCGTTGACCGACAAGATCCTCGACGCCATCAAGGCCAGCCCGGGCGGCCGGCTCGCCCTCCACGATGGCAGCTCCCCGGAAGAGATCCGCGCCACCTTCGAGGTGAGCAAAAAAGCCTTCAAACAGGCCATCGGCATCCTCTTCAAGGCGAGACGCATCGTCATCGAGGACACCGGCATCCGCCTGCCGTAAGGCGGAGGCGCATGGCTCCTGGCGTGAGGTCGGAGGTCAGCGATCTGAGGGCAGACAGAAACCGTCGAACGCTTAACGCTTAACTTTGAACGCTTAATTCTCAGTGGTTCTGAGCTGACCGCTGACATCGGACTGCTGACCCCATTGGTCATTCGTCATTCGTCATTCCAGCCCCACGGGGCTGGCTCCGCCTGATCCACTCGCGGTGCAGCGAGGGAATGTCATCCAGCAACTGGCGGGTCACCGGGCTGCTCGGGTTCTGCGTGACTGCATCCGGACTCCCCTGCTCGACGATCTGTCCTTCATGCAGGATGAAAATCCGGTCAGACACGTAGTACGCGAGGCCGATGTCGTGTGTCACGAACACGATCGTCATCTTCAGCTCTTCCTTCAGCTTCATCAGGTACTCGAGAATGCCGGCGCGGCTGCAGGCATCGACCATCGACGTCGGTTCGTCCGCGATCAGCACCTGGGGCCGCAGGATGAAAATGCGCGCCAGCAGCATGCGCTGCATCTGTCCGCCGGAGAGCTCGAAGGGAAACTTGCCCTCGATATCCGGTGGTCGGATATTGACCGCGAGCAGCGCCTGGTCGACGCGCTCCTCCATCTCTTTCTCCGAGGGACGTTCGGAAAAGAGCCGGAACGCCGCCTTCAACTGGGAGCGGATCGAAAAGAACTGGTTGAACGCGGCATAGGGGTCCTGAAACACCGCCTGCACCTTGCGCCAGTGCTCCCGTGGATCCGACGCCGCATCAATCGGCTGCCCCCGAAAAAGCAGTGTCCCCGAGGTCGGCTTCTCCAGGCGCAGGAGCATTTTCGCCAGCACGGTCTTGCCACAGCCCGACTGGCCCACGAGCGACACAATCTCGCGCTCGCGGATGGTGAACGTGGCGTCGTTCACCGCGAGCCGGCGCTTGCGTCCATGCCCGAAGGCACGGGAGAGATGGGTCGCCTCAAAGCAGGGGAAGTCACTCGGCATGATGGCACCTCACCAATCGGTTCTTCACCGTACGCAACACCTGGTCACGCTCCGCACAATCGGGTTTCGCCACTGGACAGCGGGGGGCGAAGCGGCAGCCGTGCAACTCCTGTCCCAGATAGGGCGGAGCGCCCTCGATCGCGACCGGCTTGCGCGCCTTCTGCCCGGGCTCGGCGCTGAGCATCGAACCCATCAGCGCCCGCGTGTACGGCTGGCGTCCGTCGAAAATCACCTGCTCGGTCGTGCCCATTTCGACAATCTGCCCGGCGTACATGACGGCGATGCGGCTGGACACGTGACGCAGCAGCGAGAGCTCGTGGGTGATGAAGATCATGCTCGAAACAATGCCCTCGTCGAGCAGGTCGAAGAGCAGGCGGATGACCGCCTTCTGCGTCGAAACATCGAGCGCGGAACTCGGTTCGTCGGCGATGACGATCTTGGGATTGAGCAGCGTCGAGATGCCAATGACCACCCGCTGTTTGGTGCCGGCGGGAAGCTGCACCGGGTACGCATTGAGCACCGCCTCGGCATCGAGACCGATCCGGGTGAAGCGTTCGCGCAGGCGCTCGTGGATGGCCGCGCGGTCGACGGATTCGTCGTGGGACCGGATCACGTCGGCCGCCAGGTCCTTGACCTTGCGCGTCGGGTTGAGGGAGTTCAGCGCCCCCTGCGGAATCATCGACACCTCGCGCCCCAGGATCGTTCGCCGCGCCTCTTCCGGCGTCAGGCCGAGGATGTTGCGCCCGGCGACCCGCACCTCACCGGCCGAGCGATGCAGCGGGGGAATCAACAACCCCATCAGTCCGCTCACCAACGTGGTTTTACCGCAGCCAGATTCGCCGGCGATGCCCAGGATCTCGCCTTTCTCCAGCGTGAAGGAAACGTCGTCCACCGCGTGAATCCGTCCCCCAAAGCGGGTGCGGTAGTGCAGGCTGAGACCTTCGACCTCAAGGATGGGCGTCATGGGCTATTTCCGCAGACGCGGGTTGAAGATACCCTCCATCGACGTGTTGATCACGTAGAGGGCGAAGGCGATGACCGTGATGAGCACCATCGGGGGAAAGAACGCCCACCAGGCACCATCGGAGAGCGCCTCGTTGCGGATCGCCTGGTTGAGCAGGTTGCCGAGCGAGATCGAGTCGTAGGGCCCGAGGCCGAGCATGCTGATGACCGACTCGCTGAGAATGCCCGACGCAGTCTGGAGAATGAACACCATGAACAGGTACGAGAGCAGGTAGGGCAGAATGTGCAGGAAGACGATGCCCAGGGTCCCGTATCCATTGATCCGCGCCAGCGCCACATGGTCGCGGGAACGCAGGCTCGAGGCCTGCGCCCGCACCGCCCGCGCGGTCCAGGTCCAGGTGGTGCAGCCGATGAAGACGCCGATCAGCGTCAGGCTGCGCCCTTCCTGCAGGCTGCCGGACAACAGGATGAGCACGATCAGACTCGGGATGACGAGGAAGAGGTTGGTGCAGGCCGTGAGCAGGTCGTCAATCAGTCCACCCTTGTAGCCTCCGTAGACACCGATCAGGGTGCCCAGCGTCGTGGCGATGATTCCGGCGAGAAAACCGACGTACAGTGACGACCGCAACCCGGCCACCAGCAGCGCCACCATGTCGATGCCGAGGTGATCGGTGCCCAGCCAGTGCTCGGACGTGGGCGGCAGGTAGGCCAGGCCGACCCGGCGGTAGGCGTCGAGCGACATCACCAGGGGCGGTAGAAAAGCCAGCGCCAGCGTAACCACGAGCAGGCCCGCTCCGACGAGAAACCCAGGCGTGCGCAGGAGGTGTCGGACGAGCTTCAGGTCAGTGTCCCCCCTCCCGGGCGGCGCGGATGCGGGGATCGAGGAAACCGATGAGGATGTCGACGGTGAAGTTCGCCACCAGCACGCAGGTCGTCACCAGCAGCGTGCAGCCGGTGATCACCGGGTAGTCGAGGCTCTGAATGGCCGTGAGCATGGACAGCCCGAGGCCGGGATAGCTGAAGATCATCTCCGCGATCAGCGCGCCGCCGACCATGCCGCCGAGCGTCAGGGCCAGGCCGGTCAGCTGCGGCAGCATCGCGTTGCGGAACATGTAGCGCACGATCAGCGACTCGCGCACTCCGAGGAGCTTGGCATACCGAACATAGTCGGTGCCCAGTTCGTAGATACACATGGAGCGCATGCCGATCGCCTGGCCGCCGACCACGAGGAGGAAAATGGAGAGAAAGGGCAGGATGTAGTACCGCGAGGCGCTCTGGATGAACGCCCAGGTCAGCCCCGGATTCATGCCGTCATCGTAACCACCGAGGGTCGGCAGCCACTCCAGCTGGATGCCAAACAGGTAGACCAGCAGGATGCCAAAACAGAACGAGGGAATCGCGCTGACCAGCAGCGCCATGGGATAGAGCACACGGTCGAACACGCCCCGGCGATACGCCGCGAGCGCCCCGAGCGAGTTGCCAATGAACCAGCCGAGGATGAGCGCCGGAATCTGCAGCGCGAGCGTCCACGGCAGCGCCGTCGTGATGATGTCAGCCACCGGTCGCGGATGCTGCACAATCGAGGAGCCGAAGTCACCCCGCAGGCTCATGCCCACGTACCGCACGAACTGTGACAGAATGGACGTGCGAACCGGCACACCGGCCGCGTCCCGCACGATCTGGCCCTTGGCATCCAGGTCGACCAGGCCAAACTCCTTCAGGTACGACTCCTCCTTGTCCCGCGCCGACTTGGCATCCATGCTGCCGGACACCCGCGACATCAGGGTGTCGACCGGGTTGGCATCGCCCAGTCGCGGCAGCCAGAAGTTGATCGCCACCGCGACAAAGAAGGTCAGCACGTACCAGCCCGCGCGGCCGGCGATGTAGCGGAGGGTCGGATGATTGGCAAACATGGCAGGGCTCACTTCGCGTCGGCCGGGCGGAGTTTCCAGAGAATCTGGATTCCGGGACCTTCACCCGGGATGTTGGGGGAGACCGTGGGAGAGGCAGCCGTCGGAAATCCGGTCCACACCCGGGAGGAGAACTCGTAGAACGACTTCGGGCGGTAGACGAGCGGCAGGGCCGGCTGGAGCTGCAGGCAAAGGCGGTTGAGTTCCCGGTAGAGCGCGGCGCGTTCCTCGGGCTGGGTGGTGACCGGGATCCGGGTCAGCAACTCGTCGATGCGCGGCACATACCCGGGCGAGCCGGGCCGGTTGAAGCGTCCCATGTTGGCGTACATGCGTTCACCCAGCGGCGCCCAGTCCTTGGTATCCAAAACACCATTCAGCCGCGACCAGGGTTCGGCCGGCGAGGGCATGCCCGACGGGGTGGTCAGGATGAGGTCAAAATCGCCGACCGCCAGCGCCTTGTAGTAGGTGTTGCTGTCGACAAACTGTTCGCGCGCGTCGATGCCCGCCGACCGCATGCCGCGGACCATGATGCGGATGATGGACTCCCAGTCGCTCCAGCCCGTGGGGCACTGAATGAAGAGCGTGGGCACGCGTTTGCCGGTCCGGTCGCGCAACTCCACCAGCTCATCGTCCTTGAACACGGACGTGTATCCGCCCGCTTTGAGTTCCTCCCGGGCCCGCGACGGGTCAAAATAGGTGCCGTACTTCAGCGCGTCCTCCTTGGAGAAGTACTTGCCCTCGGGCCCGAACGGCAGGATGAAACCCGGCTCGTGCGGCAGGCTGTAGCCGGAGACCGCGAGTTCGCGGATGTCGTCGTAGTTGATCGCAAACGCCATCGCGCGCCGCAGGTGCACATCGTCCAGCGGCGGATGGAGCGCATTGATGAATGCGGTCGGAATGCAACCGGGCGGAAAGTAAGGTGGTTCGTCAAACCAGGCCCGCACCCCTTTGCGCGCCTTCAGCCAGATGCGGGGGATGAAGGTGTTCGAGGCATCAATCCTCCCCTGCTGCAGGGCCATGCTGTAGTGGTCGTTGCTCTTGTACAGGGGCGCCACCAGAAACCGGGGCGCCGGCCGCTGCCCGCCGTAAAAGGCGGCGTTGCCCCAGTAGCCATCATCGCGCTCCAGCACGATCTTCTCCGCCGAATAGGAGTGCATGCGATAGGGCCCGGAGCCGACTGGGTTGATGTCCATCTTGTTTTTGGACAAATTGTTGTAGTCATTTCCGGCCGCTTTTAACATCGGCTCCCAGGTGTGTTCGGGCAGGATGTAATTGAGGGTGAGCCAATGCAGCACCATCAGCGGGTTCCGGTTTTCAGCGCGCAGCTTGAACGACAAACGCCGGGGTCGAGGCGACTCCGGATCCAGCATCTCCACCGACTCGAGGTACTGCCAGGCGGGAAACCCCGGCACGATCCGATACAATCGGTTGTAGGTGAACACGACGTCCCGGGCGGTCAGCGGCTTGCCATCGTTCCAGGCCGCCGCCGGATTCAGCTCCACCTCAATGCGATCGGGAAACTCGCGATAGGACGACGCCACCTGCGGCTCGAGCTCACCCGTCAGCTGGTTGAAAAAGAAAAACGTCTGATACAGCGCGGTCGTGTTCTGCAGCGCCGGCCAGCTCGGGTTCTGCAGCAGCGGGTTGAACGAAGTCGGGTCGCCCCACGCCACGCCAATCAACACCGTTTCCTGGCGGGGAAACTCATCGGCGGTCTTGGGCTTGGGACCGCACGCAGCGAGGCCCAACAGGGCAACCACAACGAAGGCGATGCGAACAACGGGTGAGATCAACAAACGGGGCCGGGGTGACAGCCCACCGTAGTACGCAACTTCACCATGTGCCAAGGTTTACCCACCGCGATCTTTTGAAACCCCGCCCCCACCCCCGCGTCCCCACCCCCAACCCCACACCGGGTGTCATCCCGCGGATGACAGTTTCCACGCCCCCTTTCCCCTCGGTCCGAGTTGCGAAGTGTCATCCGGCGGATGACACTTTCCCCACGACAATTCCCTCGAGCGGAGTTGCAGAGTGTCATCCGGCGGATGACACTGATGCCCGGCATAAAGTCGCTCGTTGCCAAGCCCACTGAGTTGCGGCAAGGACGACGCCGTTACCGCCTTTTGAGATGCCCAAACCCTCACGCCACCCCGCCTTTCGTCCGTTTGTCACCGTCGCCTTGCTGCCGTTTCTGGGCGCCGGAGCTTCGCTCGAGGCGGGTCTGACCCCCGAGCAGCGCGCCACGCTGCCAGCGGCGGCCGGACGGACGGTGGACTTTGCCCGGGACATCCAGCCGATCTTCGAGGCGAGCTGCGTCCAATGCCACGGGCGCGGCAAGGCCAAGGGGAGCTTCAGCCTCGAGACGCGCGACGATTTCCTCCTCGGCGGGGACACCGGAGCTCCCGCCGTCGCGGGCAAAAGCGCGGAGAGCCTGGTTGTCGCCATGGTCTCCGGGCTCGACCCGGACAACCTCATGCCCAAGAAGGGCAAACGGCTCACTCCGGAGCAGGTGTCGCTGGTCCGTGCCTGGATTGATCAGGGCATGGCCTGGCCCGACTCCATTACGTTCTTCAAGCACGAACCCGCCAACTTGCGCGCGCGCGAGACCCCCTTGCCAGCGGCGACGTCGTTCGACAATCCCGTGGACCAGTGGATTGATCGGGGTTTCCAGGCCCGTGGTCAGGCCTGGAGCGCTCCCGTGGACGACCGCACCTACGCCCGGCGCGTCTGGTTCGACGCGATTGGCCTGCCGCCACCTCCGGAGGAGCTAGAGACATTTGTCGCCGACCGCCGCCCGGACAAACGCGCTGTTCTGGTCGCGCGGTTGCTCGGTGACACGCAGGCCTACGCCGAGCATTGGCTTACGTTCTGGAACGATCTGCTGCGAAACGACTACAAGGGCACCGGCTACATCGACGGCGGACGCAAACAAATCACCGGCTGGCTTTACCGCGCCCTCGCCCGCAACCAACCCTACGATCAGTTCGTGGCGGAACTCGTCGATCCGGGCTCGGAGGCCGAAGGTTTCACCCGGGGCATCCTGTGGCGCGGAGCGGTCAACGCCAGCATGGTCCCCCCGATGCAGGCCTCGCAGAACATCTCCCAGGTGTTCCTCGGGGTAAACCTGAAGTGCGCCTCCTGCCACGACAGCTTCATCAATGAGTACACGCTGGCCGACGCCTACGGGTTGGCCAGCATCTACGCCAACGGCCCGCTGGAGATCGCCGAGTGCGACAAGCCCACCGGCCAGTTTGCCTCGGTGAAGTTCCTCTACTCGGAGTTGGGCGCACTCAAACCCGACGCCGCCCCCGGCGAGCGCAAACGGCAGCTGGCCGAACTGCTCACCGGCCGGGGCAACGGCCGGCTCACCCGCACCGTGGTCAACCGCCTGTGGCAACGCCTGCTCGGGTACGGGCTGGTGGAGCCGGTCGACGAAATGGACAAACCCGCCTGGTCCCCCGAGCTGCTCGACTGGCTGGCCGAGGACCTCGCCTCCCACGGCTACAACCTGAAGCACACGCTCACCCGCATCCTCACCTCGCGCGCCTACCAGCTGCCTTCGGTCGACGTCGGGGAAACCGAGGAGCACTACGTGTTCCGGGGTCCGGCCGTCCGCCGCCTCACCGCGGAGCAGTTCACCGACTCCCTGCGCCTGCTCACGCGGACGAGTTATGGCAAGGCGGATACGCGCTTCAACCGGCAGGCGGGACTCGTCCGCCGGGGCGACGCCCTGCCACTGCGTCCGAACTGGATCTGGAGCGCTCCCGACGCCGCCACCGCCACCCAGCCCGGTTCCGTGGTCTTCCGGCGCACGTTCACCCTGCCGTCCGGTCCCACCGAGGCGAGCATCGCGCTCGCCGCCGACGACAACTACGTGCTGCGCGTCAACGGGGCGGTGTTCGGATCCTCCGGCCGGCGTGCCAGCACCATGACGGACTTCTACGATCTCACCGGCCACCTCTGCCACGGTGAAAACACCATCGAGATCACCGCCGAAAACCTCGGCCCCGACGACAGTCGCAGCGCCACGGTCGATCCCAACGCGTCCGCCAATCCCGCCGGGCTGATCGCCTACCTGCGTATCCGCGATGGCAGCACCGTCATGGACGTGGTTTCAGACGCGGGCTGGACCTGCCTGCCCCTGAAGGACGGCACGGCGCGGCCGGTGGCGGTGCTCGGGGGCGTCGATCTGGCGCCGTGGCGGCTGGGTTCGCACTTCCTCGACGTGGCCGCGGCTCCGCGCGAACCGCTGCCGGTGATGCGGGCCGCCCTGGTCGCGGCCGATCCGCTGATGGTGGCGCTTGGCCGGCCCAATCGCGAGCAGGTGGTCACGGTGCGCCAGGCCGGCGCCACCACCCTGCAGGCCCTGGAACTCACCAATGGCGGCACGCTGGCCGCCGTGCTGGGCAAAGGCGCCGCCTCCCTCGTCGCCAGCGCGCCCGCCTCCACCCCCGCTCTCATCACTTCGCTCTACCGGCAGGCACTCGGCCGGCCGCCCACGGCGGCCGAAACCCAGCTCGCCTCCAGCCTCGTCGGCGCCCCGGCACGAGTCGAGGGAGTCGAGGACCTTCTCTGGGCGCTCACCATGCTGCCCGAATTTCAACTCATCCGCTGAACGGCCATGAACCTCCCCGCCTTCGCCGCCCAGGCCGCGTACCGACGTCACCGCCCCGACCTCTGGTCGCGTCGCGACTTCCTCAGGACCGCCTCCTCCGCCACCCTCGCCGCGCTCGCCGCCGGGGTACCGCGCCCGCTCTTTGCCTCCGCCACCGGGGAGACAATCACACCCACCGCCGACCGGGTCATTGTCCTGTGGATGGCCGGCGGCATGGCCCACACCGAGACCTTCGATCCCAAACGGTTCACGCCCTACTCCACGGGGTTGGACGCCAACGCGGTGCTGAGCACCTTTCCGTCGATTCCCACCGCGGTGGACGGGGTGCGGTTTTCCGAGGGTCTCGAGCAACTGGCCTCGGTCATGGACCGTGGCACGCTCATCCGCACGATGCAGGCCTCCGACCTGGGGTTCATCCTGCACTCGCGCCATCAGTTCAACTGGCACACCGGCTACGTGCCGCCGCAAACCGTGGCCGCGCCGCACCTCGGCGCCTGGATCTCGCGTATCCTCGGACCCGCCGACCCGGCCATGCCGGCTTTCATCAACATCGGCCAGCGCTTCGACCTCGGCGAGGGCGAGGAGCTCAAGGCCTTCACCACCGCCGGTTTTCTCGGCAGTGAATATGGACCCTTCAACGTGCCCTTTCCCGAACAGGCCGCCGACGCCGTCCGTCCTCCGGCGGGCATGGGACCCGACCGGTTTGCCGACCGGGATCGCTTCTACCGAAAGTTGCTCGAGGCGAGTCCGATCGGACAGGAGGGCAGCGGGTACCAGAAGGACTCACTGCTGCGGGCGATGGACAACGCCCACCGGCTGCTCAGTTCGCCAGCCGCCAAGGCCTTCGACCTTTCGCTTGAGCCGGTCGAGCGGGTGCGTCGCTACTTCGCCGGTTATCAGCCAGGCATGCGCTTCGACGCCCCGCGCGATCGGTTCGGCGGCAAGTACGAGGAGGGCATGGTGGGGCGTTTCGGTCTCGGCTGCCTGCTCGCGCGCCGACTCTGCGAAGCCGGCGCCCGCTTCATCGAGGTCACGACGGAGTACATTCCCTTTCTCAATTGGGACACGCACGAAAACGGACATGCGCGCCTCATCGGCATGAAGCAGATGATCGACGCCCCGATTGCCCAGCTCGTACGCGACCTCGAGGAACGCGGTTTGCTCGATCGCACGCTCATCGTTTTGGCGAGCGAGTTCAGCCGTGACATGATGGTCGAGGGCAAGCCGGAGAACGGGGTGAAAAACCAGGTCGAGGTCCCCGACGTGATCAACGACCCCAAGCACTACGGCATGCACCGTCACTTCACCGCCGCCGGCAGTGTGCTGCTGTTCGGTGGTGGCATGAAACGGGGCCATGTGCACGGCATCACCGCGGACGAGCGTCCCTGCCGGACGCTCAAGGAGCCGGTGATCATTCCCGACCTACACGCCACGATTTTCCGCGCCCTCGGCATCCCGGCGGATCGCGCCTTCGAAATCGAAAAGCGCCCGTTCTACGTGACCGCCGACGGCAAGGGCAAAGCCGTCCGCTCCCTCTTCGCCTGAGAGGACGGACGCCTGCCGCTCCGCTGGAAACGATCGCGCGTCCGCGGTTCGCCGGCCCCTCTCCCTCGACCGAAGGTCACACCCCTGCGGGTGGCCACGGGGTTTGGCGACCCACGGTCGCCGTATTCACCCACCTTCAACGACCGAAGGTCACACCCCTGGAGGGCGCTGCTCCGTCAGCGCCGGTTGAACGTCGCGAACAAATCCAGGCCAAGACTGAACCCTCACCGATGGCAGCCAATCCCGACAGGTTGAGCCTTGCCGGCGTGGTAAGGCGAACCGCGTCCCCGCGGCGTCGTCGGAGCGACGCCCTCCAGGGATCAACCCTGCGGGGGAGCGTGGACATTGAAAAACCGGCGGGGGGCCGGTTTGACCGTGCCGGAGGCCGAGAGATCGCCCGAGGATACGGTGAGCGTACCCTCGCGCAAGGACGCCGCCGCCGGCACCGGTGCTCCGACCGCGAAAACAAAACCCACGACGGCATCGCTCAGCGCAGCAAGATCGACCTCGCGGTCCGCGCCCTGATAAAGCACCAGGTCGATCCACTGGCGCTCGGCGTCGGCTCCCTGGGACCACTGCGGCTCGCGGCCCTCGAACCGGGCGTAGGGAACGGTCACGTTCACGGGCAGCGTGCCCAGATTCAGATTTGCCGACCTATCACCCGGTTCCACCGTCACCACCGCCTGCCGGGCCGGGGCGCCGCCCAGCTCGAATCGCAGGCGCAGATCGCGCGCCCGGATCCGGGCCTGCTTGACCTTGTCGAGGGAGATGTGGGTGTCCCCGCCATCCGTCACCAGGTTGACGACCCCGACGACGCGACCTTCCTTCTGCGCCGTGATCAGCTGCGCCGAGGAAAAGTCATAGTCGTTCTTGAGAAAGCGAAGCGCCAGGTAGCCCGGTTTTCCGGATTGGGCGTAGTGGAGAATCAGTGACCGGCGCTGGTTCCACAGGTCGCC
>JAEUGZ010000391.1 GCA_016794725.1 Opitutaceae bacterium | reverse complement strand
AACTGCGCGACCTGTGGCCCGAGGTGCCCTTCATGGCACTCACCGCCACGGCGACCGACCGGGTGCGGGCGGACATCATCAATCACCTCAGGCTGAAATCGCCAGAGGTCTTCGTCGCCAGCTTCAATCGCCCCAACTTGACCTACCGGGTCACCCCCAAAGACCAGCCGATCAAGCAACTCATCGCCTTCCTCGCCAAGCGTGAGCACGAGAGCGGGATCATTTACTGCGCCTCGCGCGCCGCCACCGAGCGGGTGGCCGAGGCGCTCGCCGGTCGCGGGTTCGCGGCCCGGCCCTACCATGCGGGTCTGGAGTCCGAGGAGCGGGCGCGCAATCAGGAGCTGTTTCTCCGCGACGAAGTTCGCATCATCTGCGCCACCATCGCCTTTGGCATGGGCATCAACAAACCCAACGTGCGCTGGGTGATCCATCACGACTTGCCAAAGAACATCGAGGGCTACTATCAGGAAACCGGCCGGGCGGGACGCGATGGGCTGCCGGGCGACTGTCTCCTGCTCTTCAGCGCCGGCGACGTGGCGAAACAGACGCACTTCCTCGACGAAATCACGGACGAACATGAACAGCAGGTGGCCCGCAATCAGTTGCGGCAGATGGTGCATTACGCCGAATCCGCCGGCTGCCGCCGGGTCGAGTTGCTCTCCTACTTCGGCGAGGTGTTTCCGGTCGACGCCTGCGCCGCCTGCGACAACTGCCTGGAACCGCGCGAAACCTACGATGGCACGGTGGTCGCCCAGAAATTTCTCTCCTGCGTCTACCGGGTCCGCCAGGCGAGCCAGTTCGCGGTGGGCCTGAATCACATCATTGAAGTCCTGTCGGGAGCCGACACCGACAAAATCCGGCGCTGGGGTCACGATCAGCTCTCCACTTTCGGCATCGGACGCGACCTCGCACGCCCCGCCTGGGCGGCGGTGGGGCGGGAGTTGATGCGACTGGGCTACCTCGCACTGAGCGACGGGGAATTTGCCACGATCGAGCTCACCGAGGAGGGCATGGCCGTGCTCCGCACGCGTCAGCCAATCAGCCTGACCAAACCGCTGGAGTCTCCCAAGGCGCGGCGCGCCGGTCGCCGCGAGGGTGAGATAGCGTGCGACGAGATCCTTTTCGATCGCCTGCGCGCCCTGCGCAAACGGCTCGCCGATGAGCGGAAGGTACCGGCGTATGTTATTTTTGGTGACACGACTCTCCGGCAGATGGCCCGTCACTACCCGGCGGACGAACAGTCCATGCACGGGATCTTCGGCATGGGTGAAAAGAAGCGCGCGGAGTTCGGCGCCACCTTCGCTTCGGCGATAGGTGACTACCTCGCCTCCAACAGCCGGCAGCGCTTCGATGACTAGGCCGGCCCCGCGCGCATCGGTTTGCGACGCGCCGACGGGGCTGGCGAACTTCCAACCGCAACGTGGCCCGGCCTACCAGCGCCACTCCACCGCGGCAAAGGCCCCCAGGGGAAGCTGCGGGAATCCGTGGATTTCCTCATAGCGCTCATCCAGCAGATTCTCAATCCGCGCCCGAACCGACAGCCGGTCGTTTACGGTCCACGCGGCGTACACCCGGGCCACGCTGTAGTCCTCCCCATCGATCGTCGCGAAGGTGCTCGCATGGATGTCCTCGCGCTGCGCCACCACGCGCAGCCCCACTCCGGCACTGAAGCCACCGGAAAACACCTGGCCCACGTCCACCGAGGCGCTGTGACGCGGACGGCGCAGCAACCGCACGCCTGAAAGCGCATTCTCCGCCTCCAGGTACGTGTAGTTCAACCGGATCTGGGTCGACGTCGGCAACGCCCAGGCCAGGCTCACCTCGGCGCCCCGGGTCGTTGCTTTGCCCACATTGGCCACCGAGCTCGGTGACCGGGAGAAATCGGAGACAATCAGGTCGGTGAATCGATTGTCGAACCAGGTCACACCCAGCACCATTTCCGGGTCCTGGAAGTAGACATCAACCCCGGCGTCCGCTCCCTTGGCCCGCTCGGGACGCAGCGACGGATTGCCCACATAGAACGTGCTGGTGCCATACAGGTCCAGGAAGCTCGGCGAACGAAACGCGG
Source organism: Opitutaceae bacterium (assembly GCA_016794725.1). Taxonomy (GTDB): domain Bacteria; phylum Verrucomicrobiota; class Verrucomicrobiia; order Opitutales; family Opitutaceae; genus UBA6669. The sequence continues at coordinate 3,278 of JAEUGZ010000391.1, read as the reverse complement.
TGCCGTAGCTGGCCCGGAATTTAAGCCGCTTGGGCAAGGCCATCCACGCCAGGGTGCCTCGACCCGTGGTGTGCCGGCCAAAGGTGTCAAAGTCGTCGTGGCGGAGTCCCGCGGTCAGGTGCAGCGAGGGCAACGGCGTGTATTCATCCTGCACAAAAAACGCCAGCAGCGACTGGCCCCGATCGATCGCTCCAAATCCCGTGTTGCGCGTGTGATTGTCCTCGGCGGTGAAGCCGGCGGTCAGACGGTGTTCCTGGCCGGCATCGTAGGTGCTCTGCCAGTCGACAACCGCCCGGCGGTTTTTCACCAGCGTGGTCTGCGTGGCCCGGCCCGCCGAGGGGTTTTCCGATTCGAACCGTCGGTGCTGGCCGCCGATCACGACATGAGAAGACCAGTGATCCCTGTGGCGCCAATCGGCGAACACCGTGCCCAGCCAGTTGGATTCCCGTTCGGTGTTGTCCAGATCATTGGAGAACCGGGTTCCCGGGGAGCCGTACTCGGCTTCAAATCCACGCACCGTGGCCCCCACCGCCAGGCGCTCATTGATGGTGCGGTCGATCCGCGCGGTCACGTTTCCGCTCTCGAAGGTGTTGTTGACCCGGTCATTGTCGGTCTTGCCTCCCTGCAGCGCGACATTGTACGCCCAGGCGCCGCGTTCACCCTGGGCGGAGAGCGCTCCCTGCAGGGTGCCGAAACTCCCCGCTTCCAAGGCGAGACGGGAACGGTCCGCTCCAGTTCCCCGCAGGCTGCGCAGGGACACCACGCCACCGACGGCCTCGCCGCCGTAGAGCGTGCTCTGGGGACCATGCGCCACCTCCAGGCTGTCGCACGCGGACACACAGGCGCCCCCGAGAAAAACAGCGTAGTCGGTATTGGGGTCGTTGAAGCGCAATCCGTCGACGAGAAACAGAGTCTGGTTGGAATTGGCGCCACGCAAAAAGATCGCGGTGCTCGCACCGGGTTGTCCCGAGGAGAAGGCCGGCAGACTTGCACTCCCGAGCGCCTGAGCCAGGGAACTGAGCTGACGGCGGGCGAGTTCGTCCGCTCCCAGAGAATCGACCACGCTCCCCAACGCGCTCTGCGCCGAGGGCGTGCGCGTCGCCGTGATGAGGAAGGGATCGAGCCGCTCGACCGGGACGGCGGTCGGGCGCACCTGGGCGCGGGCGGACAGGCCGCAGCCTGCCAGCAAAGCGGCCGCCAGAAGACGGGCCGCGAGAGAAAAGTCACCAACAAGGGGACGGGAGGGGAATGACATGACGCAATCCTGCTGACTTGAGCTAGGCAAGAGCAGGTCCGCCACCGTCTCCGGCGCGCGTATCCACTCTCACGCTTCATTGATGCGATGAAGGAAATCACAGCCGGTGCGCGCATTACGCACCCGCCGCGTGAGCGTGCGAGGGAGGATATTCGGACTCCGCATGTGTGCCGGTCCGGCCCCGATGGGACCCGGACGGACGCCTCGCCCCCGCCTTCACCGGGAGTTCCCGATTGGCTGTGCCCGCGTCGTTCGCCGACGCGGTGGAGGTTTGTGATGCGATACCGCAGCGCAACTGTGGCCGGTTCTCACGGCCTTCCCCTGAACCCCGAACGTGGAAAGAACACGAACGCCCCAAGGTAATGGAACCGCCGGGGACCAGCGCAATACATTCTTTTGCCGCTGCGAGCGCGCCAGCACCCTGGCACGACCACGCCACCGGCGGCACCGGACGTCCTGCGGCCAGACTCCGCCACCGGCTGCGGGCTCACGCACAGGCCATCCAGGCGGGCTGCCTGGAACTATTCCTGCACGTTGTATATAAATATCAAATACCGCTTTCTGCTCGTGGATCCCGCCTTGAAACGAAATCCTTCCCCATCGGTTCCGGATCGCTTCCGGGCCTCCGATCGGCAGCTTCCCAAGAATCCCCCTCGAACTCCTTTTCCGCCGGGCGAGAGGCCTCCGTGTTGTCGCCAGGATGGCACTTATTCTTGGAATCAGGGCAGCTACTCTCGTCAACCAGGACAGCAGAATTTCGTATCATCATATTCAGATATGACGATATGATCCTTGCCAGCCACCCCATTTTGATCATTCATTTCTCGCATGGCCTCCGCCCCCTTCTTTTCTGGCAGCACATTCCCTGATCTGGTGGCGCTGTTTTCCCAACGCATCGTCGTCCTCGACGGCGCCATGGGGTCCATGATTCAAAGCTACGGCCTCGGCGAAGCGGATTTCAGAGCAACTCAATTTGCCTCACATCCTCATGACCTGAAGGGAAATAACGATCTCCTAGCCCTGACCAAACCAGCGATTGTCGAGGAGATACACCAGCTCTACTTTGAAGCGGGGGCCGACATCGTTGAGACCAACACCTTCAGTTCCACCTCGATTGGTCAGGCCGACTACCGCCTCGAATCAATCGTGACCGAGCTCAATCTGGCCGCCGTGGCCTGCGCCCGGCGCGCTGCGGCACGAGCCGAAGCTGCCACTCCGGGACGCCGCTGTTTCGTCGCCGGGGCCATTGGCCCCCTCAATCGCACACTTTCCATGTCGCCGGATGTCAATCGTCCCGACTACCGGGCGGTGACCTGGGCCCAGGTGGTCGCCGCCTACACCGAACAGGTGCGCGCACTGATTGAGGGCGGTGTCGATATCCTGCTGGTCGAGACCATCTTCGACACCTTGAACGCCAAGGCCGCGCTCTTCGCAATCGAAGGCGTGTTCGAGGAAACGGGAAAGCGGCTCCCGGTCATGATCAGTGTCACCATCACCGACGCATCCGGCCGCACCCTTTCGGGACAGACGACAGAAGCGTTTTTCCATAGCATCCGGCACGCACGCCCCTTTTCGGTCGGCATTAACTGCGCGCTCGGCGGCCGGGCCATGCGTCCCTACATTAAAGAGCTCTCTCGCCTGGCGGACTGCCGGGTCACCTGCTATCCGAATGCAGGCCTGCCCAATGCCTTCGGTGGCTACGACGAGACTCCGGCGGAAATGGCCGCCGTCCTGCACGAGTTCGCCACCGCCGGCCTCGTCAATCTGGTGGGAGGCTGCTGCGGCTCGACGCCGGAGCACATCCGGGCCATTGCCAACGCGGTCCGCGGGGTGACGCCCCGCCCTCTCCCGCAACGGGCCCCGGCCCTTCGGCTCAGCGGACTTGAGTCGCTCACGGCCGCCTGACCCACCTCCACCGTCCTTCGCTCCGCTCGATGCAATCCAACGCGTCCCAGTTTCTCGTCATCGGTGAACGCACCAATCTGACCGGTTCACCCAAGTTCGCCAAGGCGATCAAGGCCGG
>JAEUGZ010000388.1 GCA_016794725.1 Opitutaceae bacterium | reverse complement strand
GGGAATGGAGCGTTCTCAGCACGACTTGGACTTTTCTCAGGAAAGAAACATTCGCCTCGACCCATTCTTCAGCCCATCGCATGGCCAAGGGTCGCGGTCCGCCCACCGGTGGCAGCGCGAATGAACGCGTTTGCTTCGTCGCCACCGCAGATTCCATGAGAGCCTCCTTTTTCGCCGGAGTGACCCGGCGGTCGGGTGCCCGCAGCGCGTCACGCGGCCGCTGTCAGGCGGTCGGGGTGCACCTACCCGCGGCCCAGCTGATACTCGCGCGGCGCGACTCCGACGACTTTCTTGAAAAGCCGGCTGAAATACGCCTCGTCGTGATACCCGAGCTCGGCGGCGACTTCCTTCACACTCCGCGTCGTACTGGCGAGCAGGCATTGCGCCTCCAGGATCACCCGGGCGCGGATCCAGGCTCCGGGCGGCAGACCGGAGGCGGCGCGCACGGCGGTGGAGAAGTGGTTGGGGTTCACGCCGAGTGCGGCAGCGTAGGCAGCGGGACTCTTTTCGGCGCGGAAGTCCCGTTCGATTCGCGCACGAAACGCCTCGTAAAGCCGGGCGCTGCCGTCCAAGCGGAGGGTCGCCGGCTGCGCCCGCAGGGCTGCCGCTTCGAGTTGAGCGACGATGGCGTGAAGCAGCGGGCGGAGTATGCCGGGCGAGCGTGCGGCGGAGGAAAACTCGCGTTCCAGGATCGCGAAGGTCGCCCGGAGCGCTTCGTAGTCAATGCGGTCGAGCAGGAGAAACGGCGGCCGCTCCCACGCGAAGAGCGGCGAGCGACGAAGCGCGGATTTGTCGGCGAGCGTTTCCGTGTAGAAGGCATCGCTGAAACTGAGCGCGTAGCCGCGATCCGCGGTCGTCCAGTCGCGGCTGGAATGGATTTGCGCGGGCGGCACAAAAAAGGCGACCCGCGGCCCGACCGGAAATGAGGCGAGTCCCGTGGTGCAGGTGGCGCGACTGCGAGCAACCAGACCGATGAAGTGAAACTGAAAGCGCGTCGGAGGAATACCCGGGCCAAACGCACGCACGGCGTCTTCTGTGCGCTCCAGATAGAACCCGTCCACCCTCGCCCCCGGCGAACCTGCCACGGGCTTGTGCGCGCCCGGCGCTTCCCTGCGGCGAAGCAACAAGTGAAACTCCGGCAACGGCAAAGGGCGGATGGTCATGACACAAGCGACGTCCCATCCTGCCCCCAGCCTCCGCCCAAGTGAACAACGGAATCTCGTGCCCGCCCGCCCGCCCGCGCCGCCCGGGAACCACGCAAGAAGCGCAAGACGGTCCTGTCCCTGCCACCCTCGGCCGTTGCTCCGCCCCCCCCGAACTTGCAGCCAACGAGGCGGCCTCCCTCCCCACACAACGGATCAACCGGGTCGCCACCCTTCACCCCTATCCCCCACACAGGCCACCCCGACCGTACCCGCGGCGTACCTTTGGCAACATGGCAATCAATCAGTGACTCCAATTTGAAAAGTAAGGACTGCCCGCCCTTGCTTGCCTACTTCTGCTGGTGGAACACATCGTTGGCGAACGCGACACTCACCGAGTCCGGCGAGACGGGCAACGGCGTCTGTCGCGGCGCCAGCGCGAGCTCACCCAGTGGGCCAGCGCGACGGCATTCATCCCTCGACATTGCCACAGTGCACCGCTTTGCCAAGCCTGGGTGGGTCCGGAGACGACCGCCTGACTTTCCCTTCCATGCTGACTCCCAACCCGTTTCTGCAGTTTGTCCCCAACCGCGCCGAGGCCGCGCTTCGTCGTCTGCACGACACCTGCTGGATCCAACGCACGGCGCTGCCAGTGACCGCCACCCGGGCCACGCCTGAGCACCGCAGCCTCGCCGAAGCGAAACGTGACCGGCGGGCCGGAGTCACCCCCGGTTCGGCCTGGGGACGACTCTACGATCAACGCTGGTTCCATGTCGCCCTCCCGCCCGCCGCCCGTTCCGCAGGCCCGCGTTACCTCGAATGGCGCGATCAGGGCGAGGCCACGCTGATGGTCAACGATTGCCCGTACTACGGCTTCGACGTCGCTCACCGTCGCGTGGCGCTGCCCCCGGCGGTCGACGAGGTTTGGATCGAAGGCTACTGCTGCCAGTCCGCGATCTGGCACCCGGAAGCGACCGGGTTGTCCGCCCAGGGCAGTGTCTTCACCGGAGCCTACCTCGTGCACCGGGATGACGCGACCTGGGAAACCCAGCACGACCTGCGTGCGCTCTTCGACCTCATGATGGCGCTGCGGGCGAAGCAGGTCCCGGCTCCGCCCACCGAACTGCCGCGGTTCGGACAACAGCCCGCCGTCGACCAAGCCACGCCCCTCTACCGCAAGGTGCTACACGCGCTCGACCAGGCGCTCGATGCGTTTGACCGCGACGGGGTGCCGGCGCTCCGGCGGGCGCTCGTCGCCGCGCGCCGGGAGCTCAAGGACTCCCGTTCCCTCGTCCGAGCTGTGCTGACCGGCCACGCGCACATCGACCTCGTCTGGCTCTGGCCCGAACGCATGGGCGAGGCCAAGGCCGTGCACACCTTTGCCACGATGGACCGCCTGATCGCGCTCTATCCGGAATTCCGGTTCGCCTACAGCCAGCCCGCCAGCTACCGTGCCGTCGCCCGCCGCGCTCCCGCTCTAGCCGAACGGATACAGGGCCACATCACCCGCGGCGCGTGGGAGGCGACGGGTGCGCTCGAGGTTGAAAGCGACACCCAGTTGCCCTGCGGCGAGGCGCTCGCCCGCAGCTTTCTGCTCGGCCAGGCGGAATTCACCCGCCTCCGCGGAACCCCCGCGCGGCTGCTCTGGCTGCCCGACGTCTTTGGTTACAGCGGCTGCCTGCCCCAGCTCATGCGCCTCGCAGGTGTCGACTGGTTCTTCACCACCAAACTCACCTGGAGCGCGGTAAACCGGTTCCCCTACAGCAGCTTTGTCTGGCGCGGCACCGACGGCAGCGAAGTCGTGGCCCACGTAACCCAGAACGTCGGCTACAACAACCGCCTCGATCTCGCCGAACTCGATGCCAACGCCCGCGGCCATGCGCAGTCGCACCTTCATCCCGAGTACCTCCATCCGACGGGTTACGGCGACGGCGGCGGCGGCCCGACCGAGGAGATGTGCGAGCGCGCCCGCCGCCTGGGCGGCCTCGCCGGCACCCCCGCGCTCCGCTGGGAGCACCCCGAGGCGTTCTTTGCCCGCCTCGCCCGCCGCCGGGCCCGGCTGCCGGTCTACCAGGGCGAGTGCTACCTCGAGTATCATCGCGGGACTTACACCAGTCATGGTGACCTCAAGGCCGCGTTCCGCGCCCTCGAGCGTGCGCTCCAGGTCCGCGAGGCCGCGGCGACCGCCCGGGGCGAGACGCCCGACCTCACCGCGATCTGGCGACGGCTCGTCTTCGCCCAGTTTCACGACTACATCCCCGGCAGCTCCGTGGCTGAGACCTACGCCGAGGCGGTGCCGGAGCTCCAGCGCCTGCGCGAGGAGCTCGACCGGGCGACCCAGGCCTGCCTCGCGACCGGTCGCGGGGAGCTACAGCTCTTCAACCCCCTCGCCCTGCCCTGGTCAGGCTGGATCACCCTGCCGCGGCAGAAGGCCCCGCGCTGGGTGGAACTCCCTCCGCTCTCCAGCCGTCCGGCCGCGGCGTCCCCCGAAGCCCCCGGCGGCGTCGAATGCCGGGGTCGGACCCTGCGCAACGCGCGCTTGCAGGCGGATTTCGCCGCCGACGGTGCCCTGCAGACCCTGGTCATCGACGGTCGTAAACTCGCCCTCGATGGCCGGGCCGCCCTCCCCGTGCTGTATCCGGATCGTCCTTCCAACTACGATGCCTGGGGCATCGACCGCCACTCGCTCGCCCTCGGCCAGCCGGTCACCACGGCCGTGCGTTTCCACCACGAACCGACCCCTCCGGACCGGGCGATCTTCACCTTCACTCGCAGGCTGGGCCGCGCCAGCACCCTGACCCTGCGCCACGAGCTTCGCGCGGGAGAAGCCGTGCTGCGGATCACAGCCGAGGTCGACTGGCACGAATCGCACACGCTGCTCCGCCTGCACTTCCCCACCACGTATCGAGGACGTCACGCGCGCTTTGGCGCGCCCTTCGGCAGCACGCTACGCTGCCAGCAACCCGGAGATCCGCGGACAGAGGCCCAGTGGGAAGTCCCCGGCTCCCGCTGGGCGGCGGTCAGCCACGACAGCGAGCGCGAGGGCCTTGCCGTGATCACGGAGGCGAAGTACGGTTTCTCCGCCAAGGACGGGGACCTCACGGTCTCGCTGCTGCGCAGTCCCCGCATGACCGGCAGTGACGACCACCGCTACGCCGCCCCGCCCGGACTCAGCCGCCATCCTCCCGCATCCCCTTACTCCGACCAAGGCCGACATGTGATCCAGCTCGCGCTGGGCGGGTATGACCTGACCCAGCCCCGCAACCTACACCCGGCCGCACTCGCCGACACCCTCTTCACCCTGCCCCTCGTCTATCGCGGCGTTCCTGTTGACGCCGGGTTGGTTGGCATCGAGGAGGCCGAGACCTTGATGCCCTCGTGGGCGTGCCCCCTTGATGCGAGCAGCTGGTTACTCCGGCTCCACGAGGTTTCCGGGGTGCCCGGAAACGCACGCCTCAAACTGAAGCCGGGCTGGTCGGCGCGTGCCTGCACCCTCCAGGGCGAAGCGGTGGACAAACCCGCCACCACGTTTCCATTCGGTCCCTACCAGATCCTCAGTCTCCGACTCCAGAAAACGCGGCTGTGACCAGCCCAGGACCGGCCGCGTAGACCGGCCCGAGCTGTTCCAACACCTTCGACGGCGGACCGTCGAACGGGTGCGGACAAGAGGGACCCGACTGACTCGCTTGATGCTTCTTTGGCCACAAATGGGTGGGACACGTCGTGCGATCCTGAATCGGCGAGCGGTTAGAGTGGGAAGACCCATCGTGCTCCCATGCTCAAAAAGACCCAGTTTTATCTGTGCCTGGTCCTGTTTCTCGCCGGCCGGCTCGTCCGGGCCGACTATGAAGGACCACAGTCCCTTGAGGAATTGCAGCGCGCGATCGAGACCGTGCTCAAGGCGGGGAACACGCCTGGGGCGGCCGTCGCGATCGTTTCCCGTGACAAGGTCGAGTGGATGGCAGGACTGGGCTTGGCGGACGAAGCGGAAAACAAGCCGGTGACAACGAAAACGCTCTTCCGCATCGGGTCGGCGTCGAAGGAGTTTGTGGCGCTCGCAGCCCTGAAGCTGCAGGAAGAAGGGAAACTCAAGCTCACCGATACGCTGCGGCAATGGGTGCCGGAATACCCGGTGGAGAATGCCTGGGAATCCAGCGATCCCGTGCGCCTCGTCCATTTGATGGAGCATACCTCGGGCATCCCGGATTGTCGTTTCAGCGAGTACGCGCACAATGACCCCACTCCGGTCACCCTGCCGCAGGCCCTGAATTTCGCGCCGCGCTACCGCGTCATACGCTGGCGTCCAGGCTCGCGCTTCGCCTACAGCAGTATCGGGCCTGCCTTGGTGGCCGCCGTGATCGAGAAGGCATCGGGGCAACGGTTTGAGGACTATGTGCGCGACCATTTTTTCGTCCCGCTCCAAATGCACACCGCGGGCTATTTCCTGACTCCGGAGGTGCAATCGAACCTGACTACGATGTATTGGAGCCGGAGCCACAAGGTGGCGCCTTATTCGCATCTTATCTATCGTCCGTCAGGAGCCGTGAACGCCTCGCTCGAAGACATGGCCAACTACGTGCGCTTTCACCTACAGCGCGGCCGTTTTGACGGGCGTCAGGTCTTGCGGGAAGCATCGATTGACCGGTTGGAAGTGCCGACCACGCTACCGGCCGCCCAGTCCGGGGTGACGGTGGGTTATGGTCTGTACAACCGGGCGATGTTCTCACGCGGTTACGAGTGGCATGGCCACAACGGCAACCGCGATGCGTGTTTTGTTACCATCGAATACTGCCCGGAGCTCGGCCTCGGCCTCGTGGTCATGCTCAACTCAAATCGGGCAAGCACCTTTGCGCGGGTTAACAATTTGGTGCGGCTCTACGCGATGCGTGGTGTGCCCGATAAAACGCCCCCGCCAGCGGGTCCTATGCCGGCCTTCATGAACCGGAGTTTCAGCGGGCTCTATCTCAATATCGCTCCGCGCAACGAAGGTTATGCTGATTTTGTGGAGGGTTTCCGGAACCTCCGCAGGATCCGGGTGGAGGAGAAGGAAATGATCATGATGCCGGGGTCTTGGCGATGGGTTCCGGTGTCCGGTGATCTCCTCCGTCTGAACGATGGAGCCAAGCCAGAGCTGGCCGTGATCACGGGAGAACACGGCGAAAAGTTGCTGCAATGTTTTGAAGGCACATTCCGACGCACCTCGGCGGTCGGGTTCTGGTCCGTGTTTTACGGGATGCTCGCATCGTTCGGTGTCGTGATCAGTGCCGTGTTGTTTGCCGCGGTCTGGGGGCTTCGTCTCGTGTTCGGACGATTGAAGCAGGCCGGTCCGCTCGGGCCACGCACATGGCCCTTGTTGGGGGTGGTCAGCATCGTGGGATTCATTGCCTACTACCTCCACTTTCAGGAGGGGCATGTCCACATCCTGGGAACCGTGAATCTCTGGTCGGTTGGACTCATGCTGGACACCCTCCTACTTCCTGTGAGCGTGATCATGAGCGCGATCGGGCTTTGGCGGCACCGACGTACACCGATGAACCGCTACGTCTATTGGCATGCCGTACTCGTGACACTGGGTCTCGCTTTCATCACCGGGTATGGCCTCGCCTGGGGACTCATCGGACTGCGCACGTGGGCTTGAGCCCAAGGAGCGGAGTGGGGCGACACAATGAGGACGGAGCAATTTTGTGCGGTTTTTCATCGGGGAGCGGTTATACCGTTGATCCCGGATGCCCACCGATGCCGAACTCCTCCGCCGCTACGTCACAGCACACGATGACCGGGCGTTTGCCGAATTGGTCCGGAGACATCTCAATCTCGTCTATGCCGCGGCCCTGCGACGAACCCATGGGCGCACCCACCTGGCGGAGGAAGTGGCGCAGCGAGTCTTCACCGACCTCGCGCGCAAGGCGGCCGCGCTGCAACACCACCCGGCGCTGACGGGTTGGCTGCATCGCAGCACCCGCTATGCGGCGATTGACGCCACCCGCATCGCGATTCGTCAACAAAAGCTCTCCCAATCGCTCACTGCCATGGCTGATGCTTCCTCCCCGGAGCCCCGGGTCGACTGGGAAAACCTGCGCCCGGTGATTGACGCCGCCATGGATGATCTGAAAGAGGCGGACCGTGAGATCGTGCTGTTGCGCTTCTTTGAGGGGCTGAGCTTTGCCGCGGTGGGGGCCCGCATGAATCTGTCCGAAAACACAGCGCGGATGCGCACGGAGCGGGCTCTGGACAAACTCCGCACCCAATTGGGCAAGCGCGGGCTCGGCTCCACGGCGTCGGCCCTGGGCCTGCTGTTGGCGAACCAAACGATGGCGACCGCACCGGCCGGCCTGGCGACCAGCGTGACGACGGCGGCGATGGCAGCGGCGCCGGCAGGCACCCTCGCATCGCTCCTGAGCTTGTTGGCTTTAAAGAAAGTGGCGGCGCTCTGGATCGGCGCGGGAGTGGTGGCAGCGCTCACCGGCATGGGCTGGTCCCTCGCGGAAGCACGTGCCAGCCGGACCGAACTGGCAATCCTGCGGAAGGAACACTCGAGGCTCTCCGTCGCCTTGGCGGCTTTGAGAAATCAGCCCGCGATCGCACCGGCGACAAACGCGATGGCCGCGCCGGCACCACCCACCCCGCTGCAGGCCAAAGAGCAGGCAACGGAAAGACCGGCGGAGCCACTTGGCAGGCATAGCGACCGTGGCCAGGCGACGCCGGAGAATGCCTTGCTGAGCTACGCGTGGGCGTGTGACACGGGCAATGCCGTCGCCGTGGCCGGGCTGATCACGTTCGACGAGGCCGGGCGGACGGAGTTGGAAGGTCTCTACACCCGAGCACCCGAATCGATCCGGGCGCGCTACCGGTCCCCGGAAGACCTCTTCGTCCGGGCGCAACTGATCTCCGCTGTGTTGAAGCCCCCAACCGGCGTCGAGCAAATCAGCCAGTTCGTCGCGACCGAAGTCAGTCCTGAGCGAACGGTCTTGCGCAAGGCAGGCTCGACCGGGAATGGCTGGCCCCTGGTGCGAACCGCGGGAGGATGGAAGATTCAGTTTTCAATCAGACCGGGAGGCGATGCGGGACTGATGAAGCTGCTGAACAACGAAATCGTGGTGAAGTTGGGCCTCAACTGAACGACCACCATGGCCTTCCTGAGGATAACGCTGATCACCTCTTTGCTCGCCGCTGCGGGCACGTATTGCAGTTTTTTCTACTCACGATTGGAACGCGACCACGAGATCGCGCGTTTGAAGAAAGAAAACGCCTACCTGCGACTGGCAATCAGTCGGCGGGAGCCAGTTCGGCCGCACACTCGTGACGCTGAGGTTCAAGGCGCGGCAGACCATGCCGCGCGCGCAGCGACCCAGGTGGGCTCCGATCCCATGAGCCATCGATCCACGTCGGCGGGAGAATCCCAGCGTTGGCCAACGAGAAGCTACCTCAACGCCGGGCAGGCGACCCCCGTCGCAACGCTGCAGACCATGGCTTGGGCGTGCGATCAGGGTGACGTGACGACGATGGCGAGGCTCTTCATCATCGACGCCGAGGCCAAACCCCAGGCAGAGGCCATCTACTCCGGCATCCCGGCCGGGCTCCGAGCCGAGTGGAATTCCGTGGAGGCACTGGCCGCGGCCATCATGGTCCACAACGGCATTGAGCAACCGTATCCCGGGAGCGAAGTTCTGGCGCTGGCCAGGATCGAGCCCATCAGGGAGGGACGTGTGGCGCTCATGCTGCCCGGCGCCGTTGTATCCGGACTGGTGTTTCAGCACACCGCAGAAGGGTGGAAGTACGTCGTCAGCAAAGCGGTGGTGGATGACTACATCGCGCGTCGCATGACACCGAGGTCGAAGCCCTAGCCAGGACCCTTCACGGAATTCCGGTCACCCAGCCGGTTGACAGCGTCCGATCGATCGAAGACGGAAGACCCCCAACTCGTTCGGGCCACGAATCGTTTCGTCGCTGACCTACCGAGAGGGGACCGGACAAGTGGGCCCAGACTGACCCGCTTGGGATTGCCCCGATCCTTATCCTTTCGGGTACCTGATTTGCGCTGAGGCAGCCATCCCTGCCGCCACAAAGCGTGCAAAATCACCAATGTCATGTCGCACCGAGGCATTCTCCAAGACGCGCATGGAGGCGCTCCGATGTTCTACCCGGGGCAGAACCACGCATCCCACGAAACCGAGCACGTTTCCAAAAGTCCTGCCCCTCCTGGTGGCACGGAACCAGCGCCGGCGTGTCCGTGTACGCGATACCCCTGGGTCCTCAGGACCGAAGGTTGGTCTAGAAACGGCCCTTCATGCCAACCGACCACAGCGAACCGTAATCTCTTCGGATGCGGAATTGAGCGTGTTCCGGGGTCGAGGGACCGGAGACTTCGAAGTCATCGTAGGCGTTTCCGAGATTCCGGAGGTTTGCAAAAATTGAAAAGTGCCGGGTGACGACGTACTCTCCTTGCAGGTCCAGGTACAGCCGCTTGGTGCCCCACATGAAGGTACCAGCCTCGATGCCAGTGCCCATCGATGCGCTCCCTCGTTTATGGCGGTCGCGATAGTTCCAGTTCGCGCGCACGGAATACTTCCTCCGCGAGAGACTGACGCCCCAGCTGGCGCTTCGCGGTACGTAGTTTGATCCGGTGAAGGCTCCCAGCGAGGCGCCTGTCGCGCGCTGCACACTCCCATTGGCAAAAATTTGGACTCCACGCGCCCAGCGCGGCAAGAACGTCAGCGACTGTTTATAGTCCAAGCTGACCCCCGTCATTCGCACCGGTTCGGCGATGTTGTGCTGGGTCAAGACGCCGTAGTTTCCGTAGGTGTTGGGATCGAGCGCGTACAGCGCCAGGAACTCCGGGGTCGCGGCAATCTCCGTTCCGCCAAAAAGCCCGTCGAAATCCCGCTGAAAGGCTCCGATGGAAACCTGCCCCACCTCGGTAAAGTAGTACTCAAGCCGCGCGTTGATCGTTTCCGCCTGCCATGGCTTGATGCCTGCGTTGTTGACTTGAATTCGATTTGAGGGAGTAGGACCCAACTCCAGGTCCGGCAGGGTGAGCCCGCCCGAATACTGGTCGAAGTTGGGCCGACCAAGGGTCCGGTAGTAGGCCACCCGTGCGATCAGTTGATCGTGAAACGTGTAGCTGAGGTTGAGACTCGGGAAGAACCGCAGGTACTCTTTGCGCACGCTCGCTGCACGTTCAAGCAGCGTGAGCCGCGAAACGGCAAGCGGGTCGGTGGCGATAGGAAGCGGTCGTCCGTTGCTGCCGATGATGACACTTCCAGCCGAATCGCGCTGGTAGTTCAAGGTGGCATCCGAGAGCGGTCCCTGCGCACGGATGGTGGTCTGCTCGGCCCTCACGCCTCCGACCAGTTTGAGTCGGCGATTCACGAACGCGAGATCGCCGCGCAGGTAGATCGCCGCGATGGTTTCCTCGGCATGCTTGGAATCGCTGGCTGCGGCCCGATACCGGGCGTTCTCGTCTACCTGAAAATGCGCCGGGGATTTCTGGTACGCGTCCCACAGCAGCCGGTTGCTGATGGCATCTACTTTCGGGAATCCAAACGGCGCGACCCGCTGGGAGAAGACCGGGTCGAGAAAAGGCTCGGCACGATCATCACCGCCCAGCGGCGACGTGCTGCCCTGCCCGTCTGGCCCGAGGTACGCATAGGCGATCGACTCCCGTCGAAGGTCCCGGATCGCCTGTCGAAGGTCAAAGCCCGCCTTCAGGGTGAACGGAATCCGCGCAGTGAAACTGTGCTGCAGATTGCCGTAGAGGCTGCGCTGCATCTCCGCCGTCCAGCGCCCGCCCTGCGACGCTCCCGTCAGCGCGTAGCTGGCCAAATCGAACGGATCGATCCGATCACCGACGATCGGATCGGAGACCGCAATCGAGCCAGGTCGGAGGTAATAGATGTCGTCGAACGAAACGCTTACTCCGTTGCGCCGGGCAGTGAACCCGCTGAAGCCCTTGTTTCTGTCGGTATTCTCTTCGTCAAAGGCCCGCGAGAAGCCGGCGCCCAACTCCCACTTGATCGTGGGGCCGGTATGACGCCACACCATCGTCGGCATGTAGTTCTCATTGCGACGCTCGCTTGGCCCCCCTGTGAGCGTCAGCGAACCAAAGCCGGCAGCGCCCCGGGTGGTGGTGGGCGCAAAGTCTCCCGGCGCCACGCGTCCGACCTCGAACTGGACCTGGTTGCCAAGGAACTCGGCGTGGAAGGATGAATACTGCAGCGAGAGCGCAAGCCGGTCGTTGGGTGTCAGCTTGTACTCGACCGTTGCCCCGAGCGATCGGCGCGTCGTGGTCTTGGGTTCGTCGCGGAAGAAGAAGTTCGTGAGGTAGGGATTGTCGGGCGTCGTGTGCGGGTAGGTGCTGCCGTTCGTTGGCGCGCTGACGCCGCGCCAGGTGTTCTGCAGCGTGTCCTGTGCCGAATACTGGGTGGACGAGCCGGCGGACAGCGTGTAGCCAAATCGCTCGTTGACGGGCACGATGAGCGAGAAGTCGAAGCCGGGATGGATGTTCCGGGATGTATCACCATCCCGGGTGCTGGGTACCCGGCCGGCATTGCGCGCATTGTCACGCAGAAGCAGATACGCATTGCCTTCAAATGACGCCCGGGAGCGCTCAAACGCGCTGCGTGGAACGAGATTGACCGAGCCGGCGAGTGCCCCGCCTGGGGATTCCGGCGTGGGCGAGAATGAGACTTCGATGCGCGAGGCGTTGTTGATCGAGATCATGTCGAGGTCGACCGCGCGTCGCGTGCCCCCGCCGTTGCCCGTGGTCGCAAGATTGAATCCATCGATGGTCACAGGAACATGATCAGGCGGAACCCCGTTGATGGAAACCCAGCGCGAGTTGCCCCCACTCGATTCGATCGTAACTCCGGGCATGTACTTGAGGAAATCCGCCACATTGCCTTCCGGCACCGCGCCAAACTCATCGGTGGAGAGAACATTTCTGATGTTCGACGCAAAACGCTGCTCGTTGACCGCATGGGCCGCGCCGCTGAGCTCCCGCGCGGCAGCGACCGTGAAGGTGGACAGGACTACGGCCTCGGTCTCATCCGATCGAAAGGCGTGGCGCGGTTGGAGCGTCAAATTCCAGACTGCGGTCGAGTCTGGACTCAGGACAAAATCCATGCCTCTGGCTTCAGTTCCGGTGAAAAAGGCCTCCAGCCTGACCGGCCCCGCAGGGACACGCTGGAGGCGATAGAAGCCCTCCGTGTTGGTGAATGCTTCGAGCGATGTGCCGGATATCGTGACGCGCACACCCTCGAGGTAGTCGCCGGACCTGGCATCGCTGACGCGACCCTCAATGATTCCGTGACGTGGGGCGGTGAGGGTCCGCCCCAGGGCTTTTTTTTCCCGACCCTCCGACGGCCTGGATCGCCTCACTGTAAGCGATCCGTTCCGGTCGTCCTGGATCCCAATCAAAGTAGTCCCGTCGAGCATGGCGTTGAGGGCCTGCAAGGCCGTCATCTCGCCCCGCACCGGTTTCGTTCGCACCCCTTCGACCACCGCGGCGGGAAACAGGAGTTCCCGGCCGGACTGTTCCGACAGGCGCTTCAGGGAACGCTCGGCGCTGTCGGCCGGCAGATCGAAATGGCGTTTGGGGGGATCGGCCGCCAGTCCAAGGACGGGAAGGAGCAGCCCGACGAATACGAGCGTGCACGTGAGCAACAGGTGGGGCCGCAAGTGGGATTTCGAGTTCATGGGTTCTCGAAGGAGGGCGGGCGAACGCACCACATCTGTTACTGAAATCCGTGCCTGCGGCCGCCCGGGGTCGAAGACGAGGCCTAGCGCGGCTCGCGACGGAGCCGGATCTCCTCCGGATTGTCCTGCTGGGCGCTGATTCCAAATCCGTTTTCCAGAAGGCTGACAAAGATGTCGACCCGATCGACGCGGAACAGTCCGCTCACCTGCACGTCGCGCAGTGAGTCATCGTCGATCACAAAGCGCCTTGGACGCGCACCAGGCCGGGCGTTTTCCTCGGCGTAGCGGTTCAACACTGCAATCGCCTCGGCGAGCGTGGCCTTGGTGAACTCCACCCGCGGCGCCCGCCAAGACAGCCGCGCTTCAAGCTCCTCGTCCGGGATCGCGACGACCGTGAGGTCGTCGGCGCTGGTGTCCGACTTCTCCACTACACAACTCTTCCCCTTGTCGAGCAGGGCCACCTCCCGACGATTCGCGGAGGGAGTGTCCGCCGCAGTGGTTTCCGTGCTGCTCTCCGCGGCGGCATTCGATACCGCGACCTTGCCCGAGGTCACGAGGACCTCGACCACCTGGCGCGAGCGAAGATCCACCGTAAACGAGGTGCCAACCGCTTCGGCCAGAACGCCGCGAGCGTGAACTTGGAAAGGCCGAGCGGGATTGCGCACAACTTGAAAGTGTGCCTCGCCGCGGAGGAGGGTCACTCGACGAACGTTCGCTCTGAAGTCGGTCGCAATTTCGGCGTCCTCCCTGAGCTCCACGACCGATCCGTCCTCCAATACCTGCCGCGCCGGCACCCGAAGGATCGCCACGGCGGGTGCCGTTCTCCCCTCACGGGCGGCCGGTGGCGCCCGCCAGAGCCAGACCGTGCCAAGCACGAGCGTGAGGGCCACACCGAACACCGCACCCTTGCGCTGGCGCCGGCGCCGAGCCGAACGTTCTTGGAGCTCCTCCAGAAGCAGGTCGGCCGCGCCCGCCTGGAAGGGACGGTCGAATCGCTGCCACACCGCGTCGAACCGTTCAAGGGCTTTGCGGTGCCGGATATCAGCCTCACACCATTCCTGGAGTTGCCCCTCTTCCTCGGGGGACAGTCCCGCATCAATCCGTGCCTTCCACTCGGCGGCCGCGTGCTTGACCTCCGCGTCGGAAACGTCGCCTGCCTTTGGGTTTCTATTCATCGGAGGATGCCTCAGAGACCGCGCCGCAGCAGGTACTTTTCGCAGCGCTTCATGCCGCGCAGGACCAGCACTTGCACGGTCTGCTCAGAGATGCCGAGCAGGCGCGCGATTTCCTTCTGGGGCACACGCTTGATCTTGCGTAGAATGAAGACCTCCCGGCATCGCGCCGGCAGAGCGTCGATGGCATCAGCCAGGACCGTGAGTTCCTCCCGCGTGCAAGCCACCTCCGCCGCATCTGGCTTCCCGTCAAAAACCGCCAGGCGTGTCGCATCGGCGACGCTGCGGAACGGCGCCGCCTTCTCTCGCCTCAGGAGATCCGTTGCCACCCGTCTGGCGATATGAAAGAGAATTCCTTTCGCGGAGCGGATCGTTTCCGTCGCGCTCACTTTCCAGATGCGCCGATAGGACTCCTGAGCAATGTCTTCAACATCGCTGACCGAGGGAAAGGATCCACGCAGGTAGGACTTCAGCTGCGAATCATGCGCGTAAACTTCCTGGGTAAACCAGCGTGACTGATCGAAAGTCGGCGATGGGGAAGCGTCGATTGAGGTGGGCGTAGTCGGCGGCGGGGTCATCGCGGAAAAGCAAAAGCGTGGGGTGGGCGATCGAAGAAGGCGCTGCTCCTCTTCGATCTGAACACATTAGGGAGCGGCGGCTCGGCAAGGCTAGCCGGAAAAATGAGCTCCCGGTTGAAATAGACGTAACAGATCCGGCCGCTTCGTTCGACCTCCCTAAGTCCACTCCAAGTCCGTCCCGGTGCGACACGACCAGAATCTCCGACCGCAGCGACATTCATCGCGCGCGCCTCGTCCACGGCCGGAGACCCTATCCGCGCAGTCCATCATTCAGGCGCCGGGCCGACCGCACCTCTCCGTCCTGCAACCGCCGTGGAGACAGTGGCATGCCACGCCTGCACGACTCGCTCCCGGCCCCCTACTCTTTCTGCACATGTATTCCCTTCGCACTACCCTCCGCTCCGCGCTCACGGCGTTCGTGTGTGCTCACACCCTCCCAGCTCAGCCGCAGATCGTTGGGGATCCGTGGAAAATGCACATCATCGACAATGAGGGTCGGGGTTCGGATGGCACCAAACTGATGGACATCAACGGTGATGGACTGCCGGACATCACCACGGCGTGGGAAGAGGATGGCTCCACCCGCGTGTATCTGAATCCCGGCCCCGGCAAGGCACACCAGCCCTGGCCAAAGGTCATGGTCGGACGCACACCATCGGCGGAGGATGCTCTGTTTGTCGACCTCGATGGCGACGGACGCGTTGACGTCGTGACCGCGACTGAAGGCAAGTCGCGGCGACTGTTTGTTCACTGGGCGCCGCCCAGTCCGTCGGACTTGCTGGAATCGCCCGCCTGGATCCAGGCAACCCTGCCGGCGACCGTCGACGTCACGCATTGGATGTATGCCCAGGCCATGGATCTCGACGGTCGGCATGGCATCGACCTCGTCGTGGGCGGCAAGGCGGGCGCCAGACCCTACGAAGAAAAGGCGGGCCGATCGATGCTCGCCTGGTTGGAGTCACCTTCGAATCCAAGGGAACTCGCTGCGTGGAAGCTGCATCCGCTGGTCGAGGCCGGCTGGATCATGTCAATCGAGAGCGAGGATATGGACGGTGATGGCGACCGGGACATCCTTTATTCCGATCGCTATGGAATCACGCGGGGAGTGTACTGGCTCGAGAACCCCGGTAGCCAAGCGGTCGCAACGGGCGCGTCTTGGAAAAAACACACCGTTGGCGCCATCGAACCGCAGCAGATCATGTTTCTGCGGGTCGGCGACTGGAATGGTGACAAGCTCAGGGACATCGTGGTCGGCATCAAAAATGGACTCCAGCCGGACATTCGTGAGGATCCGCACCTCCACTCCCGGATCATGATGCTTCGCCGCCTTGACGCCACGGGCGACCGTTGGACAAGCACCACAATACCCATTCCAGCCAATGCCGGCAACATCAAGGGCGTGGCGATCGGCGACATCGACCAGGATGGACGGATGGACATTGCCGTCTCCTCCGAAGGTGCCTCGGGAGCGCGCATCGGCGTGTATTGGCTCAAAAATAACGCGTCACCCACTGCGCCGACCTGGGATGCACGAAACGTCGCTGGCGCACCCGGGATCAAGTTCGACCTGGTTCACCTGCTTGATCTCGACGCCGACGGCGATCTGGACATCCTGACCAACGAAGAGCGCGAGGGGCGCAAGGGTCTCGGCGT
>JAEUGZ010000160.1 GCA_016794725.1 Opitutaceae bacterium | reverse complement strand
ACTCGGTTTGTCCGGCACGCTGGCAGATCCGAAGATCGAAATCATCGCGGAATCAGGCGCAAAGCTGGGCGAAAATGACAATTGGGGGGACTCAGCCGCCCTGATTCGTACCTTCAACCAGGTCGGCGCATTCCCGTTCACGGGATCCAGCAAGGACGCCGCCCTGCAGGTTGCCCTGCCCCCCGGTGCCTACACCGTGATTGTATCCGGAGTGGGCGATGCCACTGGCACCGTGCTGGCCGAGATCTACGAGATTCCCTGATCGGCGGCCGGCCTCGCGCGTGCAGCCGCGAGACTCAGCCCAGGTCAACCCGTCCCCGCCGCAGCGCCTCGAGCAGCGCTCCGAACTTCAGCTCGGTTTCGGCAAACTCAGAGTCGGGGGTAGATCCGGCGACAATGCCGGCTCCCGCATACACCCGCGCCCGGTTGCCATCGATGAGCGCACTGCGGATACCGACGAAGAACTCGCCGCCTCCGCGCGAGTTCAACCAGCCGAGCGCCCCCGCATAGAGTCCCCGCGGGAACCCTTCGAGGCTGCGAATCTCCCCGACGACCGACTCCCGGGGTGAACCTCCGACGGCCGGTGTGGGGTGAAGCACCGCGAGGGCATCGAGGAGCCGCACTCCCGCCGGCAGGTCCGCCAGCACCGGAGTGGACAGGTGCTGCACATTCGCCAGCCTTCGGAGGCTCGGACGCACGTTCACGTCGACCGCCACACCCAGGGGCGCCAGCCGGCGGGCGATCGACTCGAGCACCAGACGCTGTTCCCGAAGGTCCTTTTCACTCCGCAGCAGGGCGTGAGCAAGCGCCGCGTCTTCGCTCGCGCTGGCCCCGCGCCGGGTGGATCCCGCCAATGCCTCGGTCTCCAGTTTTCCACGACTGACTCGCACCAGGCGCTCCGGACTCGCGCCGATGAAACTCCGGCCATGACCATCGCCCAGAGAAAAGGCATAACAGGCGGGAAAGCGCTGGCGGAGATCGTTCAGCACCCGCAGGGGATGAAGCGTGTGCTGCAGGGTCAGGTCCTTGGCCCGGGCGAGCACAATCTTCTGGAACTCCCCCCGCTCAATGCGTTCGAGGGCCCCGGCGACCGCGGCACGGTAGTCGCCGATCTCGCTCGCTGTGACCGTTCCACCCGGTTCGGTGGGAGCGCCGTCGGCCGACGGCGATGCCGCATAGTCAAAAACAGAGAAGGTCCGGTGAGCACGCCAGACCCGTTCAGTGAGGGCCCGGAGGTCGGCATCCGGAGCCACGACCACATTGGCCACCGCGGTGGTGACCTCTCCCGCCCTCGCCACCTGCCAGCGGGGAACAAAAACCCGCGCGGCCGGAAAGACTTCACTGGTTTCCACATCGTCGAGGAAACTGAAGCTCGCGAAAAAGTGCGGGCCACCAAAAGGGGCGTCCACCGTCCCCACCGCCAGGGTGTGCTGAAGCGTGGCGTCAACCCAGGCCTGGACTTCCGCAAAACGACCCGGCCCGCGCGCCTCGAAGGAAAGCACCGCCTCGGCGCCGGTCAGCGCCGTTTCCAGCTTGGGGTTCTCCGCAAAGAAATGCAGTTCGTTCGGGTCGTAGATCGACTCCAGGACGGCCAGGGGGTCGAGCGCGTCCACCACCAGCGTGATGCTGACGAGTTTGGGACGACCGTCAACCCGGGCGGCCGCGCGACAACGGTCGAAGAAGGCCGCCAGGGATTCCAGCGACGCGTTTTCGGTGGGATTGACCGGAAGGATGGTCACGCCGTCGCACGCGGAAAGAGGATCGCCGTGGCGGCCACTTTGCACCCGGTCAGCCGGTTGCCCCAAACCAACTCATCCGCCCAGACCGACCCAGGCGTGTAGCCCAGGACTCCCTGAATCTTGCGGGTGGTGCCGGGCATCACGGCCGCGAGCAGAGTCACTCCCAGGCGCAACGCCTCTGCCATGGTCGCAAGCGAGGTCCGCAGCAGCGCCTGGTCCTTGGGATCGCTCGACTTCCCCAGTTTCCAGGGGGCGCGCAACTCAATGTAGGCGTTGGTCGAGGTGATGAACGCAAAGGTACGCTCGAGCGCGACGTGAAACTGGAACGTCTCGTGGAGGGCGATGGCCTCGTCGCGGGTCTTTTCCCAGAGGGCGCGCAAGTCCGTTTCCGGTGCCTCAGCCACTTCGGCCGCGGGCACGGTGGCACCCGCGAACCGGTTGGTCATGTTGAGCGTCCGGTTCACCAGATTGCCCAGGTTGTTGGCCAACTCGGTGTTGTAGCGTGTCAGGAACTGCGCCTGAGAAAAGTCGCTGTCCTGTCCCACGCTCATCTCGCGAATCAAGAAATAGCGCAGGGCGTCGACCCCGTAGGTATCGCAGTAGGTGCCGGCATCAACGAAATTGCCGGTGCTCTTGGACATCTTGGCCCCGTTGATCGACCACCACCCGTGCGCCAGCAGGGAGCGCGGCAGGGGCAGTCCGGCCGCCTGCAGCATGATGGGCCAGTAAACCGCATGCGGCGGCACGAGGATGTCCTTTCCGATCACGTGGAAGGTCGCCGGCCAGATGCCCGGCTTGTCGGCCACCGCCGAGTAATAGTTCAGCAGGGCGTCAAACCAGACGTAGGTGACGAACCCTTCGTCGAAGGGCAGCGGAATCCCCCACTCCAGCCGCTCGCGCGGCCGGGAAATGCAGAGGTCGTTCAACGGCTCCTTGAGGAACTCGAGCACCTGCTTGGCCCGGTAACGCGGAAAAATGAAGTCCTCGTGCGTACGGATGTGCTCGATCAGCCAGTCCTGGTAGGCCTTCAGCTTGAAGAAGTAATTCGACTCCGTGATCTCCGTCACTTCGCCGAAAAGCTCCGGCCAGCTGCCGTCCGGGTTGCGATCCTTGTCCTGGAGAAACTGCTCCTGACGGGTGGAATAGAAGCCCTTGTAGTCCGCCTTGTAGATTTCGCCCTTGTCGTAGAGCTGCTGCAGGATCTGGCGCACCACGCGCTTGTGCCGCTCTTCCGTGGTCCGAATGAAGTCGTCGTTGGAGATCTCCAACTTGGCGCAGAGCGCGCGAAACTCCTGACTGACCGAATCGACGAAAGCCTGGGGATCGACGCCATGTTTGCGCGCGCTTTGCTGGACCTTTTGTCCATGCTCATCCGTTCCGGTCAGAAACCACACCTGGTCCCCCATCAACCGCCGAAACCGGGCGATCACGTCCGAGAGCACCTTCTCATAGGCGTGCCCAAGGTGCGGTGACCCATTCACGTAGTCGATCGCGGTGGTCAGGTAAAAGGTCTTCATGAACTTAGCCCAATAGGAGAAGCCAGCCCGTCACCAATGTCGAAGATTTTGCTAAAAAGTGCGGCTTCAGGCTTTGCCGTTGCGTCCCGATATGGGGAAACCACCGTCCACTTGTCACTCAGACGCACTTAGAAGATCCCCGTGTCCCGGACCGCTGCAGACCTTCTCGCTCCCAACGACTCCGCCCCAGATGGCGTCGTCACGGCCCGTTCGTATTCTGAAGGAAACAGTTCTCAACCAAGATCTTCTGTGAACGTCGAGACTCCTGAGCTGGTGGTGGTGGTTCCGGTTTACAATGAAGAGTCGGCGATTGTCGGCGTGCTGCAGGAATGGAAAACCGAACTGGAAAAGGTCGTTCCTCGTTTCCTGTTCCTCGTCATCAACGATGGATCCAAGGATGGCACCCTCAAGGCCCTGTCCGCCCTGACTTGGCCGCAGTTGAAGGTCCATACTCACTCCAATCGGGGACATGGCCAGAGCTGTCTGGTGGGGTACCAAGAGGCGCAAAAACTGGGCGCTCCTTACGTCTTTCAAATTGATTCCGACGGCCAATGCGATCCGGTTGCCTTTAAGGCTGTATGGGAAAAACGCGATCAGGCTCCTGCCGTGTATGGGCGTCGGATGACCCGCGATGACGGTTTCAGCCGCCGTTTGGTGACCCGTGTTTTGCGTTGGTCGCTGAAGGCCACCCAGCGCACCCGCCTGAATGACACCAATGTGCCTTACCGACTCTACCGCACATCGGTGGTGGCAGAAGTGGCCCGGCAGATTCCAGCCACGTTCGACCTCGCCAACATTGGGCTGGCGCTGCGCATGGAACCGCTCGGCTTTGTCGAAGTGCCGATTCATTTTCGCGACCGCGTCGGCGGACACGCGTCCGTGCGTTACTGGGGCTTCGTGCGCAAGGGTCGAAAGCTCTTCCAAGACCTTCGTTCGCTCTGACCCATGGCTGACACGTATGATTACGTCATTGTCGGAGCCGGGTTCTCGGGGCTCGTCCTGGCCGAGCGGCTCGGGTCAAAGGGGCATCGGTGCCTGGTCATTGAAAAACGCGACCACATCGGCGGGAACTGTCACGACCGAAAAGACCGCAATGGCCTGCTCTACCACGTCTACGGTCCCCAT
>JAEUGZ010000240.1 GCA_016794725.1 Opitutaceae bacterium | reverse complement strand
TAGTATGGATAGAAGGGATCGCGGTAGGAGTAGTAGCGGTGGTACCATCCCCGGTAAAGGAAGGCGCCATTCGGACCCTCGTAAGTGGTGTAGCTCCAGATTTCACTGATGCCATTCTCGTCGGTCCGGGTCAGGAGCCGGTCTGGTTCGCCCAGCGCAAGTTGGACCATTTCCTTGTCAAAATAGAGCCCCACTTCGCCACGCTTGATCATTTCCTGTTGCGAAGCCGTCAGGCGCGCGAATGCCTCCGGATTGCGGCGAATTCGCGCCTCGGGAGTGGAGCAGCCGGTAACAAACACGCCGGCCGCCAGGGCCAGCAGGAATAGGGAGAGGGTGGGAGTTTTCATGACGTTGGTTTGAAAATTCTGACACTTTGGCTCGCAACGTGTGCCATCGGCGCGGGAGATTTGTCACCTGTGTCCACTTCATCTCCTCTGCTCTTGCTTTGGGACATCGACGGCACCCTGCTCACCTCGAGTGGCGCCGGCATGCGGGCGCTGGGCGCGGCATTGCAGAGCACGTTCGCCATCAACGGCTCGCTCGACGACATTGACTTTGCCGGGCGGACGGATCCGCTGATCATCCGCCAGATATTCACCAAGTTCGGTCTTGCTGAGGAAGAAGCTACGCTGAACCGCTATTTTGACAACTACCTCGCGGCGTTGCCTGGTGAACTGCACCGCGGGACCGCCCGGGTGCTGCCCGGGGTGAAGGAACGTTTGGCCGAGGCAGAAGCCCGCCCGCACGTCACCCAAGGGCTGTTGACCGGGAACCGCCGCCAGGGTGCCCAGGTCAAACTGGAACACCACGGCCTGTGGAACCACTTTCCCTTCGGGGCATTCGCCGACGACCACGAACTCCGCAATGAACTCGGCCCACACGCGCTGCGCCGGGCGCAGGCACATCGTGGATACAGCTTTTCCCTTTCCCGGACCTGGATCATTGGCGACACTCCCCATGACATCGCCTGCGGGCGAGCGATCGGAGCCCGCACCCTGGCCGTGGGCACCGGTCATTGCGACCCGGACATCCTTCGGTCGCACCGGCCCGACGGTTACCTGGCAGACCTGAGCGACGCCGACGCATTCTGGCATCTGGTCGATCCGCGAGCCTGAGCTCACTCCGACGCAGCCAGCGGGAGGTTCACGCCTTGCGTGCCTTCTCCACGGCCGTCACCACATCGCCACGGAAAAACACCCGGAGACGAGGCTCCTCGTCAGCCACCCCGCCTCCGACTCCGATTCCTGCCCCGACGGACGAGTGACCGGTTCCGGCACCCACCCCCACCCCAATGCCAAATCGCGGCCCGCGACGCAGGTAGCTCCAGACTTCCTCCTCCCCGTTTTCGGTCAACCGGCGGGCGACCCCATTTGGATCACCCAGCGCCAGGCGAACCTGGTCCCGGGTGAAGCCCACGTCCACTT
The DNA here is from genome assembly GCA_016794725.1 of Opitutaceae bacterium. Lineage (GTDB taxonomy): Bacteria > Verrucomicrobiota > Verrucomicrobiia > Opitutales > Opitutaceae > UBA6669. Next base: position 3,071 of record JAEUGZ010000240.1, on the reverse strand, counting down.
CACCTGCCAGGATCTTTCGCTGCACGTCGGCCGGCGAGGCCGCATAGACCTCCGGTCGGGACGCGACGCGCGAATCCACCGTCGAGCAACCCCCAAGGGACAATCCGAGGGCGGCCGAGGCGAGGGAGAGGAGGCGCTTGCGAGCGTTTTGGCTTTGCGCGTGCACAGTTGGTGGTGACGATCTGAGACAGCCGTTCACTCCGGCGGTTCACCCACACTCCACAGGTTGAGCCCCGGGTCAACCGGCACTCCTTCTCCATGAAAACCTTCTCCATCGCCATCGGCTCCGACCATGCGGGCTTCCGTTACAAGGAGGCCATCATTGCCATGCTGCTCTCGCAGGGACACACCGTCCGCGATTTCGGCACCTATTCGGATGCGAGCTGCGACTATCCAGACTTCATCCGACCCGTGGCAGAAGCCGTTGCGGCCGGCCAATTTGAACGCGGCATCGTCCTCGGAGGTTCAGGCAATGGTGAAGCGATTGTGGCCAACCGGGTGCGGGGAGTTCGCTGTGGCCTGTGCTGGAATGAGCAGGTCGCCATTTGGAACCGCACCCACAATGATGGAAACTGCCTTTCCTTGGGTGAACGGACCATCAGCGAGGCCGAGGCGCTGAAAATCGTCCAGGTCTGGCTCGCAACCGAATTTGAAGGGGGACGGCACCTGGCCCGAATCCAAAAAATCGACCGCTGAGACCATCGAGTCGGTCCCGAACCATGCCGTGGCGCGAACCATTCAGGTTCTGACCTATGCCCAACGCACGCTCCCGTCCCTGGCTGGCTTTGGTCGGCTTTATCCTGCTTTCGGCGGTGGTCAGCGCAATTGGCGGCGGAGTGACGGCGGGGAGCGTCAAGACGTGGTTTCCCACCCTCATCAAACCCAGCTGGAACCCACCCAGCCAGCTCTTTGCCCCCGTTTGGACCCTGTTGTACGGCCTCATGGCGGTTGCCGCCTGGCGCGTCTGGTGCCGTCGGGATCGTCCCGGCGCCAAGTCCGTGCTGTGGGTTTACGGTGTGCAATTGGCGCTCAACGCAACGTGGTCCGTGCTTTTCTTCGGCCTGCGGAATCCGGGCCTCGCCCTGATTGAAATCATCCTCTTTCTCGGTGTACTCCTCTGGCTCCAGACCGCCCTTTGGCGCCTCGACCGGGTCGCTGGCATGCTCTGGATTCCCTACGTGCTTTGGGTTTCATTCGCCACCGCCCTGAACGCCGCCATTTGGCATCTCAACTGAGCGTTCGCCACCCCGTGCCCGTCACACCTGAACCGACTTGCCCCGCAGGTTGATTTAATAATCATAAATCCCCATGACCTCCTCCCCTTCCGCTCGCCTCCAGGGTAAACGCGCCCTCGTCACTGCCGGGGCTCAGGGGATTGGTGACGCCATTACCCGAGCCCTGCTTCAAGCCGGATGCGCGGTGTTCGTCCATTACCGCTCGAGTCGGGACGAGGCGTTGCGGCTGGTGGAGGCGGGCCGCTCCTGGGGGGTGCCGTGCGCCTGCGGTTCGGCCGACCTCACGGTCCCTGGGGAGAGCGAACGCCTGGTTGACGAAGCCGTGCAATACTTGGGTGGTTTGGACGTGTTGATCAACAACGCCGGTTCGCTGGTGGCCCGTCGTTCGTTGGTGGAGGCGGACGACGCGTTTTGGGACGAAGTGATCAACCTCAATGTGTCGACCCTTCGGCGGGTGACCCGGGCTGCAGCGCCTCACCTCATGGAGGCCGCCGCGGCTTCCGGAGGCGCGAGCATCGTCAATCTGGCATCGTTGGCCGGGCGCAAGGGGGGCCATGGGGGCTCGCTCGCCTACTCCACGGCCAAAGGTGCGGTGCTGACCTTTACTCGCGCACTGGCCAACGAACTGGGACCCCGTGGCGTCCGGGTCAACGCTGTGGCGCCCGGCCTCATTCTCGGCACCTCGTTTCATACCACTCACACCACACCGGAATCCGCCAAGGCCACCATCGCCGGCATTCCGATCAACCGGGCGGGCACACCCGAGGATGTGGCGCGTGCGGTTGTATTCCTCGCTGGGGAGTACGATGGGTTTATCACCGGGGCGACGCTCGACATCAACGGAGGCGTGTATTCGGCCTGATCCGTGGCCCGACGCCCGCGTCGTTGCAAAATAACTTCGATTTGCCGCAAGCCGTGCGCAGGCTTCGCCAAGGCGTGCGTGTTTCTTTGTTCCTGAGTCCGCTATGCTGGGGGCAACGTTCGTACGTCACCTATGCCCTTGCCCTTTCCCCTCCTTACCGCCGATGAGGCAGCAGCCCTGATTCAGGACCGCGATATCATTGGTTTCAGCGGGTTCACCCCCGCCGGCGCCGCCAAAGCGATTCCCCGCGCCATCGCCTCGCGCGCCCGGGCCGAGCACCAGGCAGGTCGGCCTTTCAAGGTCGGCGTGATCACCGGCGCATCCACCGGCCCCTCCCTCGACGGTGAGCTGGCCCGCGCGGAAGCGGTGCTCTTTCGCACGCCCTACCAAGCCGACCCGGAATTGCGAAAGCGCATCAACGCGGGCGAGGTGCAGTTTTTTGACATGCACCTGTCCATGCTGCCCCAGGCGGTGCGCTACGGATTTCTCGGCAAGATGAAGTGGGCGGTGGTCGAAGCCTGCGAAGTGTATCCAGGCGGTGAAGTGGTGCTGACCACCTCCGTGGGTGCGTCTCCCACCTTTTGCAGCACGGCGGACAAAGTCATCATCGAACTCAACCGGCACCATTCGCCCGCGCTGCGCGGCCTGCACGACATTTACGAACCATTCGATCCGCCGCGGCGCCGGGAAATCCCCCTCTTCGATGTGCGCGATCGCATCGGTTCTCCGGTCGTGAAAATCGATCCCTCGCGCATCGTCGGCATCGTGGAGACCAACCAGGCGGACGAGTGCGGAACCTTCGAGCAACCCAATGAAGCGACGCTGAAGATCGGTCACAACGTGGCCGAGTTCCTCGCGCGGGAACGCAAGCGTGGCACCATCCCTTCCGGCTTCCTGCCCATTCAATCGGGTGTGGGCGACATTGCCAATGCCGTGCTCGGCGCGATGGGAGAGCATCCGGACATCCCTCCTTT
>JAEUGZ010000204.1 GCA_016794725.1 Opitutaceae bacterium | reverse complement strand
ACCGCCGGCTACGCCACTGGCATCACCGGCAAGTGGGGACTCGCCGAACCAGGCACCGCCGGCACACCCACCCGTCGTGGTTTCGACGAGTGGATCGGCTACTTGAATCAGAACCACGCCGCCTACTACTACACCGACCACCTCGACGAAAACGACGGTATCCGGGAGTTGCCGGAAAACCGGCAGGGCCGCCGCGGGCTGTACAGCAATGATCTCATGGCCGACTTCGCCGTGAGCTTCGTCCAGCGCCACCGCGAACAGCCGTTTTTCCTCTACCTGTCGTTCACCCTGCCCCACAACAAAATGGAGGTGCCCGATCTCGGCGAATACGCGGCGCGCACGGACTGGCCGGAGGACGCGCGCATTTACGCCGCCATGGTGACCCGGCTCGACCGCTACGTCGGTCGCCTGCTCGCAGAGCTGAAGCGACTGGGCCTCGACGAGTCCACGGTCGTGTTCTTCGCCTCCGACAATGGTCCCGTGACCGCGCCGCGATCTGAACTCCTGCGCTCCGCCGGAGCCTGGCGCGGCCGCAAGGGGTCGCTCCACGAGGGCGGGCTTCGCGTTCCCATGATCGTCCGCTGGCCCGGGCGGGTGCCCGCCGGACGCGTTTCCGCGGAGCCATGGAGCTTCGCCGACATCGCGCCGACTCTATTGGAGCTGGCCGGCCGGTCCGTTCCCTCCGGGCTCGACGGCCGCAGTGTCGTCCCTGTGCTCACGGGGGCCGTCGCCTCCTTGGGTGACCGCCCATTGTATTGGGAAAGTCCCCGCGACCGGCTCGTCCAGGCGGCCCGCCTGGGTCGCTGGAAGGCGATGCGCACCGGACTGGACGGAGCGATCGAGCTCTACGACCTGGTCGCCGACCCGACCGAAAGCACGGATGTCGCCGCCCGCCATCCGGACACGGTCGCGTCCCTGCGCACGATTCTCGACTCCTCCCACATTCCCTCCCCCCACTGGCCCGTCCGCTGATCCCCATGTCGCACACTCGCCGCTCGTTTCTTCGTCATGCCGCCCTCGGTTCCGCCGCCGCCTCCCTCACCACCCGGCTGCGCGCGCAGGCCGCCCCGACGGTCACCCCCAAGGCACTCGCCCGTCCTCCCACCCGTCCCAATCTGCTCTTTCTCTGGACCGACCAGCACCGGGGCGACACCGTACCCTGGGCGGGCAACGCAGCGTTAAAGGCCAGTGAGTTTTTCGCCCCGCTCGGCGAGCGCAGCTTCATCTTCCACGACGCCCACATCACCCAGCCGGTCTGCACCCCGTCGCGCGGGTCGATCATGTCCGGTCTCTGGCCGCACAACCACGGCGCTGTAAACAACAACCAACGGTTCCGTCCCGGGGTGCGCACCCTGGCCGAACACCTGCCCTCCGGCTATCGCACCGCGTACTATGGGAAGTGGCACCTGGGCGACGAACACAAGGCTCAGCGCGGTTTTCAAGACTGGCGCGCCATTGAGGACCTCTACCGCAAGTACTACACCAATCCCGCCGATCTCGCCCAGTTCTCTCACTACCATAACCACCTGCTCGCACACGGATTTCCGCCCGACGACAAGAGCGAAGATCCCAAGGGCCCCGCCGTCTTTTCGCGCACCCTCGCCGCCGCCCTGCCCGAGCGCTACACCAAGGTGTCGTTTCTCGCGGACGAAGCCGCGGCCTACCTGCGGGAGCGCCGCGACGGCCAGCCCTTCGTGCTTCACGTGAACTCACTCGAGCCGCACCCGCCGAGCTACGGCCCCCTCAATGACCTGCACGATCCCAACGCCATGTCCGGGGGCCCGGCCTTTGCCCAGCCACTTCCGGAAGGCGCCAGCCGCCTCGCACGTCGTCAGTTCGAGCGCACCCATACGGAGGGGTACAAGAACCACCCGATCGCCACCCCGGGAGACTGGCGACGCATCCGCGCCAACTACTACGGACTGGTCTCGATGGTGGATCGGGCCTACGCGCGCGTGCTGCGCGCGCTCGAGGAATCCGGACAGGCCGACAATACCATCATCGTGTACACCTCGGATCATGGCGACATGTGCGGCGACCATTGCCTGATGCAGAAGGGCAATTTTTATCGCGGCTCGGTCCATGTGCCGCTCGCCCTTCACGTTCCCTGGCTCTCCCGCCGCCGAGTCGATTTTCGGGGTCCGATCAGCACCGTGGACCTGGTACCGACGGTGCTCGACCTCATGGGTATCACCCCGGTCGTACCGCTCGACGGCGTCTCCCGCGCTCCCAGTCTGCGCAATCCGGCGCAGTGGCGCCGCGAGGACATCTGCATCGAGTGGAACGATCCGGAGGAGGAATCGTTCAGTGGCCGCTCCCGCGTGACCGCCGATGGCTGGAAGCTCAACCTCTACCGCGACGACACCCCTGAACTCTTCGATCTGAACACCGATCCGGGCGAACGCGTCAATCTGGCGGGATCCTCCAGTCAGCGCGACCGGCTCCGCCGGCTCACGGATGACGTGCGCGCCTGGCAGCAGACCCACCGCGATTCCCTAGCGCTGCGCACCTGAACGCCATGAGGTCTCGCACCGGTCCTTGTTTCAGTCCGCTCGGCGCCGCCTTCATCGTCACGCTCCTCGTCAGCGGCCTGCAGGGCGCCGACTTTTCACCAAGAACCCACGTGTACAAGCGGGTCAACGGACTTGAGATCCGCGCCGATGTACACGTTCCCACGACCGGCGCGGAACCGCGGCCAGTGGTTGTCTACTTGCATGGTGGATCGCTCATCAACGGGCACCGTCAGAGCATCGAGAAGTGGCGGCCCACCTCCGCCCTGCTGGAGGCCGGGGTCGTCGTCGTCTCGCTCGACTATCGGCTCGCCCCGGAGACGAAACTGCCGGGTATCGTGGCCGATGTTGAAGACGGATTCCGCTGGGTCCGGGAACAGGGTCCCGGGCTGTTTGGAGTCGATCCCCAGCGGGTGGCTGTCGCCGGTTCGTCTGCCGGTGGTTACCTCGCGCTGGTTGCGGCCACCCGGGTTCCCGGTCTGCGGGTCGTGATGGCGGAGATGTCGTACGGAGACCTCCTCGCCGAGTGGCAGATGCGTCCCAGTGTGCACCGGCCCCACTACGAGGACTCCCACTTGTCCGAGGCGGAGGCCTGGCGGCAGGTATCTGGACCCCCGGTGGCCAATGTCCGCGACCGGGTGGGAGATGGCAGCGCCTTCAATGACTTCATCCGTCGTACAGCCCAGTGGCCCAAGGCGATCACCGGATGGGATCCGCGCACCGAGGCTGAACGCTACGCGCCGTACCTCCCAGTGAAACACGTCACGCCGGCCCACCCGCCCACGTTTCTCCTGCACGGCCGGAACGACTCCGATGTGCCGTTCTCCCAGCCGCAGGCAATGGCAGCGGAGTTCGCCCGTCACGGCGTCAAGCACCGGCTGGTCGGCATCGAGGGAGCCGAACACGGCTGGCGCGGGGTGGCCGCTGAGATCGTCGCCGCCCGGCAGCGGGAGGGCACGGAGTTCCTGCTTGATCATTTGCTGCCCGACCGTCGCTCCGGCGCTCTCCCGCCGACGGAAACCCATGTCTACAAACAGGTCGGCGACCTGCAGATTCGGGCCGATGTCAATCGCGCCCGTCGCGCCGTCTCCGGGCCGCCTGTCGCCAATGCGGCCGAACGCAAGGGCAGCCAGGCCGCCTTCAACCAATACTGCCGCCGTCAAGGCCTCTGGCCCAAGGCGGTCACGGGGTGGGACCCCGTCGCCGATGCAGCGCAGTTTCTGCCATACCTGCCGTTGCGGAAGGTCGACTCCGCGTTCCCGCCCACCTTCCTCATCCATGGCGAAGCTGACACGGATGTGCCCTGCGAACAGTCGGTGCTCATGGCGGCAGAACTGTCGCGACACGGCGTCGAACATAGGTTCATCCCCGTGCCCGGTGCCGAGCACGGACTGAAGGGCAGCGATCCAACCCCGCTCTTTTCGCTGGAGCAACAGGCCGCTGCCTTTCTGCTTGGCCACCTGAAACCGGCCACGGCCGTCGCGGTTCGCTGAGCGCTCCACCCGCACCCGACGCCAGCCTCGCCGTAGCTCCTTTCCCACGCACGCGCACCCTCCGCTGTTTTCACCCCGGTCACCGGATTCCCTTTTCCACCCCATGAAGATCCCCCTGCGCTTCTCCTCCCTTGTGCTCGTCACCGCCCTGGCCGCAACCGGAACCGCCGCCGCCGGCCCCGCCGGGGGCCCCGAGGAACCGGTTCGTTATGTCGGCACCGAGCAGGCCGATGCCTCCCATCACGGCAGCCTCCGCCTCGCGGTCGGCGCCAAGAGCTGGCAGGCATTCCGGGCCAATCGCGCCGATCCCGAGCAGGCCGAAGGCCACGGATGGACCTACAATCACGCGCCGATGATCGCGTACTGGAATCAGCGATTCTGGCTCCAGTATCTCAGTGGCCCCGTTCACGAGAACAAAGGGCACGGGCAGATTCTCGTCCTCTCCTCGGAGGACGGAGTGCACTGGGAAAAACCCCGCGTGGCGTTTCCGCCCTACCGCATGCCAGACGGCACGCTGGCCATGCCGCACGAGCGCATGGGCTGGTTTGTCGCCCCCAACGGCCGGCTGCTCACCCTCGGATTCTGGGGCATTCCCAACCACCCCAATGACGGCACCGGCATTGGCCGGGTGGTCCGGGAGGTGCTCCGAGACGGGACCTTCGGTCCCATCCACTTCATCCGCTACAATCGCCACACCGGATGGAATGAGAAGAACACCGCGTATCCATTCTACACCGATTCGACGGACGCCGGATTCAAGGAGGCCTGCACTGCCCTGCTCGCCAACAAGCTGGTGACTTTGCAGTGGTGGGAGGAGGACCGCGCCAAGGACGGCTTCTACCCGGACCTGCACGGAGTGCTGGCCAAGGCCTTCTGCTGGTACCGTCGGGCTGATGGTGCGATCGTCGGTCTGTGGAAGAGCTCCTGGACGTCCCTTTCCCGCGACGAGGGCCGAACCTGGACGCCGCTCGTCAAGGCCCCGACCCTCGTCATGGCCGAGGCCAAAGTCTGGGGCCAGCGCACGGCGGACGGTCGCTACGCCCTCGTCTACAATCCCCGCCGGGACAATCGCCATCGCTGGCCGCTCGCCGTCATCACCGGCGACGACGGTATCCACTTCGACAACCTCCTCACCGTCCAGGGAGAAGTGCCCCCGCGCCGGTATGACGGCCTGGACAAGGCCTACGGACCACAGTACGTGCGCGGCATCATCGAGGGCAATGGAACGCCTCCGGGCCAGGCGTTCTGGATCACCTACAGCATGAACAAGGACGATATCTGGGTCAGCCGCATCCCGGTCCCGGTCACCGGAACGGTCCAGGGCCCGGTCGCCGACACCTTCGACTCCGGCCCCCTCGCAGACCTGCCGTGGAACCTCTACAGTCCCAAATGGGCCCCGATCTCCTTCGTCGACTCGCAGTCCGCCCAGAACCGCAGCCTCGAGTTGCGCGATGCCGAGCCGGCCGACTACGCCAGCGCCACGCGCGTATTTCAATCATCAACACAGGGCACACTGCGGTTCAAGCTGCTCGCCCGCCAGGCCGTGACCGGCCGGCTGGAGATCGAGGTGCATGACCGTCACGGCTTCCGGCCTCCGATCCGGCTGGCCCTCGACGACCAGGGAGAAATCCAGGCCATGGACGGCAATCGCAGCGGCCTTCAGCGCCTCGCCCGCTATGTGCCCAATGTCTGGTACGATGTCATGATTCGCTTCGACACCGCCAAGGAGCTTTTCGACGTCACCATTGATCACAAACTCGTGCTCGCCGACGCGGAACTCCTCGAGCCCGTCGAGTCGCTGGAGCGGATCACATTCCGCACCGGTCCCGTCCGCGAGGAGCCGACGCTCCGCACCCCGAAAACGCCCGGTGCGGATTTTCCGGATGGCGACGAGCGCGTGCCCGAGGCCGCCTACCTGATTGACGACGTCAGCGTAACCTATGGTCCGGTGGCCTTCACCGAAAAGAAGAAATCCGACGGAGCCATGACCACGGTTCCGCGCTAAAGGGAGTCCGTTGAAGGTGGGGTCGGCAACCCACGGGCGGTAACTTTGAGAAATGACGAGGTGGAGACCCCTCGGTGTGCGTTGGATTGATGGAGGGCGTCGCTCCGTCGACGCCGGGGAACGAACCCTGCATCTCTACGTCGGTACGTAGTTGGTGAACGCAACGCGCAACCGGCATCGACGGAGCGACGCCCTCCACCCGAACCAAACCTGTGGGCCTATCCTCAGTCGAACTGAGGGCTCCACCTGTTCCTAAAGTGAACGCCTAGGGGTCGGTCACCCCGCGGGATTGGCATCGCGCCGAGAATTCGAAGGACTGAAGCAGAACCGGATTGGAGCATGGCTGAATCGTCGGCTATTTTCGTCTATTTCAGGCTCGGCGTGGATCCGCCGCCAGCGTGGTCTTGGATCCGCGGTGGGTTGCGGCCAAGCCCCGCCGCGGTGGACTCGTCACCTCTCCCCATGTCAGCACCTCTATTCACTCGACTTCTCCTCTGTTCCTCGCTTCTGGCGTCCCTCTCCGCGGCGCGGACCGAGTTCACGGTCGCGGCACTCAAAGTGATGCCCGCGGCGGGGGATGCCGCGGCCAACTACGCACGATTTGAGACGTACGCCCGTCAGGCCGCCGCCAGCGGCGCCCACCTCATCGTCACGCCCGAGTGCTACCTCGACGGCTACATGGGAAGTACCAAGTTCCGCCCCGGCATGAACCGCGAAACGATGCTGGAATCGCACACGGAAACCATGGACGGGCCCACCCTGCGCAAGGTCGCGGCGCTCGCCCGCGAGCTGAAGGTCCACCTCCTCTTCGGATTCTCGGAACGACGGGGCGGCGGACTTTTCAACACCACGGCCCTGTTCGGCCCCGATGGGGCGCTCATTGGCCGCTACTCCAAGTCGCATCCGCTGCCCGGCGAACTCTACGACGCGGGCGGCGAACTCCCCGTCTTCGAGACCGCACTCGGGCGTATGGGAGTGCTCATCTGCTTCGACCGCCAGCCCCCGGAGAATGCCCGTATCCTCGCCCTGAAGGGCGCGCAGTTCATCGTCGTGCCCGCCTTCGGCCGGGTTCGCGAACCCATGGACGAGGACCTGATGATGCAGTCCCGGGCTCACGAGAATGGCATCTGCATCATCTACGTCAGCCAGCACAATGCGTTCGTCGCCGATCCCGACGGGGTCATCACCGACCAGGCGCGGAGCGACACGCGCGACATGCTCATGTTCGGACGCGTCGTGCTTGATGAGCGTATTCACGATCGCAATTCGTATCGGGTGCGCCACCCCGAACTCTATCGCCCGCTGCTCGAATCCAGTCCCGCCGTAAAATCACCACCCCCATGATTTCGATTCGCCTGTCCCTCGCCACCCTCCTGTTCGGCGCCGCAGCCTTGACCACCCGCTCCGCCGCGCCAACCGGCTCCCCGGAACCCTCACCAGCCGCCGGACCTTTCCTGCGCGTAGCGGCGGTGCAGATGCGCTCGACCCGGGACGTCCCTGCCAACGTCACCCGCATCACGCGTTTCCTCGCCGAGTGCGCAGCCAAAGGCGTTCAGATCGCCGCCTTCCCCGAGTGTGCGGTCTCGGGCTACTATGCGGACTTCATTCCCACCCTGTCTGCCGACCAACTGGAGGCCGCCGCCCGCAACGTTGCCGCTGCCTGCGGTCAGCACCGGATCGCCGCCATCGTCGGCACACCGGAGGTCCGCGCCGGCAAACGCTACAACACAGCTCTCATCATCAACGCCCAGGGAGAAATTCTCGGTCGCTATGACAAGGCGCAGCCCATCACGGCCGACCGCGGCTGGGGCTGCCAGTACGGCGCCGGCCCCTCCCCGGTCTTCTCGATCGGCGCCACCCGCGCCTCGGTCATCATCTGCCACGACAACCGTTTTCCGGAACTGGCCCGCCTCCCGGTGCTGGCGGGTTCACGGGTGATCTTCTACATCTCCTCGGAGGCCTATGTCACCAAGGAACACAAGATGGGTCCCTACCGCGCCCAGGCCCAGGCGATCGCCTCCGAAAACCGCGTCTACCTGGTTCATGCCAATCCGCCGGCCGACGGACTGACGGAAGGCTCGCACGGACAGAGCCGGCTCATCGACACCGACGGCAACCTCATCCAGGAAGCCTCGATTTTCCGCGAAGAGGTGCTCATCAGTGACCTCGATCTGTCCAAGGCCACCGCCGAGTTCGCCCTAGAGGCGCTTGACGGGTCGCTCAAATCCTGGTGGCGCGAAGGCGTGAAACGCGTGCCCCTTCTGCCCTGACCTGGGGCTCCGCGCGGCCCGGGAACGCAAGGAGCGCAGTGCAAGGCAGCTGACTCATTTGAATGCTCCCCCCCTCGGCGATGCGGGTGAGGCGCGGATACTCTCGTTTCCCGGGACTTCTCTCTGTGCTCTCTGTGGAAACTGAGGCGACCCAATTCAGCTCTCAAGATGTTCCAGTAGTGAAAGAGTGTTAGG
>JAEUGZ010000115.1 GCA_016794725.1 Opitutaceae bacterium | reverse complement strand
CGAACTCCGCGCACCAGCGGGGAGTCGATGGAAGCGACGATTGCATCGCTCAACGACATGCTCCGAGGCTGGTTTGGTTACTTCAAACACAGCAGCCGCAACCGACTCGACGGACTGGACAGTTACATCCGAGGACGCCTCCGCTCCATCCTGCGCAAACGCGCGGGACGACGCGGACGCGGCCGAGGATGCGACCACCAACGATGGCGCAACCGCTACTTCGACGAGCTGGGCTTGTTCAGCCTGAAGCGAGCCCATATCTCGGCACGTCTGTCTCCGCAAGGAGTTTAATGCCAACTGGAGAGCCGGATGCGGGAAATCCGCCAGTCCGGTTCGGAGGGAGGGGCGGGTTACATCCCCGTCCCTACCCCTATCATCCGGAAATCGCTGCCGCCTCAGGTCATTTCCCGCAGGGCGGTCACGGGATTGATCCGGGTGACCCGGAAGGCGGGGACGACGCAGGCGAGGAGCCCGAGCAGGGCGAGACCGAGGGCGGAGCCGACCACCACGGCGGGTTCGAGGGTGGTGACACCGGTCAGCCAGGCGTGCATCAACCGGCTGGTGGCAAAGGTCAAACCGACGCCCACCACCAATCCCAGGAAAAGCGACCCGGCAGAGTTACGCAGGATGAGGCCGACGACGGTCCGCTGTTGAGCTCCCAAGGCGAGGCGCACGCCGATTTCGCGGGTGCGCTGGGCAACGGTGTAGGTCGACACGGCGATCAATCCGAGGATGGCCAGGAGGATGGCGGCGCCAGCAAAGGCTCCGGTCAACATAAGGGTCACGCGCCGCGGGGCGGATTGCCGGGACAACTGGTCCGCCAGCGTGGTCGGTGCATCGAGGGCCAGGTTGGCGTCCAACTTGTGCGTGGTGGCGGTGATGGCCTGCGAGAGCGAGGCGGCGTCACCGGTGAAACGGATGACGGCGCTCAGGCGTGGCCGGGGCTGTTGCTGGAATGGAAAGTAGGCCGAGGCCTGCGGGGCGGTTTCGAGGTTTCGGGCCCGGATGTCACCGACCACGCCGACCACCGTGGCCGTGGCAGGCGCTCCGTGGGACGGCCCCGCCTGCGGGCTGGCGGGAATGTTGATTTGGGCGCCGGTCGGCAGTCCCTCGGGATAGTACTCCTTCACGAACGCCTCGTTCACCAAGGCGACGGCGGGTTGGTCGGGACCGTCGGCGTCGGAGAAGTATCGGCCGCTGCGCAGCGAGATCCCTGCGGTCGTAAAAAAGTCAGGGGATACGGAGGCGACTGCCATGGTGGGTGGCGGCCGGCCGGCTGTACCCGCAGCGCTGGTCGACGAACCGGAGGTCACCGTCACGGCGATCTGAGAGTAGGGTGAAAGCGGAGGCGCGTCGGCGAGGGCGACCGAGCTGACTCCGGGCAGCCCGCGCAGGGAGGCGACCCAGCGACTGGCGAAATCGCGCTGTTGCGCGGGGGTTGCATAGGGCCGCGGCAGGGCGAGGTGGGCTGTCATCACGTCCTCGGTTCGGAAACCGAGCGGCTGCCGGTACAAGGTCAACAGGCTGTGCAGCAAGAGGCCGGTGTTGACCGCAAGTACGAGGGCGAGGGCCATTTCGATGGCGACCAATCCGTGCCGCCACCGGCCGCTTCCTCCGGCGACCGTGACTCCGCCGTCGCGCAGGGCGTCCAGCAGGTCCACCCGACTTCCCCGCCAGGCCGGACCGCAGCCGAATCCCAGGCCCGCGACGGTCGCAATGCCGAAGGCAAAAGCCAGCACCGGTCCATTGAGTCCGACGGGATTGATTCGCGGAAGCACCCCCGCGAGCCAAACCTGCAGCGCTTGGGTGCCCCACCACGCGAGCAGGAGTCCGAGTGCGCCTCCGAGCAACGCGAGCAGCAGGTTTTCCGCGAGCAGCTCGGCGGCCAGCCTTCCGGGAGAAGCACCCAGCGCAGCGCGCAGGGCGGCGTCCCTCCGCCGCCCGGTGGCGCGGGCGAGTTGGAGGCTGGCGACATTGGCGCAGACGATCAGGAGCACGAAGCCGACCGCTCCCAGGAGGATCCAGAGCGTGGTGCGCGCCTGGCGGGCGAGTTGTTCCTGGAGCGGCAGGAGCAGGGTGGCACTGTCGGCGAACGGAAGCCGCAGCGGCGGTGGACGCGAGGGGCCGACACTGGCAATGGCGGCTCCGCCTCCGGTGCCGGTGGGCGCGGACGCGGACGGCGGCGCGAGGGTTGGAGCCGGGCCCGGACCCGGTCCGCCGGGACGCGGGGCGCCGAGTGATGAGGAGAGCGTGCCCCAGAAGGCCTGCGAGAGCCGGTCGAGTTCCTGTTGAGCGATGCTGGGGTCGACTTCCGGCCGAAGCCGGGCGAAAGCCCGGACCATCTGGATACGCAGCTGTCCGGGCTGTCCGGCGGTGGTGAGCGCCAACGGACGCCAGATCTGCACCGGATCGACAAATTCAAACGACGGCGGAAGCACGCCGATCACCGTGTAGGCCACGTCGTCGAGCGTGACGATCTGGCCAAGGACGCCGTCGTCGCGGTTGAAGCGGGAGGACCACAGGGCGTGACTGAGGAGGGCGACGGGGGTGGCTCCGGCCTTGAAGTCGGTGGGTTGCCAGAGCCGTCCCCGCCAGGCCGTGAGCCCGAGCATCTGAAAAAACTCGCCGGTCACCGCGGCGGAGGTGGCGCGGACCGCCCCTTCCGGCCGCTGCCAGGTGACGGTGCCCGAGCGATAGGCGGCGAGTTGGAGCACGGAGGACGGGGGCGTCTCCTGCCAGGCCGAGAATTCATTGTCCGGCATGAAGTCGCCGCCACCCGGCGGCGAGGGGGCGCCTTCCTTGGCGAGCTTGCGCACGACCACCAAATGACCCGGATCCGGGTACGGCAGCGGTTGCAGCAGGACGGCGTGGACCACCCCGAAAATGGCGGTGTTGGCACCGATGCCGAGCGCGAGCAGAACGATGAGGGAAGCGCTGAAGACCGGGTGGGCGCGCAGAGAGCGGAAGGCGTGGGAAACGAGCGACATGGACGGTACGCGCGGAGGCGTACCGTCTAAGCGCTGCTGACTGCGGGATTTGTCTAGGGCTTTGGGCCGGGTTTCGTCACGGAGTGACCTCGTAGATCTCGACAATGGCCTCGCCCGTGCCGCCGTCGGCCCCGCTCACCTGCACGGTGTAGCCACCGGGCTGGAGGGTGATCAGCAGGGCGGCGTCTTTGCTGCCGGCGGTCAGCCCGAAGGCGCCGACGCTGGTGAACGTCGTGGACAGGCTGGCGGCCCAATTGTCGTTTTCGTTGATCTTGTTCGAGCCCGAATAGACCTCGAGTTTCGGGTCCACCAAGGTGCCGGGCACCCCGAATTGGGCCAGGGTCGGGCCGACGGCGCGGATCAGTACGGTCTTGGGTCCGGTGCCGGCGATGGTAAAGCCGGCAATCATCACGTCGCTCCCGGTGCCGACCTGATTGCGGGCGGAGATATTGACGAGACGCGGGGTGTTGGCCGAACCCAGATCGTAGGCTTCGACGATGACATTGCCCGCCTGGGAACCGCTGACCTGCATGGTCCGACCCCCTTCGATTGGACGAGTCAGGGCGGCATCCAGACTCGTGGCCGGCAGGGCGAAGGCGCCGACAGAAACAAAGTCTGCGCTCAGGGCCGTGCCGCCGCCCCAATTGTCGTTGGCGTCGACCTGGGTGTTGCCGTTGTAGAGGGCGAGCTTGGGGTCGGGCATGGTGCCCGGGACACCGAACGCACCCAGACCTGGGCCGACGGCGCGCAGCAGCACCGACTTTGATCCGCCCGACATGCTCAGGCCGACGATCAGCACCTGGTTGGCGGCCAGGGTGGTGCGCACGGACACGTTGCTGATGCGGCTGGCGATCAGAGGGTTGACGGTGAGCGTGGCCCCGGTGGATACGACCGTGCCGGCGGAGTTGGTGACGGTCACGGTGTAGAGCCCGGCGTCGCCACTCTGCGGGTTGTTCAGGGTGAGGGTGGCGGCGGTGGCCCCGTTGATCGGCACCTCGTCCTTGCGCCACTGGTAGGCCAGCGGGGCGGTTCCGTTGGCTACGACGGAGAAGGATACCCCGGTGCCGGCGACCGTGGTCTGGCTGATGGGCTGGACCACAATCGAGGGAGCCACGGCGACCGCGAGGGTCAGGTTGGCGGTGGCACTGGTGGCGCTGCCCACTGCATTGGTAACGACGACCGTGTAGGCGCCGGTGGTGGCCGCCTGGACATTGGTCAGCGCCAGGGTGGCGGCGGTGGCGCCTGGGAGATCGACGCCATTGCGACGCCACTGGTAGGCGAGCGGTGCGGTTCCGGTGGCGGTCACGCTGAGCGTGGCGGCAGCACCGGCGTTGACCGCCTGGGACACTGGCTGCGTCACGATCGCGGGGGATTGAATCGCGGAGACGCCGCCGAAGGTCAGCCGGTAGCCGCCCACGTTACCGGCGTAGTAGCCCGAAACCACCACGGTGAAGAGACCAGCCTGGGTCGTGGTGTGGGCGATCGAGGCGGCGGTGTTGTCCGTTTGATTGGAGATCAGGGCCCCGTTCGGACCGAACAGCCGGATTTGAGGGTAGTAGGCGTTTCCTCCGGAGGTTTCGGTGATGGAGATGGTCAGCGCGTTGCCGACGCTGGCGGCAAAAACAAAGGGATCCAGGTCCCCGTTCACCGTCGTACCATCGTAATTTTGCGCGTTGGCCACGGGCCCGCCTTCATCGCCGGCCGGAATCGTGTGAACTCCGGGGATACGGAGGGCGTTGAGCCGGTAGGTTCCGGTGTTGCCAGCGTAGTAGCCGTTCACGATGGCGGTGTAGGTGCCGGGCAAGGTGGCGCGGAAGGCAATCTCCGCCTCGGCGTTGTCGGCCTGATCATTGATCAGGGCCCCATCCGGTCCGACGACCCGGAGGTGGGGGTAGTAGGCGTTGCCGCCGGAGACTTCGCCGACGCGGAAGACGAGGTAATCGTTGACGGCGGCGGTCATGGTCCAGGCGTCGAGGTCCCCCACCGGGGTACTGCCCGAGTAGTTCTGCCCGCTGGTCAGGGGACCGCCTTCGTCGCCCGCCGGCACCGTGAAGGTATCGGGGGTCTTGTAATAGCGCAGGTTGTAGCCACCCGTGTTGCCCTCGTAGTAGCCATTGACGACCACGGTGTAGGTACCGGCAAGGGTGGCACGGTGGGAGATGGCAGCCTCGGCATTCTCCGACTGATCGCCGATGAGGGCACCGTTGGGACCGTAGAGACGCAGGTGGGGGTAGAACGCATTGCCGCCCGAGGTTTCGCCGACGCGCAGGAAGACGTAGTCATTGACCGCGGCGGTGAACGACCAGACGTCGAGGTCACCCATGGTGATGGTGCCTTCGTGGTTTTCCCCGTTGACCAGGGCTCCGCCTTCGTCGCCCACCGGCACGGAGAAGGCACCGGGCGCCTTCACCGCGTGGAGCCGGTAGGTGCCCGTGTTGCCGGCATAGTAGCCATTGACCACGACGGTGTAGACTCCCTCCAGGGTCGCACGGTGAACGACCGCGGCGTCGTCGTTGCCGGCGGAGTCCCTGATCAAGGCGCCATCGGGTCCGTAAAGACGGATGTGAGGGGAAAAGGAGTTTCCGCCGGAGAGCTCCCCGACGCGGAAGAGCAGGCTGTCGTTGACCGCGGCGGAGATCGTGTAGGTGTCGATGTCACCCACGCCGATGGTCCCGGTGTAGCTTTGACCATTGACCATCGGGCCGCCCTCGTCGCCCACGGGTACGGTGAGCGTGCCTGGGACTTTGTGGTAGGTCAGGCGGTAGGTGCCGGCATTGCCGGCGTAGTAGCCGTTCACAACGACGGTGTAGGTACCGGCGAGCGTGGCCCGATGGGTGATGGCCACGTCGTTCAGGTCGGCATCGTCCTTGATCAAGGCCCCGTCCGGTCCGTAGAGCCGCAGGTGGGGAGCGTAGGAGGAGCCGCCCGAGACTTTGCCTACCCGCAGCAGGATGCCGTCATTGACTGCGGCCGTGAATGTCCACGCATCAAGATCGCCCACCAGCGTCGTTCCGTCGTGATTGCCGCCATTCGTCAAGGCGCCACCCTCATCGCCGGCCGGAACGGTGAACCCCCCTGGGATCTTGAGCATGCGAACGCGGTAGGTTCCCGCCTGGGTGGCGGAGAACCCGGAGATGGAAAGGGTGTAGGTGCCGGCGACCGTCGCGCGGTGGACCACGGCGGCGTCGGCGGTGTCCGAATCTTCCCTGATCACGGCATTGTCCGGTCCACGCAGACGGATCACGGGCGAAAACGAAGCTCCTCCCGACAGTTTGCCGACGCGGCCCAGAATGGTGTCGTTGACGGCGACCGTGAAAGTCCAGGAGTCCGTGGTGCCGGCGGAGATGGTGCCATCCTGGTTTTCGCCGGAGGCAATGGGAGCGGCAGTACCGACGAAAGGCCCGGTCAGGAGGGCGCAGGTAAGGAGGAGCAGAAAACGGACGGAGCGGTTCATGGCGGTGGAGGCGGAGCGGACGGACAACAGCGGATGCGGACAGGACACCAACGAAGTCACCGGCGGGGGCGCCGGGACTTGGAAAGGGAGGGGCGGGTGCGGCGCGTCAGATCCGCGAACCGTCGCTCACTGGGTCTTCTTTTCGATGACGATTTTTTCCTCGTGCGGGAGCGGTGCGAGCGAAACGGCGACTTTGAGTCCGGCTCCCACCTTTACTTTCTTTTCCCAGGGGCGGAATCCCTGGAGCATCAGTTTTACGACGTGGGTTCCCTCCTCGACCTCGATGTCGGCGGGAGTGGAGCCCACATAGACCCCGTCGACTTCGATGTCGGCGCCGGCCGGGGTCGTTGAAACGGGAAACTTGAAGAGCTTGCCGGGAGGAGCGACGCTGGAGTGAGCCATCACGGCTTTTTTCAGATCGTCGCTTGCCAGATTGATCAGCCCGTCGAGCAGGTCGCGTTCTCGTCCGGCGAGCAGGTAGGCGCCCGTATGAACCGACCCGGTGTCCTTGTATTCAAGATCGTAGGTCTTGGCGAAGGACAGCTTGGCGGTGGCAAGATCGACGATCTGAAGGCTGACCTTCATGCGGTGAAAAATCGTCAGGGTATTGGCGCCAAAGGCATTGAAGCGCCTCATCTCCGTCGCGTACTGCAGGACCGAGCCGGTGATCATGTAGTCGGCGCCGAGGAGCTGGGCCAGTTGGGTGGACTTGGCGCGGTTGCCGACCAGTCCACTGCTGCCCAGTTCCTGTTCTTTGAGGACGGCGGCGAGTTTATCCCGGGTCACGACGCTGATTCCCGGCAGTCCTACCAGATAGCTGTTCAGGACGTCATGAGCGACCTGTCCGATGCCGGGAAGCTCCTTGCCGGACACATTGTCGAACTCGATCACGGCGACCGTGATCTCGTCGCTCGTCGCCGGACCGGCTTTTTCCACCGGCTGGGAGGCGCAGCTCGTCGCGATGGCGGCGAAACCGAGCGCCCGGCGTATCCAGGGTGCGGTGGAGTTCATTTGGCCTGGAGCACCACCCGGTCCCCGCGGACCGGCATCGTACCGTCGATCAACTTGCAGTAGGCAGTCTTCTCACGGACGCGGGTGATTTCGATTTTGCCGGTGATCTCGCCCTCGAGCCGGTCGAGGATGGCGCCGGAGTCGGGGTCCTTGAGAATTTCGCCATCCTTGCGGACCACCAGGGTGTGGCCGACCTCGACCCCGTAGTTCGTGCCCATGCTGATGACGATCTCCTCCTTCATCAGGGCCACGACCGAGGCCTCGACTTCGCTCTTTTCCATGCTTTCGGCGATGAACTGGCAGGCGGCGTTGATACAATCCTGAGCGGCTTCTCCCAGCGGGGTCTTGCCAAACGCTCCGGCATCGGCGGCGACGCCGCCTCGGTTGATGCCGATCCTCAGACCGCTCTTGCCCGCTTCGCCGCGTACCCGTTTGCTCGCCACCACCTCTCCCGTGGTGGTGTCGACCAGCTTCACGACCAGGACC
>JAEUGZ010000104.1 GCA_016794725.1 Opitutaceae bacterium | reverse complement strand
CGGAACCGAACGGGCGCGTGTTCGCGGTCACCGAAAAGCGCCTGCCGGATGTCGTCGGAGACGGACGGCGGACGCTGGAAACGCTGATCCTCGCTGACAGCCGGGCGATCTGCCAGGCTCCGCTGTTCCTCGAACGATTCGCCGATCGAGCCGACGAGGTGCCCGGTCCCGGCGTACGCGTGACGCTGGCGGAGCTGGGCACCCATTGTCGCGGGGCCCTGTTTCTCGATGGAGCGGAGCACATCACCCCCGCCTTGGTGGAGGCAACGGAGGCGTGCAGCCACCGATTCGAGGGCTTTTATTTCGGACGCTATGATGTGCGTTCCGACTCGGTCGCGGCCTTTCGGCAGGGGCGGTTTGAAATCATCGAGCTGAACGGGCTCACCTCCGAGGCCACCAGCATCTACGATCCCCGCCACAGTGTCGCTCATGCGTGGAGCGTGCTTTGCCGCCAATGGGCCTGGGCCTTTGCCATCGGCGCCGAAAATCGCAGCCGCGGCGCCCGGGTCTGGAGCTGGGGCGAGCTCTGGGCACTGCTGCGGGGACGGCGGAACGATGTGGCCGAACCAACCGGTGTCGGACTTCCAGCCTGGCAGGCACGCGGAGGCCAGTCATGAGCGCGACCAGCGTTTTGCGGGAGGCGGACTTGGCTCCGCCGGGTTGCGGAAAGTACACCGTGTCACTGGCAACGGATGCCGAAGATCTGCGCGCGGTGCAGCGACTGCGGTATGAGGTGTTCAATCTCGAACTCGGAGAGGGGCTGGTGGAATCGCACGAGAGCGGGCTCGATGCGGATGAGTTTGACGAGGTCTGCGACCACCTGCTCGTTCGTGAAGTCGAGTCCGGGTCGGTGGTCGGCACCTATCGTCTGCAGAGCGGACGCTCCGCGGGACAACAGCTTGGGTACTACAGTGCCCGCGAATTTGATTTTGCCCCGTTCGAACCGCACCGGGCGGATATTCTCGAACTGGGGCGAGCCTGTGTCGCCAAGGCCCATCGCAGCTCGACGGTGCTGACGCTCCTGTGGAAGGGTATTGCCGCCTGTGCGCGACGTCAGGGCCTGCGCTACCTCGTGGGCTGCAGTTCGCTCACGTCCCAGGACCCGGGTGTCGGTATGGCCGTGTTTCGCCTGCTGGCCGGTGCGCACCTGGCACCTGCGGGCTGGCGTACCCGGCCCTTGCCGGCGTGGGAATGCCGCGAGAACGGCCCTGCGTCTTCGATCCCCATTCCCCGCCTCATGGCGGCGTACCTGGCCTTGGGTGCGCGGGTCTGCGGAGAGCCGGCTCTGGATCGTGACTTCAAAACCATCGACTTTCTCACCTGGCTCGATTTGAACGCGCTCGCTCCACCGGTGCTTCGGAAGTTCTTTCCGGAAGGCCCGGGGCGGGTCGAATCATGAAGCGTCTTCTGAGTGGAATGCGCGGTTGTTGCCGTTTTGTCGCGCTTCTGGCGGTCCTCGCCCGGGGCGTCGCCGGGTATGGGCTCAAGCCGCGACACCGTCGAGATGCGGTGACAAGAGCACGATGGCTCCAGCGAACCTGCCAACGCGCGCTTCGAGTGCTGGAGGTGCGGGTGGTGGAGCAGGGAGCGCGGCCGGAACGCGTCCTGATCGGGGCCAATCATCTCAGCTACCTCGACATCATCGTGCTGGCAGCGTGCTGTCCGGTGGTGTTCGTGTCCAAACGCGAGGTGCGAAACTGGCCGCTGTTCGGCTGGTTCGCGGAGAAGGCCGGCACCCGGTTCATCGACCGGAACCGACGTGGCGATGTCGTGCGAACAGCCGACGAGTTGACTCCGGCAATCGAGGCTGGACTCGCGGTGGTGGTTTTTCTCGAGGGCACCACCACTGCCGGCGATCGGGTGCTGCCATTCAAATCGTCCCTGCTCGAACCCGCGGTCCGTGCGCGCTGGCGGGTGGTGCCCACGGCCCTGGACTACCAGGTGCCGGCTGGCCGCTCGGCGCCGACCGAAGTGTGCTGGTGGGGGGACATGACGCTCCCGCCACACCTGCTGAACATCACCACGCTCCCTTGGATCGAAGCGCATGTCGCCTGGGGGCACGTTGAGGTGGCCGAGGGTGATCGAAAGGAGCTGGCGACCCGTTTGCACCGCCAGGTGGTTCAGCTCAAATCCTCGCTGGCCAAGCCAGAGTTGCCCCGTCGGAGTCCGATCGTGGAAGAGGAAATTGAGGTCGAACCTTCAAGCCGTGACCTGACATGAAACTGTTGCTGACTGCAGGACCGACCCGCGAGTACTTGGATCCGATCCGCTATCTCAGCAATGGATCGAGCGGTCGCATGGGCTACGCTCTGGCTGAGGCGGCGGCGGCGCGAGGGCTTGATGTGGATTTGGTCAGCGGCCCCGTTGCCTTGGAAGCTCCGGCCGGCGTACGCCTCCACCGGGTCGTTTCGGCCGACGCTATGCTGGCCGCCTGCACGGAGCACTTCGCCTCCTGTGATGTCTTCATTGCGGTGGCCGCCGTGGCGGATTACCGTCCCGCCCAGTGCGCTTCCGCCAAGGTCAAGAAAACGGCGGGTCCGCTGTCCCTCGAACTCGTGCCGACGGTGGATATCCTGAAGACCCTCGCGGCCCGGAAGCGTCCTGGGCAGGTGGTGGTGGGGTTTGCAGCTGAAACCCAGCACGTCGAGGACTATGCCCGCCGTAAACTGGTCGAAAAAAACTGCGATTGGATCGTGGCCAATGACGTCAGCCAGCCCGGTGTGGGCATGGATGCGGCCGACAATGCGGTGCTCCTGATCGACCGTGGCGGTCGCGTGAAGAGCTTTGGACCGGCGGCCAAGCGACAGGTGGCCGAGTTTATTCTCGATCACGTGCTTGCGACCGGGATGAAGCCGTGATTCCCATCAAGGGTTGAACCACGGATGGACACGGATGAACACGGATAGCCGACCCTTGGACGCGGGCGCGTTGCAGGCCAGGGGACCCGGCCTGCGGTCCAATTTTGGCGACAACAGCCCGGTGAGCCTGAGCCGGGGTGGAGATTCAGCCCCGATTGAGGATTGCCCCGTCTGATGCCTCGCTCCGCCGTTCCAGACCCTGAACACGAGCGACTGGCCGAGGACGAGGCGCGGACGCACAACTGGAAACGGTGGGGACCTTACCTCTCGGAGCGTCAGTGGGGGACGGTGCGCGAGGACTACTCGGCGGATGGGGATGCCTGGCGTTACTTTGATCACGAGCAGTCCCGGAGCCGGGCCTACCGGTGGGGCGAGGATGGCCTGCTGGGTTTCACGGATCGCGAGTGCCGCCTCTGCTTTGCGGTCGCGCTTTGGAATGGCCGTGATCCCTTCCTGAAAGAACGGCTCTTTGGATTGTCCGGACCGGAGGGCAACCACGGCGAGGACGTCAAAGAAGTCTACTTCTACCTCGATGCCACCCCGACACATTCGTGGAACCGAGCCCTCTACCGGTACCCGCAGGCCCGGTTTCCCTACGAGGCGCTGCGTCAGGAAAACGGCCGGCGCACCCGGAGCGATCCCGAGTACGAACTGACCGACACCGGCATTTTCGCGGGGGACCGCTTCTTTGATGTCGAAGTCATCTACGCCAAGGCGGCGCCGGATGATATTTGTATCAAGGTGATTGTGACGAATCGAGGCCCGGAGCCGGCTCCGATTCATGTCTTGCCGACCTTGTGGTTCCGCAACTCCTGGTCCTGGGGATGCGATCACGAGGGCTGTGAGATCAAGCCGCGTTTGCGCGAGGTCGAACCGGGGGTGGTGCGCTGCGATCATGCCACGCTTGAACGCATGATCTGGGCGGTCGAGCCAGGTGCCGAGGGAGTGACCGTACCGTTGCTTTTCACCGAGAACGAGACCAACGCGGAGGTCCTTTTCGGCGCCAGGAATGCCTCTCCCTATGTGAAAGACGCTTTCCACGCCGCGGTAGTCGGTGGGCGGACCGAAGCTGTCAACCCGAAGAAGGCCGGCACCAAGGTTGCCGCCCACCACGTCCTGAATCTGGGTGCGGGGGAATCGCGCACCCTCCGCCTGCGCCTCCATGCCGAGGCGTCTCCCCCAAAGGCCCGGTTCGGTCCAGGATTTGAAACCGTCATGACCCGGCGCAAGGCGGAAGCGGATCGCTTTTTCGACCGGGTGCTGGGCCCCCGGCTTGGCAGCGACGAGCGGACCGTGGCCCGTCAGGCCTATGCCGGGCTGCTCTGGTCGAAACAGTTCTACCACTACGTCGTCCGTGAGTGGCTCGATGGTGACCCCCTGCAGCCGCCGCCCCCGCCGGGACGCCGGCCGATTCGCAACCAGGATTGGGATCATTTGTTCAATCGCGACATCCTCGCGATGCCCGACAAGTGGGAATACCCTTGGTTCGCGGCGTGGGACACCGCCTTCCACATGGTGGCAATGGCCCGGATCGATCCCCATTTTGCGAAGGAACAGCTCAACCTGCTGCTCCGCGAGTGGTACCTCCATCCGAATGGACAGATTCCGGCCTACGAGTGGGCCCTCTCGGACGTCAACCCACCTGGGCATGCCTGGGCGTGCTGGCGCGTCTACAAACTGACCGGACCTCGAGGGGGGCGCGATCGTGTCTTTCTTGCCCGGACATTTCAGAAGCTGCTGCTCAACTTCACCTGGTGGGTGAACCGCAAGGACCCCAGCGGGCACAATCTCTTTTCGGGCGGTTTTCTCGGACTCGACAACGTCGGTGTCTTCGACCGCTCGAAGCCGCTCCCGGGCGGCGGCACCCTGGCGCAGGCCGACGGAACCGCCTGGATGGCGTTTTACTGCGGCACCATGCTGGCGATCGCGCTGGAGCTGGCGGACGGAGATCCCACCTACGAGGACATTGCCTCCAAGTTCTTCGAGCACTTTGTCCGCATCGCCGAAGCGATGAACCGACTCGGAGGATCCGGCCTCTGGCACGAAGAGGATGGATTCTACTACGACCAGCTCATCCAGGACCAGGGGACCTCTTCGGCGGTGCGTCTGCGATCAATGGTGGGAATCATCCCGCTCTTCGCGGTGGAATTTATCGACGAGGCGCGGCTCGATGCGCTCCCGGGCTTCGCCAAGCGAACCCGCTGGTTTCTGAAGCACCGGCGCGACCTCGCCGCCCAGATTGCCTACCTCTCCCATGATGGAGAGTCGACCGGCCGGCATCTGCTGGCCATCCCGACCCGGGAACGTCTCGAACGCGTGCTACGCTACGTGTTCGACGAAAATGAATTTCTCTCTCCCTTCGGCGTGCGGTCAATGTCCCGAGTCTACGAAGCGAAGCCCTTTGTCTTCACGGTCGGCAACGAACGACACCAGGTGGACTACGTTCCCGGCGACTCCAACTCCGGTTTGTTCGGAGGAAATTCGAACTGGCGGGGCCCGGTGTGGTTTCCCGTCAACTTTCTCCTGATCGAGGCGCTGGAGCGGTACCACCATTTCTATGGTGATACGTTCACGATCGAATTTCCCACCGGGAGCGGGCGGCGCGTCAATCTCGCGACCGCAGCCCAGGCGCTGACCGAGCGATTGACCCGACTGTTTCTGTCCAACGATGCAGGAGAGCGACCGTGTCACGGACCTTCCTCGGCCACGACCTGTGGCCCGCACTGGCAGGATCACCTGCTGTTTCACGAGTACTTCCACGGAGAGACCGGACAGGGCCTGGGAGCGAGTCATCAGACCGGTTGGACCGCGCTGGTGGCGCACCTGTTGGTCAATCGGGAGCGAAACCGGCCTTCGGGCGGCGCCGAACCGGCGAGAGCAGGGAAATAAACATGACACAATTGTAAAAAAAGTGGGCGAAAGCAACCCGGCGGGATGGTCATGAAATCCTCAAACGAGTCCAGAAGCGGGACGAATATAGGGGTAAGACCCTAAATTTTATCGTTTCTTGTCGATTGACGGGGAATGGGTTGCGACGAGGCCGGAGACTTCGGCTGGCCCGGGGCGACCAAATCCCTGTTAATGGATGTCCGCTGCTCAACAGCGGTCGTATGAACTCGGTCGCAAGTAGTCGTAAAAACAAGTCTCCCTTTGGGAGATCGGGCTATTCGTTTGGGTCGGTTCAACGAGTTTGGTGGGCCCTTTTGGGTTTCGCCACGTTGTTCCTTTCGGAATCGGTCAGGGCCTCGGACCGCTGGGAAACGCTTGAGGCGATTCACTGGGTCGAGAACCCAAACAATGATCCGGCGCCGGGCGCGCATGGTGAACTGGGAGCTTATCAATTTCGGCGTTCGACGTGGACCACCTACACCCGAAAGCCGTTTGAGTACGCCCGGGAACGCCAGCATGCCGACGAAGTCGCCGTGATGCACTACGAATGGCTGAAGCGTGGCTTCACCGACGCTGGCATGGAGCCGACGCCGTACCGGATTGCGCTGGCTTGGAATGCCGGATTGAGTTCGGTGTTGCGTGGACGAGTACCGCGCGCGAGTCACGACTACGCCACTCGGGTCACCAACATTGTGGAGTCGCTCAAGCTGCGCACGGCGAACGCCGCGCAGCAATGACGGCGTAAGTCCGTCGTGGACGACCCCAAGGGGTCGTCACCGCGGTGCGGGGGGCGCAGGCGGATCGTCGAGGAACGATTGCTGCGTCGGCTTCTTCGCGGCGCGTTTGGCTTCTTCCTCGTCGGGCGTGGAGTTCAGGTGCCGGGGCGGGCGCGAGACCCGCAGAGCAACGGCCGCTTCACGATCCGTGACGATCCGGTCGCAGATGGCCTGGATGTGCAGGCGCAGCCACTGGTAGGTGCTGCTCCCCGGACTGTAATCGGCCGGGCCATAGTGATCGATCCGGCCGACCTGACGCAGGCGGTCGTTCTGGGCGAATTCGTCCGTCCGGGCCGGATTGTACACGCCATAGGCCTTGCCTCCTCCCTTTTTCACCACCGAGAAGCTCGGGATATCACTCGGACCATCCGCGATGTAGATCATGTTTTGGAACGGAATCCGCCGGTCCTCGGGGGCGATGTTGGCGTTGACGTCGATGGCCGGGTTCTTGTTCGTGCCCTTGTTGATCTCGAACAGGGCGCGCGTCTTGGTCGTGTTGTCGATGACCATGCCGATCTGGGCGATGACGGAGTCGGCTTCGATCGCAAATTCCTTTTGCCGGAGAAAGCCGGGCTGGAGTGGATTCTCGATGAACTCGCAGCCCCAGATGGCCTCGACGAACGGGGCGATCGCGCTGCCCCGGACCATTT
>JAEUGZ010000097.1 GCA_016794725.1 Opitutaceae bacterium | reverse complement strand
AAGCTGGCGTGCACGCAGCAGTAGTCGAACTCGATGCCCTGGCCGATGCGGTTGGGACCGCCGCCGAGGATCATGATCTTCTTCTTGCCCTTGGGCGGGAGGATCTCGTTCTCGTCACCGTAACTGGAATAGTAATACGGCGTGAACGCCTCGAACTCGGCCGCGCAGGTGTCGACCAGACGGTAGGTGGTCTGCACCCCGAGGCGCTTGCGCTCGGCGCGCACGGTGGAAAAGTCCGCCTTGAGGATATGGGCGAGCTGCGCGTCGGAAAATCCAAACTGCTTCGCGCGGCGGAGCAGCGGCACCGGCAGCGCCGGGCGGGGATCACCGGCCGCGGCGGCGGACGGAAGGGCGTGCACCGCCAGCTCGCGCTCCATCTCGTAGATTTCGCGCAGCTGGTGGAGGAACCAGGTGTCGATCTTGGTCAGCTCGAAGATCTCGTCGACCGAGAACCCGGCGAGGAAGGCAAACCGAAGGAAGAAAATGCGCTCGGCGTTCGGGGTCGCCAGCTTGGCCACGATCGTCTTGCGATCGGGCACCTCGTCGCCGCCCCACTTGCCTCCGCCGCCAAAACCGCGGGCGCCCACCTCGAGGGACCGAAGCGCCTTCTGCATCGACTCCTTGAAGGTGCGGCCGATGGCCATGGCCTCACCGACCGACTTCATCGCGGAGGTCAGGGTGGCATCGGCGTCGGGGAACTTCTCGAAGGTGAAGCGCGGGATCTTGGTCACCACGTAATCGATCGTCGGCTCAAACGAGGCCGGCGTCAGGCGGGTGATGTCGTTGCGCAGCTCATCGAGCGAATAGCCCACGGCCAGCTTGGCCGCGATCTTGGCGATGGGAAAACCGGTCGCCTTGGAGGCCAGCGCCGAGGAGCGCGACACCCGGGGGTTCATCTCGATCACCACCATGCGACCCGTTTGCGGATCGACGGAAAACTGGATGTTGGACCCGCCGGTCTCGACGCCGATTTCGCGAATGACCGCAAACGAGGCGTCCCGCATGACCTGGAACTCCTTGTCCGTCAGGGTCATCGACGGCGCCACCGTGATGGAGTCGCCCGTGTGCACACCCATCGGGTCGAAGTTCTCGATCGAACAGATGACGACGCACTGGTCCTTGTGGTCGCGCATCACCTCCATCTCGAACTCCTTCCAACCCAGCAGGCACTCCTCGACCAGCACCTCGTGGACCGGGGAAAGATCGAGGCCGTTGGCGCAAATGCGTTCGAATTCCTCGCGATTGTAGGCGATGCCGCCCCCCGAACCGCCGAGCGTGAAGGACGGCCGGATGATGAGCGGGAAATTGCCGAGCATGTCCGCCGCCGCCCGCGCCTCATCCATGGTCTTGACCGTGCGCGACCGCGCCACGTCCAAGCCGATCTTGATCATCGCCTGTTTGAACAACTCGCGGTCCTCACCCTTGGAAATCGCGTCCGGCTTGGCGCCAATCATTTCCACCCCGTACTTCTCCAGGATTCCCTTCTTGTGCAGCTCCATCGACAGGTTCAGCGCCGTCTGCCCGCCGAGGGTGGGCAGGAGAGCCGAGGGACGTTCGGTCGCGATGATCTTTTCGAGGAATTCCAGAGTCAGCGGCTCGATGTAGGTGACGTCCGCAAACTCCGGGTCCGTCATGATCGTGGCCGGATTGGAGTTGACCAAAATAACGCGGTAACCCTCCTCCTTCAACGCCTTGCACGCCTGCGTGCCGGAGTAATCAAACTCGCAAGCCTGGCCGATCACGATCGGACCGGCACCAATGATGAGGATGGACTTGAGATCGGTACGCTTGGGCATGGACGTGGATTCCCCGGAGGTTTGGCCCCCGCCCGACCAGCGGCAAGCGGGAAGTCGCGAAACCGCAGGGACCGCAGGGAATCCCGCACAGCCCTCGCAACGCCCGAAGCACTTGCCTTGGTTAGTCCGCTGCCCTTGGCTTGAACGTCCGCCCGCGGGCACTTCCCCGCCTCGCCTCGTCGCCTCGCCGTCCTTCATCCCCCGGCCCCATGCCCTCCCTGACCCGACGCACGTTCCTGAAACACTCCGCGCTCGCCGCCGGATCTTTCGCCCTGATCAGCGGCACGGGTGCCTCCGCCCGGGTGCTGGGAGCCAACGACCGGCTCCGCCTCGCCGTCGCCGGCCTCCACGGCCGGGGCAAGGCACACATCGCCGGCTGGCTGCAGCAGCCCAATGTCGAGATCGCCTACCTGATCGACCCGGACCGTCAGGTGCTCGACCGCGCGTTGAAGGACCTGGCGGCAAAATCAACCGGACCGTTCACCTGCCAGGGTGTCACCGATGTCCGGAAGGCCCTGGAGGATCCGACACTCGACGCCCTGTCCATCGCGACTCCCAACCACTGGCACTCGCTCATGACGATCTGGGCCGCACAGGCAGGCAAACACGTGTACGTGGAAAAGCCGATCAGCCACGACGTGGTCGAGGGCCGCGTCGTGGTCGAGGCCCAGCGGAAGTACGGCGTGGTCATCCAGCATGGCACCCAGCGCCGCAGCGACGCCGAACTCGCCGGCCTGCACGAGGCCATCCAGTCCGGCCGATTCGGCCGGCTCAAACTCTCCTACGGCTACTGCTGCAAACCCCGCGCCTCCATCGGAACCAAGGCCGTCTCCACCCCGCCGGCCCACCTGGACTGGAACCTCTGGCGGGGGCCGGCCCGGATCGCCCAGTACCACGAGAACCTCGTGCACTACAACTGGCACTGGTTCTGGCCGACCGGCAATGGTGACATGAACAACCAGGGCACGCACCAGCTCGACGTCGCCCGCTGGGCGCTCGACCCGCAGGTCACCCACCCGGTGCGGGTCATGGCCCTGGGGGGACGCTTCCAGTGGAAGGACCAGGGGGAGACGCCCAACTCGATGTTCGCCGTCGCCGAGTATCCGAACGGTCAATATGTCTACTTCAACGTGCGCAATGTGAACCACCCTGGCTACGTCACCCAGGTCGAGAACGAATAT
>JAEUGZ010000151.1 GCA_016794725.1 Opitutaceae bacterium | reverse complement strand
CCGGGAGGCAGTGCGCGGGTGGGACTCGGGCTCTGGCACTCTGTCACGGGCACATTGCTGATCGAATGCAGCCTGTACCTCGCCGGCTCGTTGATTTACCTGCGGAGTACGCGACCACTCGATGCCATCGGCCGCCGAGCGCTAGCCGGGCTGCTGCTGCTCCTCGCAGGCTTCTATCTCGCAGATCGTTTCGGCGCGCCGCCACCCCATGCGACCTTTCTCGGCTGGTTTGCCCTGATCGGGGGCCTGGTACCCGTGTTTTGGGCAGCCTGGGTCGACCGGCATCGCACCGTTCGTCCGCCATCCCCTTGAGCCATCGCGCGAGTGGAACCCGCGGCTCGCCCAAGTCACCAGCCGGGGTCTCACCGCCGGTTTTTCTGGGTGCCGCACCCACCTTCAGCGAACGCAATCCGAGTTGAGACAAGGCGTCGCAAGGCATGCGCAACGGCCTGTACTACGATTAGTTTCTTGTATCCTGCGCCGTGAGTAGCTTATAGCCAACCTCCCGTTTTCGAGGTCCAGGCTCGAGAACAATGCCTATGAATGACCATAAAATGCCCCGAAAAAACGCGGGATTTGATGAATTTTGGGCCGTTTTTGGGCGTTTTGGCCCATTTTGACGAAAAATTCGGAGATTGCACATTCGGGCCCGACTCATTTTGAACGCCACTCCGGTCTAGGACACTAACTCATTCTCTTCAACTCAACCCAGGCTCAAACTTGGACCTCAAACAGATCAAGCAAGTCATCGACCTGATGAAGCGTTCCGACCTTACGGCTTTCGAGCTGGAGGAGGAGGGCTTCAAGATTAAGATCAAGCGCGGCTCGGACGCGCTTCCGTTGGTCCACACCAGCCGTCCGCCTGGGGTTGTCTTCCACGAGGCGCCTCCCGCCGAAGTTTCCGCACCCGCCCCGCGTCCCGCCGCCACCGCGCCCAGCGCGCCCCCGGCCGCCGCCGCGGATGAAGTGGGCATCGCCTACATCAAGTCCCCCATGGTTGGCACCTTCTACCGCGCTTCCTCCCCTGAGAGTAAGGCGTTCGTGGAAGTCGGCACCAAGGTCAGCGAGACCTCCGTGGTGTGCATCATCGAGGCGATGAAGATCATGAACGAGATTCAGGCCGAGGCGAAGGGGACCATCCTCGAGTTCCTCGTCGAAAACGGCCAGCCGGTCGAATACGGCCAGCGGCTCTTCAAGATCAAACAGGACTAGCCCTGCACGTCCGCACGCCGCTGAGCCTCGGTCGATTCGCGCCTGCTGGCGCGTTCCCCGGAGGCGTGGTCGCTCCATACACCGACACCTATGATTCAAAAGGTCCTCATCGCCAATCGCGGTGAAATCGCCCTGCGCATTGTTCGCGCCTGCCGTGAACTCGGGGTCAAAACCCTCGCGGTCTACTCCGAAGCCGATGTGCAATCGCTTCATGTTCAATTGGCTGACGAAGCAATCTGCATCGGGGGTCCCAAGAGCAGCGACAGCTACCTGCGCGCCGACCGGATCATCAGCGCAGCCGAAATCGCCGATGTCGACGCGATCCATCCGGGCTACGGTTTCCTTTCGGAAAACGCGAAATTCGCGGAGCAGTGCGAGTCCTGCAATATCAAGTTTATCGGCCCTAAGTCGCGCAGCATCAAAATGATGGGCGACAAGGCCGTGGCCAAGGACACGGTGCGCAAGGCCGGGGTCCCGACGGTTCCGGGTTCCGATGGTCCGGTGGAGAGCGAAGGCGAAGCGGTCAAGGTGGCCCGCAAGATCGGCTACCCGGTCATCATCAAGGCCGTGGCCGGCGGCGGCGGACGAGGCATGCGCATCGCCCACAACGACGTTTCCTTCGCCAAGGAATACCACGTGGCCCGCAATGAGGCGGAAAAGGCCTTTGGCAATGGCGCGGTCTACATCGAAAAGTACATCGAAAAGCCGCGTCACATCGAATTTCAGATCCTCGCCGACAGCCACGGCAAGATCCTGCACCTGGGCGAGCGCGATTGCTCGGTTCAGCGCCGGCACCAAAAGCTGATCGAGGAATCACCCTCCCCGTTTCTCACCCCGGGCCTGCGCAAGGCCATGGGCAAGGCCGCGATCAAGGCCGCCGCCGCCGCCGATTACGAGAATGCCGGCACGATCGAGTTCCTCGTCGATGCCAAAGGAAACTTCTTCTTCATCGAGATGAATACCCGGATTCAGGTGGAGCATCCGGTGACCGAGGAGTGCACGGGGATCGACCTGATCAAGCAGCAGATCCGGGTCGCGAATGGCGAAAAACTCGATTTCGATCAAGGGGACATCAAGTTCGCCAAACACGCGATCGAGTGCCGGATCAACGCCGAGGATCCCGCGCGCAATTTTATCCCGTCCCCCGGCACGATCGGTCTCTACTACGCCCCCGGCGGCCACGGGGTCCGCGTCGACAGCCACGTCTACAGCGGCTACTCGATCCCGCCCTACTACGATTCCATGATCGGCAAGCTGATCACCTACGGGCCGGACCGCAAAACCGCCCTGGAACGCATGTACCGGGCGCTGAGTGAGTACCTGATCCGGGGCATCAAGACGACGATCCCGCTGCACAAGGCCATCATGAGCGATCCGGTCTTCATCGAGGGCAAGGCCACCACCGCCTACATGGAAGAGTTCATGGCCCGCACCCCAACGGATCTGTTCACCTGAGCTCGGTTTGGGCCAGGCCCGTCCCGCGAATCCACCAGGCTGGATTGCTAGGTCGGAGGCGAATCATCGACTTTGCCACCCCGGCGGGGGGAACCCTCCTCGCGCCAACGGCTTGAATCCGTGTCCTTCCGTGTCCATCCGCGGTTCAACCCTGATTCATTCCGTGGTGCTGGCGGCTCCACCGGACCGGCTTTATCCCGGAAATTGGCCTGGTCGCTGCTTTTTACCTGCGGTTCCTTGCAACCAATGCCGAAGACAGACACACTAAGACGTCATGCAAGCCAGCGCTGATTTTGTTCCACCCACCCGAATCGACGACCAGCCGGAACTCGGGGAAATCAAGATCAACCACACGGTGGTTGCCAGCATCGTCCGCCTCGCGGCCTTGCAAATCAAAGGCGTCGCTGCCGTGGGCGGGGGCTTGGTGGACGGGATCAGCGAGTTGTTCTCCAAACGGGAATCCGACGCCCGGGGTGTCAAGGTGGTGGAAGACGAAACCGACGCCTACGCGATCGAGCTTCGCATTGCAGTCATTTACGGTTCCGAGATCGGCCGCACCGCGTACGACGTGCAGATGGCGGTCCGCCGCCAGGTCATCGCCATGACCGGCAAGAACGTCAACCGGGTCGATGTCATCATCGAAGGGGTGCGGCTGCCATCCGAGGTCAACCGTCCCGAACAAGCGGATGAAGCCTGGCCCGACGCCCCCGCCACGGATTAAGCCTGCCGGAAGCCTCTGTTGCCCTGGATCAGCAAGGGTCGAGAACTTCCCTCGATCCGTTGGAGGTGGCCTCGGCGAGGCCGCGACGGGACCGACCGGTCCCGCCTCCGTATGACCGGTTTCTTCACGCGACGCCCCTCCCCGCGGGGTCGGTGACCCCACCTCCGACGGAGGGCTGATGCGGTGACGGGGAACTGTCCGACCGGGATCGGTAATCGTGCGTTGCACCGCTCTCACTTTCGTTGCACGATTGCCCCGTGCCTTGGTTTGAATCGATCACCTTCACCTCCCTGCAGTTCGTGGCCCTTTGGGGTCTGATCGGACTCGCGGTGGTCCTCATCGTGCTGCGGGAGTCCTCAACCCTGGTCCTCGCCCGCGATAGCAAGGGTAAGCTGGAAATCTCCCGGGCTGCACTCCACCGGGTGCTCGAGGCGTGCTGCGAACAGGTCCGCGGCATCGCCTCCGCCCGCGCCCATGTCACCCGCAAGGGCAAGATTTACCATACAGAATTGCGCCTGCGGATCCGACCGGACGCCAAACTGGACGCAATCCAAGGCTACCTGACGCAGGAGATCACCGACATCTATCACCAGAACCTGGGACTGAAGGATATCGGTGCCATCGAAATCAAGATCGTGGGTGTCGTGCCCGACGATCAGACGTTTTAGTTCGCCGGTCCCTCCGCAGACGTCCGGGCGCTTCAAAACCGGCGGCTCACACTACAGCGCAGGGTCCGGGGTTCGGCGGGATGAAGGTGTACGTCTTCCACACCCTCCTCCGGCTCTCCGGGCAAACGGGACGCATAGAAGTAGGCAATGTCGGCGTTGTCGCGATCGAGCAGGTTGAGCACATCCAGCGCCACCTCCCAGTGAGACCGACGCCAGCCGATCCGGCCATTGAGTGTAATCGATGACGGCTGCCGCACGCGGTCTTCCTCGATCAGTGGCTGCTCCCCAAAATAACGGAGCCGCAACGCGCCAAAAAGTCCGCCCTGGGCCCGCCCGACCACCGCCCCGGCGGTCACCACGGTGGCGATGGAGTTCGCGATCCGGTCTTCCGCCCCGGCATCCCGGTAGCGCGCCCGCGTCAGCGACAGATCGGCATCGACGGAGAGCCACTCATTCAGCTTGTAGTAGTTTGCCCACTCCACACCGAAGCGGCGCGTCGCCCCCGTCACTTCGGTGTCACCCGCATCGCCCACAAACACGAGTTCGGAATCGAGGTCGAGGTGCCAGGCCGAGATCGTGCTCACCCACCCCGGAAGCCACGAGCCGCGCACGCCCACTTCGACGCCGCGGGACCGCACCAGCGGATCGACCCGATCGACCGGCTCACCGGTCGCCGGGCTGATCCGGATGGTCGTGCCGCGCGCATCATTGCTGTGAAACCCGAGCCCGGCATTCGCATACCACTCGGTCTTCGCCCAAGGCCCGAGCACGACCCCGACCTTCGGACTCGCCAGCGTAGCGGTGCGGACACCGCTGTTGCGGGAATCAACGCTGTCCACATCAAACCGGTACGCATCGCCCCGCACCCCGGCCTGCCAGCGCATCGAGGGTGAGACCCGCACCTGGGTTCGGGCATACACGCCGGCGCTTCCCTCCACCACCGCATCCTGCCGCACCGTATCCCGCCGCTGGCGCCGTTCGGTCCGGTACAAGCCCACCTCCTCAATGTGATCTTCACGCACCTGCACGCCCACACTCGTCGTCCAGTCCCGTCCCTGCGCTTGGTGTTTCCAGGTGCGGTCCACGTCCCCTCCCCAGACCCAGCGACGGTCCCGCTGGTTGAACTGGTCGCCGCTCACCGGATCGTCCAGGAAAAGGGTGAAATTGGAATAGAGGTCGAGACGGTAGCGAAAGGCGTAGAGGCGGGCGCGCGTCACCGTGTCCCCCTCGCGACGCGACCAGTCTCCGGTCACACTGAATCGCTCGGTGTCTCCCCCGTTGCTTGTATCCAAACTTCCAAACCGCCCGATCCGTCCCTCCTCGATCGCCCGCTGGGGCACTTGATCGGTCGCACGCCACTCTGAGCGAAAGCCCAGCGCCGTCAGTGCAATGCGGTTTCCCTTCCCGTCCGCCCAGACCCACCGGGCCATGCCGCTGGTGCGACGCAGCCGGTCCGGGTTTTCCCAGGGACCGTCGTCCCGCATGGTCTCCAGACCGACCGTCGCCGCAGCCTCCCGGCCGGAGTCGACCGTTGTCCCGGCGACGAAACGCGCATAGCCATTCTCTCCGGCCTCCACCTTGACAAACGGGGCGGCCAGCCGGTCCGTGAGTTGGAACTCGGTGTACCCGGCCGCAGAGAAGTCCCCCACCTCCACTGTAAAGGGTCCCTTGCCATAGTCGACCCGCTGCACCAGCTCGGGCACGATGAAGTTCAGATCCGCATAGCCCTGCCCGTGCGCATGGGTGCGCAGGTTGACCGGCATGCCCTCGACCGCGACGGAGAAATCCGTGCCGTGGTCCAGGTTGAATCCACGGAGGAAATACTGATTCGCCTTTCCACCACCCGAGTGCTGGGTGATGACCACCCCTGGAACCACCTCCAGCAGTTCACCGCGTCTCAGGAAGGGACGCGCCTCCAGCTCCAGGTGTCC
Source organism: Opitutaceae bacterium (assembly GCA_016794725.1). Classification (GTDB taxonomy): domain Bacteria; phylum Verrucomicrobiota; class Verrucomicrobiia; order Opitutales; family Opitutaceae; genus UBA6669. The sequence continues at coordinate 2,953 of JAEUGZ010000151.1, read as the reverse complement.
CACACTTCCCTCTGAGGCCGCTCCCGCCACCCCGGTGAGATCCGTGGCGCGGCCGCGGACGACCACCTCGGCCAGAGTCACCTCCCTTTCGGACTCAGCCGCAAACCCCGATGAGAAACCGTGTGCCGCCAGCAAAGCGGGCAGCACCACGCCAACAACAGACTGCAATCGAAAATTCATGGAATAGTCGGCCCTCTCGGGCCGCCTCAAGTCACAACGCAACCCAACACGTCTCGCGAACCCACCAGCTGGACCTCGTCCAGCCGGCCCGACGAGGCCATCGGCCCCGGATCCCCCTCGCCGCTGGATTCGATGGGCACCGCGAACCAAGGTGCCACCCGTTCGGGTTACACGCCTCCTGCGCGGCTCCCTCTGCCAATCCAGCCTGGTTTCAGGCAGATCGTGGTGGGGTTCGGGGTACGTCGCTGACTCGGGCCGGAGGCAGAACCGCCGTCACGCGGCTCCAATGCTCATCCGGAACTTCATGAAACGGGCTCACCTCGATCTCGACCCAGCCGAGGTCAGTCTTCTTGAGGACCGCCTCCGCCGGCACCTTTTCCGCACCCGGTTTCGCCGGCAGCGGAGTTGCGGCCAGACGTGCCGCACGTGAGGGTCGCTCGCGGCCCGCCAAAGCCGCGGCGACCTGTTCTTTCAGGGTCGCCTGATGCGTGAACTGCGCCGCTTCCCTGGCCCACAGCACCGCCTCATAGACGGCCGCCTGTGGACCATTCGCACAGAGCCACGCCATCACCAGCGACCACAAGGTCCAGCGACGGAAGGTGCCTTGACGCAGGGTATTCACGTAGAGGAGCGGAAGAAACGCTGGGGAATTCAGGGGCTGCGTCGAGTGCGGATCACCTGAATTCCCCGACTGTCTCACATACCATCCACCAAGAAGGCTTCCACAATGCCCACGCCCGTGGCGCCGGCCTTGCCGCGCACCATCATGGTGTACACGCCCGGACTCAGGGTCACGAGCATGGCGGATTCCCGGTCGTTGGCGGGTGCGAAACCCGTGGCGGTAATCGCCGCCTGCTGGGTGCTCTTCCAGTCGTCATTGCTCTGGATGGAGTTGGTTCCCTGGAAGAGCTCAAGCGTCGTATCCGCCACCGGTGAAGCCACACCATACGCCGCCAGGCTCGGGCCCTGGGCCCGGACGAGTACGCGCACGGGAGCATTGCCGCGTACAATCAAACCACCGATGAGCACCTGGTCGCCCACACCCACGAGACCGCGGGTGGAGATGTTCACCAGCGGCCAGACCCCGGGACGCGGGTTCTTCACGGTGTTGCGACCGTTGTGCGGCGTGCCTGCATAGGGAAAGACCTTGCTGTAGAGCGAGTCATTGGAGGACACGTTGTCGATGCCATCCGCGGAACGCAGGGTCAGGGGATTGGTGCGCAGATCACTGATCACGGCCGTGACGGCAATATCGATGACGTCGTCACCAAAACGCCGTCCGTTCGGCCAGCCGCCCGGGATCGTGCCGGTCGGGAAGCCGGGCAGGCCGGCCTGCACCTTCGAGGTCAGCGCGTCGCCTCCAAACACACTCATGCGGGAATAACCGGCATCGTCGGCATTGGCTCCGGTGAGACGCGCCGCCGCGGTCGACAGATCGACCTTGATCAGATCGGGAATGAAGATGCCGGCGAGATCCGTGCGCCCGGTCTCGGGGGCAACCTTTGTCCCCTTGAACACAATGGCATTGATCAACGCGGCCAACTCAGGTTGCTCCGCATACTTGCGGAAGAGCGTGTTGTCCTGGGTCGGCTTGGTCCGATTGTAGAGGTCCTTGTCCTTGATTGCGATGAGGGCCTCCGAAAAGAGAGGGTTGCCCTGACGTCCGATCTGGACGAACTCCCCCGAGGGCACCAGTCCCGACGCCGTGCTCAGCACCTGCATCGTGCGCCGGCTGGTCGTTGCGTACACGCCGACCACCTGCTGGTCGCCACCGAGGTCGGAAACCGGAATCTCCAGCGCGATCATGTGGACGTTGTATCCACCCTGGCTGTCAAAGGTGTTGCCCGCCCCGGCCCGGAGCTGGAGGAGATCGAAGATCGCGTTGATGTCACCGTAAAACCCATCTTCGCGCTGGCCGGCGAAGCTGCGATAGCCGCCGGTCAGCGTCGCGATCGCCTGGGTGGTATACGGATCGAGCTGCGCGACGCTCGCCACGCCATCCTTGGCGATGCCGTCGCCACTGTTGTCCTTGTTGTAAAGCGGCGTGGCCACACCCTGGTTGTTCGGCGGCACGGTGCCGTTGCCGAGCACGGTGCTCTGCCCGCCCACGACCTTGGTCACGGTGTAGGTCTGGGTCAGGTTCTGATTCGCATCGCCCACCGTGTTCACCACGCCGAGGTACGACTGGAGGATGGTGTCCTGGCTCTTATAGGTGGTGGAGAAGCGGAACTGGTAGGCAATCGAGTCCGCCCCGGTCGCGAGGTCCGCCCCCTTGGAAATGAACACCTGGTAGAGGATGTTGTCGTCGAAATTGTATTTGTTCGGTCCGATACCGGGTTCCTGATGCGGGTAGACGCCGAGGGCGACCTGGAGGTACTTCTGGCCTCCGCGTTCGGTCAGGAAGGCGTAGACGTCGGTGGTGTTGGCCGCGGGATCGAGAGTGACCAGCGGGGCGTCCATGTGGCTCGAGGCAATCAGCGAAGGCATGGCGGCGGTGGCCAGTCCGAGGGCAAGCAGGCCGGAGAGGCCCGCGCGTTTCAGTCGGGAGGGATGGGTATTCATAGTGTAGGACTCAGTTTCCAACGAGGAAAGGGGAAGGGCCCGCCGTCGCCCCGGATCGGGACGCCAGGGCTGCGGCGTGTTCGGTCAGGAGTCGGCGCTCAGACGGGGTGAGGCTGCCGGCGGCGGCGCGGGCCGCCTCGAAGTGCGCCCTCGCCTCGCCGGTGTCCCCGGTCGCCGCCGCAATCACGCCGGCGTGGAGCAGCAGACGGGC
>JAEUGZ010000061.1 GCA_016794725.1 Opitutaceae bacterium | reverse complement strand
GCAGCGCCAGCCCAAGCACGAGCGCCCAGCCGGGGAACCGCCGGCGGTGCGGCTCCGCTTCCGCGGTGTCGGGCGTCGGGGTGGGCGGAGCGGCCGGGGACGCACCCCAACTCATCGCCCACCTCCGGTTTCGGGCTTCGGATACAGGACTGCGGCCAGGAGCTCAAGGCCCTCCACGAGACGCGGGCCCGGGCGCGACGTCGGATCCGCGGGCAGGATGTGAACCCGGCCGTTTCGCACCGCGGGGATGGCCGACCAGCCCGGGCGGGCCCGGAGTCGCTCGACCGTGAGCGGTCCGTTGTCGGCCATGTCGGGACCGAGGATCACCTGCGGCGCACGCGCCACCACCGCCTCGGTATTGACCTGTGGATACTCCTCGTGCACATCCGCAAACACATTCACGCCCCCCGCCAGCTCGATCAAGTGGCCGATCATGCTGGACTTACCGGCACTCATGACCGGCGCGTCAAACACCTCCCAATACACGCGCACCCGGCGGTCCGCTGGGATGCGGGCCGCCTGCTCCACCACCGCCGCCACCCGGCGGCGCATGCCGTCGGTCAACGCCGACGCCGCCGCGGTGCGGCCGGTCAGACGGCCCAGCTGCTCGATCACGGTGTAGAGTCCTTCAAACTCCCGCACCTTCACGGCCACGACCGGAAAGCCCATCCGGCCCACTGACTCGATGACCATGCGCTGTGTCTCGTCCCCCGCCACCACCAGGTCCGGCTGCAGTGCAACCAGGGTCTCCAGGTGAATCGTGGTCGCGGCAAAGCCTCCGACCTTCGCCCGTGTCCGCGCTTCCGCGGGATAGTTGCACCACGTGGTCACGCCCACCACCCGCTCCCCCGCTCCGATCGCAAAGAGGATCTCGGTGTTGCCCGGGGTGAGGGACACGATGCGGTGCGGTTCGGCCGCGACCGCGACGTCCCTTCCCAGGGCGTCCTTGACCGTCTGCGGCCACCCGGTCTCGGCGCGCAGCAGCGATCCCGCCCAGCCACCGAACAGCACGGCGGCGAGCAGGATGCGGCGACAGCCGATGGAGCAGGAGCGCAGCAGGGAGTTCAAAAGAGTCCCGATGCTGGGGATCGCAGCGGCCGGTGTCGCGTGAAAAGTCATCCGGACCCGCCGCCTTTCCCCGAAGCAGGGTCGTGCAACCCGGCATTCTGCTTTTGCAAAATCACCCGACCTGGCCTTGTCTGGCCGGTTTCAGTCCCGAACCACGCGTCCGATTCCCATGCTCCGTGCTCTCGTTTTCGATTTTGACGGCCTCATCCTCGACACGGAAACCCCGTTGATCGACGGATACGCCGACGTGCACCGCGCCCACGACCTGCCCTTCGACCGGGAGCTGTTCCTCCGCAGTGTGGGTCACGCCGACTACACCTTCGATCCGTGGAAGGCGTTTGGGCGCGCGGCCAACCGGAGCGAACTCGAAGCCGAGATGCAGGTCTACAAACGCATCCGGATCCTCGCGCAACCGGTGCTGCCCGGCGTGGTGGAACTGATGGAGGCGGCGCGCCTTCGCGGGTGGCCGATCGCGCTCGCTTCGAATTCAGGACACGCGCACTGCGAGGGACACCTCGCCCGGCTCGGCCTGATCGACCGGTTCAAGCTCATTGCCTGCCGCGAAGACGTGGCATCGCCCAAACCGGAGCCCGATCTCTACCGCTTCGCGGTCAATCAACTCGGACTCCGCCCCCACGAGGCGGTGGCATTGGAGGATTCGCACACCGGCTCGCTCGCGGCCAAACGCGCCGGCCTCTGGTGCGTGGTGGTGCCCAACGTCTCCACCGCGCACCACGACGTGTCGCATGCCGACTGGCGCGTGCCCTCGATGGCCGAGCTCAGCCCGGAGGTCCTGCTGCAGCGCTTCGGAGGCAACGGGAGGGCCAGCCCAGGACGGGCTGGAATGACGAATGTCGAATGACCAATGACGAGTGTCAGAGTCTGGCTGCGACTGCCCGCTTGCTGGAGGGGTGACTCCCGCGGACGCGCCTGGGCGTCGATCCCGCGACTGCGCATGCGCGTCAACCGAAGGGTGGGGTTCGTTGGAGGTGGGGTCGCCGACCCCGCGGAGATGGGCGTCGCGTGAAGAAATCGGTCACCTAAAGCGGGACCGGTCGGTCCCGTCGCGGCCTCAGCGAGGCCACCTCCAACCAGAACGCTGCGATTTCCCAGCCCCGATCCCTAAGTTCACGCGATCCCGCGACTGCGCATGCGCGTCAACCGAAGGGTGGGGTTCGTTGGTGGTGGGGTCGCCGACCCCGCGGAGATGGGCGTCGCGTGAAGAAATCGGTCACCTAAAGCGGGACCGGTCGGTCCCGTCGCGGCCTCAGCGAGGCCACCTCCAACCAGAACGCTGCGATTTCCCAGCCCCGATCCTTGCGTTGACGCACCTGCGCGGCTGCGGGAACCGTAGTCTCCACCCTGGCAAAGACCCCGCCTAAAACAACTCGCCCTGCTGGAGGCCGTCGCGTTTTTCGCCGTCGAGCGTGCTGAGCGCGAGGATCTGCGTGGTGGAAAGCCGGCTGAGCTGGGGATCGCGGGCGAGCAGGCAGAGCAGCAGCGCCCCGGCGAGGGCGTCGTAGAGCGCAGCGTGGTAGCGCCGGCGCGCAGGTGGACAGTGCCGCGCGCCCAGCGCGTCGAGCTCCCCCTGCCGGCCGACCGCGGCGACCAGCGCGCCGAGCTTTCCTGTTCCAAGTTTCGGATACAGCTGAAGGTAGAGGGCGCCCGTGTCGATCCACGGTCCCCAGTCGATGACCCGTTCGCCCGGGCGGGCGAAGTTGGTCGACGCCCGCGGGTAGGGCCAGACGGACTTGAGCAGGCCGTTCTCCACCCCGGCATAGTGGGCCGCGAGCGGGCCGCGTTCGCGCAGGTCGGCAAAGACATCCCAGTCGTCCGAAAATGGCGCCTCGGTCTGCACCTCCGCCTCGGTCAGGCCGTGCACCGCCGAGTCCTCGGCACTGATCCGGCCCGCCGCGCGGCAGAGGCGTGTGCGCGTCTCGGTGATCTGGCCGCCGACCACCGTGGCCACCCCGTACTCAAGGATGCCGCTGGCACGGCTGCCTTCGAAATCGACGAAAAAAATCGGCTGTTCAGTCCAGGACATACACGGCGCAGGCCTGAGGAGAAAACAGGGGAATGCGAAAATGGGAATCGATTCCACGCGAAAGCGATGAATTCTTTGACCCATGCTGCCCGAAGCCTTCAAACGCTTTGCCTTGGACCTGGCTGAAGCCAGCGGCGACTTCATCCGGCCCTACTTCGCGAATCCCACGCTCACGGTGGAAACCAAAAGCGACCTCAGCCCGGTCACCGCGGCCGATCGCGGCGCCGAGGAATTGATGCGGGCGCGCATCGCGCAGGCGTTTCCCGATCATGGCGTGATTGGCGAGGAGTTCGGAACCGACCGCGGTGACGCCGAGTGGGTCTGGGTCCTCGACCCGATCGACGGCACCAAGTCCTTCATGACGGCCTGTCCCCTGTTCGGAACCCTAATCGCGCTGTTGCACCGGGGCCAGCCTGTTCTCGGCCTCATCCATCAGCCGATCCTGCGGCAACTGATGATCGGCGACGGCACCACCACCACCTTGAACGGTCGCGCCGTGCGGGTGCGTCCCTGCGCCTCCCTCGAACAGGCGACGCTGCTGACCAGCGACCCATTCAATCCCGGCACCTTCCAAAAGGGTCCGGCCTTTGACCGCCTCGCCCGCAAGGCCCGGTTGGTGCGGACCTGGGGCGACTGCTACGGGTACCTGCTGCTGTCCGGCGGCTGGGCCGACGTCATGCTCGATCCCATCATGAATCCCTGGGACATCGCCGCTCTGGTGCCGGTCGTCCGCGGAGCCGGCGGCATCATCACCGACTGGCAGGGCGGCCCCGCCTACCCCGCTTCATCCACCATCGCCACCTGCCCCGAACTCCACGCCCAGGTCGTGGCCGCGCTGAACGAAGGCTGAGGTCGGAAGGTGGGACCACGAATCCCGCGGCCGCGCAGGGGCGTCAACTTAAGAACCGGGCGTGACAAATCGCCGCGGTCCCGGTGGAGGTTCCGATGGAGGTGGCCTCGGTGAGGCCGCGACGGGACCCACCGGTCCCGCCTCCGTGGTCCGATTTCTTCACGCGACGCCCATCCCCGCGGGGTCGGCGACCCCACCTCCACCAGACAACCCAAGTTGCATCGCGCTCACGTTGACGCCGATGCGCGGCTGCGGGATCCGTGGTCCCCTCTCCGAATCCGTCCCCCTGAATCCCGTCCCCCCTCACCGTCGGCGCTTGGGGGTCTTTGGCTTCTTGGGCTGCCACTCGGCGGTCACGATGGACGTAAAGCCGCCGCGTGCTTTCCAGTGCGAGATGATGGTGAGCTGGCGGGGCTTGAGCACCGCACCGAGGTCGTCACAAATCCGATTGGTCACCGCCTCGAAGAAAATGCCCTCGTTGCGAAAGCCGTGGAAATAGAGCTTGAGCGACTTCAGTTCCACACAGCTGCGGTCGGCGACGTAGCGCACCGTGATGGTGGCAAAATCCGGGTGTCCCGTCATCGGGCAGACCGACGTGAACTCGTGGTGGGTGTGCTCAATGACAAAGTCGCGCTGAGGCGCGGGATTGGGAAAAACCTCGAGGAGCTTCAAGTCAGCCATGCGCGAGACATGGAGCAAACCCACCGGGACGGAAAGTCAGAAGACAAGGCCCGACTCAGGTGGCTGTTTCCGTGTAGCGTGATTCCCGGATGACCGTGATCTTGATCGTGCTCGGATACTGCAATTCATCCTCAATTCGATTGCGCAACGTCTTGGCCAGTTCGCGGGCGCGCTCATCGGTCACCTGCTGCGGTGACACCACCACGCGAATCTCGCGTCCGGCCTGGATGGCGTAGGCCTGTTGCACGCCTTCGAGGGACAAGGCCAGTTTCTCCAGTCGCTCCAGCCGTTGCAGGTAGTTCGTCATCGATTCCGCCCGCGCGCCCGGGCGCACTGCGGACACGGTATCAGCGAGGATGACGAGACCGGCGTAAACCGTTTCCGGATTCACCTCCTCATGGTGCGCGGCGACGGCATTGACCACGATCGGCGTCTCGCCATGCCGCTTGACGAACTCGGCGCCAATGTGGGCATGGCTGCCTTCGTATTCGCCGTCCACCGCTTTGCCGATATCGTGCAGCAGACCCGCCCGCTTGGCCAAATTCGGATCCAGCCCGACTTCGCTGGCGATGAGCGAGCAGAGGAACCCGACCTCCACGGAGTGATCGAGGACATTCTGGGTGTAGCTGAACCGGTACTTCAGGCGACCGAGCAGCTTGATCACTTCCGGATGCAATCCGTTGATGCCCAGGCGCTGGACTGCAGCTTCACCGGCCTGCGTCGCCTGGACGCCGACATCCTCCTGCGCCCGTTTGACAAAGTCCTCGATGCTCGCCGGATGGATGCGACCATCCTGCACCAACCCCTCCAGCGCCACCCGGGCAATTTCGCGCCGCACCGGGTCGAACGAGGAAATCAGCACCATCTGCGGAGATTCGTCGATCAGCAGGGTGACTCCGGTCGCCGCTTCGAACACCTTGATGTTGCGCCCTTCCCGGCCGATGATGCGTCCCTTCATCTCCTCGTTCGGCAGCTGGACGATCGTGGCGGTGATGTCGTTGTTGGGCCGCGATGCCAGCCGCTGCATGGAGGCGATCAAAATGCGTTTGGCCTCGTTTTCGACGTCCTGATCGGACCGCTCGAGGACTTCCCGACGCAAGGCGCGCAGCTCGTCCTGGCACTCCAGCATGACCTCCTCGCGCAGCTGCTTGCGGATTTCCTCGGCGTCCATCGCCGCCATGCCTTCGAGTCGCTTGCGCAGTGACTTGGAGAGCGCCCGCATGGCGTCCCGCGCCTGTTTGACCGCGGCGTTTTCGCGGGAAAGCCGCTCTTGTTTCTGTTCCAGCTGGAAATCAAGCAGGGCGAGGGACTCCTCGTGCGAGCGGATCTCGCGCAGCTTGAGTTCGCTCTCGATTTCCCGCCGGTCGAACTCGCGGTTTGACTCCGCCCGGCGGGCTTGAATCTCGGCCTCTGCCTTCTGTTTTGCTTCCTCGGCGGCCACCGCGGCCTGTCGCTTGGCGACTTCCACCATTTGCGCCGCCTCCATGGCGGCAAGTCGGCGGACCGAGCGCGTCAGGATCCACGCCACGAAAAAACCCAGCGCGACCCCGGTTGCCACGGCGAGGCCTACCGGCAACGACAGCGAGTCGCTCTCGGGAGGGAGAATGGCGGCGAAGTCGGCGGCGCGCACAGTCACGAGGCCCGGAATCGTGAATGTGACGCACCAAAGCACAAGCCTTTCTCCCAGACCCGGGGACCGGAGCCCCTCCGATGCTCTTCCAAGGCGCGTTTCCGGCTAATTCAGCGGACAGTCCACAAAAAAACCGGCCCGCTCACACTGCGCGGAGTTGCGGTCAACGGCGCGGGACCTTTCTTGGACGCGTACGTGAATTTGTCCGCCCCCCTTGCCCTGCTCAGCGTCTTCAAACCCACCACGCGGGGGCGATGGGACCTGATTTCACCCCTCGCCATCGCCGCGCTGAGCACCATCGGCGTGGCCTTCATTTATAGCGCCCAGTTTTCAACCTCACTCAACAACTGGATCACACAGTTGGTGTGGCTGACCGCCGGGGCCGGCGTCTACCTGGCCGTATCGCTGGTCGACTACCGGCTTTGGCTGAGCATCGGTCACTATTACTACATTGCGTG
>JAEUGZ010000137.1 GCA_016794725.1 Opitutaceae bacterium | reverse complement strand
GGTCAGCGCCGTGCCCGTGCCACCCTTGAACTGGGGGTTGGTCATCGTGAAGTTCGTGTCGATCGACAGGTTCGACGCGGACGCCGTGCCCTTCGAGATGTTCTTCACGTAGGTGCTGAGCGGGCCGGTAACGGCACCGGTCGTGGAGTCGATGGAGAAGGTGATGCTGGTCACCGCAGAATTCTCCAGGAAGTACTGCTGGGCCGCGGACGCAACTTGACGAGCGTCATTCTCCATCGCCTTTCCGATGGAATTGTCACGGACCTTTTGGAACGCGGGAATCGCCATGGCGGCCAGGAGGCCGATGATGACGACTACGATCATGATTTCAACGAGGGTGAAGCCCTTGGACGAACGATGGGTGGATTTCATATGATGGATGATATACGGTACCGACAGCAGGTTTGCTTGCGATGGACAATAAGCACAAATCCCGCTGGCTACCGCAAGTCGGGATACCGTCAACGAATTGTAAACTCGGAGTTGTGAGATTTCCCCTACACTCTGCCGAAAATTACCTCAACTTTGACGAAACATTGGCGGTTCACGCACGTCATAGTCGGTCAGGATTTCATGCTCGCCACCGCATCAACGACCCGCGTTTTTGTCTCAGTGTTCCGGACATCGAACTGCCGCATTCAGCTCTTGGGGAAGACCGTGAATGCGCCGCGCACCTGCTCGGATGTCTTGAGGCCCGGGGTGGCACTGCGGCGATTTCGAATCGGCCGTTTGACCGGCATGTTCGCCGCGCTGTTGGCCTCGGTGCTTTCGGTGGTGTCTCCTTCGAACGCCGCCGAACTGCATTTAAGGAATGGTGATCGGGTTACGGGCGAATTGATCAATCGCGTAGACGGCAAGATCCATTTTCGCTCGCCGCTGCTCGGAGACCTGGTGGTTTCCGAAACCGACGCTGCCATTATTGAGTCCGTCGACGTCCCCGTCGAGTCATTGACCGGTCTGCCCCCGGCCAAAGCCAAACCGAAGCCCACTCCCCCAAAGACGACACCCGATCAGGCGGCGCCCGCGGTGGCAGGAGCGCCTGCGGTATCAGGAACCACTGTGGCGAAGGCGCCCACTCCGGGCAGTCCGGCAAAACCAACAGCGGCGGCTCCCGAAAAATCGGGGAAATGGAAGGGTAAACTTGAGCTCGGTTTTCAACAACAGTCAGGGCGTCAGGACGGACTCACCACCACCGTGCGGGCGGATGCCGAGCGCGAACGAGGACGCAATCAGATCAAAGGGAGCATGCGCTACCTCTATGGGGAGCTCAACGACCGCATCAATACCGACCGCGCCGACGCGAGCCTACGCTGGCGCTATCAGCTTTCGCCGCGGGTGTTTGCCCAGTCGTTGACGAGCTTTCTCACCGACGACGTCAAACAGATCGACCAGAACTATGAACAGAACCTCGGTTTCGGCTACGCGCTGCTCAAACGGGATCGTCATGTGGTCAATGTAGGCGGTGGCGCAACCGCCCAGTACCGCCAGGCCGTCAATATCGACAACGGCTTGGCCCTCCTCGGTGAGGTGTTCCAGGACTACACCTACAAGATCAACGGTCGAATCACCCTGATTCAGGACCTCCTCGCCCAGTACTCTCCGGTCACCAAAGACCAGTATATCCTGCGCAATGGCACGCTCGTCGCCACCTCCGGCGACGTGCAGAACTACCGTGTTCGCTTCAACTCCACGCTCCAGGGCAGAGTGACGGATCGAATCTCGATGAACCTGCGATTTGAGTACGAGTTCGACAACACGATCGCCGACCGGGATGCCAAGTCCGACCAACGGATCAGTAGCTCGCTTGGATACGCGTTTTGATCCGGAGCCCGGATTCGCGAAAACGGAGGGCTGACAGATGCGCCACCCGAATCGCCCGTCACCGACGCTTCGAGGTCGGCGACTTTCCCTTCGCCTTCCCTTTCGCTTTTGCCGGTTTTCCGGCGGACCGACCGCGTTTGCCTGCTGCGGGTCCCTTCGCTGACTTGGACTTGCGCCCGGCCGACTTGGTCACCGGCTTCCGCACCACTCGTTTCTTTTTCGGAACCTCGGCCGCCTTGGTTACCACCGGAAGAGGCAAATCTGGGTTGAGGATGTTCGCGACCGGCAGTTCCTGAGCATCCTTCCAAAGATTCTCCAATCGGTATTCGTCGCGCTTCTCGCGGACAAACAGGTGGATCATGATCTGGTAGGCATCGACCACCGTCCAGCCACTGCCCGGCTCGCCAGAGTCCATTCCAGCAATGCGAGCCTTTCGAGCGTCCAACACCCGCTCCAGTTCGACACGGAGCGCACGCAGGTGAGGCTCCGAAGTTCCGGTCGCCAAGACAAGATAGTCGGTTATCGTGGACTGCGCACTGACCCGCAGCACTCGCAAATCGGCCGCCTTCTTGTCGTCCAGCGCTCGGACCACTTCGTTCAGGAGCGTGAGAGTTTGATCGTGTTCAATCACCATGGTCAGCGATAGAGATCGTTTTTGCGGATGTGCACAATCGCCTTGTGCGGGACAAAGTAGTCCAACGACAAACCCAGGCGCGCCCGTTGACGCAGTTCGGTCGAACTAATTTCCACCAAATGGCCGTCACAGCGGTGCAAGCGAAGGCCTGGAATGGAGGGAGCCACCTTCGCCGGATGCCCCGGTCGCTCAAGAAAGATGAACTCCACTATCCGGGCCAATTCCCCTATTTCTTTCCAAAGGTGCAGTTTAGGCAATTGATCTCCCCCAATGATCCAATAGAGGTGGTCCGTGGGAAAGAGCGCCCGAAAGTGTCGCGCCGAATCAATGGTATAGCTGGTCCCGCCTTTCTGCAGTTCATAGTCGGAGACTTCAAATCGCCTATCCCACTCGACAGCGGATTGCAACATAGCCCAGCGGTCTGCGGCTGAAGACTGAGCTTCCTGGGGCTTCAGCGGGGCCTGCGCGGCAGGAACGAGGAACAACCGGTCAAGCCGATGCTGTTCGTAGGCGTCCTGCGCCGCGATAAGATGGCCAAAATGTACGGGATCGAAACTCCCACCTAGGAAACCAATTTTCACAAGCCCACGACGATGAGTGGCTCGGCACCCCCTGAGCAAGGATGGGTTTTGGCGTCGATCCAGGTCAGAATCCAAACGAACTTCACTCTCGAGCTGGGAGAGAAAGAATCTCGGGCATTGACGGAAAATTTCCCTCCCCGTTTCTTCGGGTTCATGAGTGATATTCCCGCGGCGGCACCAGCGGTTAAGTACAAACGCATCGTCCTCAAGCTTTCCGGCGAGGTCCTGCGCGGCAAATCGTCGGATCCAATCGACTCGGGAGTCTTGGAACGCATCTGTTCACAGGTGAAGGAGATCCATGCGCTGGGAGTACAGGTGGGCGTGGTGATCGGCGGAGGGAATATCTTCCGCGGTCTGACCGGAGAGAAAAGGGGTGTCGACCGCACCACCGGTGACTACATGGGCATGCTCGCCACCGTGATTAACTCGCTCGCCCTGATGGATTGTCTTGAGAAAATGAACGTCACGACGCGCGTCCAAAGCGCGATTCCGATGAACCAGGTGGCCGAACCCTTCATCCTCCGCCGGGCCATCCGACATCTGGAAAAGGGGCGTGTGGTGATCTTCGCCGCCGGAACCGGCAACCCCTACTTCTCGACGGACACGACCGCCGCTCTGCGGGCCTCGGAAATGCGCGCGGATGTGATTATGAAGGCGACCAAGGTCGATGGCATTTATGACAAGGATCCCAAAAAGTACCCGGACGCCGTCAAGTATGAGGAAATCTCGTTCATCGATGCGCTTCGTCAACGGCTCAATGTGATGGATTCCACGGCATTCTCACTCTGCCTCGACAACAACGTCCCCATTCTGGTGTTCGATTTGAACGACCCCCACGCCATTCGCAAAGCCGTGCTGGGAGAGAAGATCGGCACGCTCGTTCATAATTGAACCGGCCTCGACCCGCAGTTAACGCACTCCGGCGGCCGAACCGCGGGCAATGGCCCGGTTGGGCTGCAGCTTCCGACTCGATTACCGGCGCCGATCCGTCAAATTCACTTCTCTGCCCACGCTAACGCTCATTCCCCTATGTCTCACGCACTGCTCAACGAAACTCAGGCGCGCATGAAAAAAGCCCTTGAGCACACACTCCACGAATTCAGCACGATCCACACGGGTAAAGCCAGTCCTGCCATGGTGGAAACCGTGATGGTCGAGGCCTACGGATCCACCATGCGACTCAAGGAGTGCGCTGCAGTCAGCACTCCGGATGCACGGGTGATTGTGATTCAGCCGTGGGACAAGGGACTGGCACAGGCCATTGTGAAAGGCATTCAGACGGCCAATCTCGGATTCAATCCCATGGTCGACGGCGGACTCGTCCGTATTCCGCTGCCGGAAATGAGCCGGGAGCGGCGCCTGGAATTCGTCAAAGTGGCACACCGCCTGGCCGAGGAAGGACGAGTCCATGTTCGAAACATTCGTCGCGACATCATTGAGTCGGTTAAGAAAGCCAAGCTTCCCGAAGACGAGGGCAAGCGACTGGAAAAGGACATCCAAACCGCAACCGACAAGTTCATCGCCGAGATCAATCAGCACCTGGCCCACAAGGAAAAAGAACTCACCACCGTTTGATGCCTTCCGCATCGCGGCGGATGCCCGGGATTGCGCCCGGAACAGGGCCAGAACCATGCCGGTCAGCGACGTCATTCGGCGCGCAGTCGCACTTCAATCGCTGCCGCAACGTCCGTCACCTGGGCCGCCGTCCGCCGCACACTTCGCGCTGTCATGACCTCACCTCTCATCACCCAGCCCCGCCGGGTCGTGGTCAAACTCGGAACCGGGGTGCTCACCTCGGGTATTGGTTTGCTCGACACCGCGCGCATTGCAGCGATTGCCCGCGAACTCGCCGATTTGCGCGCCCAGGGGGTTGAGGTCATCGTGGTCTCGTCCGGAGCGGTGGGACTCGGCATGGGAGCGCTCCAACTCGCCCGGAGGCCGAAGGAACTCTCGAAAAAGCAGGCCTGCGCCGCCATCGGCCAGTCACTGCTCATGCAGACCTGGCAGTCGGCATTCGCCCCGTCCGGCATCACCGTCGCCCAGGTACTGCTCACCCACGAGGACCTGCGCACCCGCGGCCGCTACCTTGGAGTGCAGGAGTGTATCCGTCAACTGGTCACGTACGGCACCATACCGATCATCAACGAAAATGACACGGTCAGCGCCGCCGAGATCAAGTTTGGCGACAACGACACGCTGTCCGCCCTCGTCGCCTCACTGCTGGAGGCCTCCCACCTCGTGATCCTCTCCACCGCCCCGGGGCTGATCGACATGAAGGGCACCGGGAAGGTGGTGCCCGTGGTGGACAAGATCACTCCGGAAATCGAAGCGATGGCCGGCGGAACCACCAGCGAAACGGCGGTCGGCGGCATGGTGTCCAAGATCACCGCCGCCAAGCTCGCCACCCGCGCCGGCTGCGGGGTTTTCATCGCCAGCGGAGCCGAACCCCGGGTGCTGGCACGGCTTTTTTCGAATTCCGGGGTCGGCACGTTCTTTGTGCCCGCCGGACTGCCTCTCGAAGCACGCAAGCGCTGGCTCGCCTACTTTCAGCGTCCCTCAGGCACGGTGCTCGTCAACACCCGCGCCGTTCCGGTCCTCCGGGATCAGGGACGGAGTCTGCTGGCGGTGGGGGTGACCGGAGTCCAGGGCCGCTTTGAGGCGGGGGACATTGTGAATATCGCTGGTCCGGACGACCAGGTGTTTGCCCGCGGCAAGACCACCTTTGCCAGCGACGAAGTCAAGGCCTTGGCCGGACTGAAAGGCGACGAAGTCAAGGCGCTCCATCCGGCGCGGAAGCGTCATGAGATCGTTCATCGCAACGATCTGGTGCTGCTCTAGACAGACCCGCAGCCAAACCAGCCACGTTCGGCGCCCCCACGGCGACCGGCATCATCGCGCCCCCTCATTTTAGGGAGGCCCTCTCCCGGGACCTTTGCGCACCTGAAACAAGCGCTGGGACAAGCCGCGCGCAGTATTTGCCAAAGGCCACGCAGCACCAAAGCGCCCGCAAGCCGAGAATCAACCAGCGCCAGTTCCCCCACCGCTGCACGCGAGGATCACTGCTATGAAGACCTACGTGTACCTATCCCTCCTGCCGGAGGCTCTCGTTGCCTCTCATCTGAATCCCGAAGAATTCGGGGCCTATCTCGCGGTGGGTTCCGCCATGCGCTCACGCGGGCAGGCCATCTTCTTCAAGCTCTCCGACTCCTATGCGGCCACCAAACTGGGTGAATCGGGGGTCGACCCCGATTTGGAGCGAGGCGATTCGCAACCCCCGCGACGAAGTCGCTATCTCGCCATCTATCGGGTCCTGGAATCCACGCCAGTCTCCGCCCTCGAGTCCCTTCATCTCGCAACCGACGACGGTCGCGTCCTGGCCCTGAAACCGGCAGAGTACGTGCCGGATCCGGGACCACGCTATCACCTTTACCAGGAGTTCTGTCCCGTCACTCCGCGCGTGGTAAGCGAATTGGAACCAAGGGAGTTTGCGGCTCACATCACCGACACAAGTCAGCCGGTGTCGCTTCCCTGCCTCGTCTTTGCCGAGCTGCGTCTCGAGCGTCTTGGAGACGATCCCGAGGCCAACGGGGTGGATAACCTGCCCTACGTTCACCTTGATCATCTGCGCGATTGCATCCGCGAGTTGCGCACGAAGGCGGGGAAGACGACCAAGACCGTGATCCGCACGCTTCAGCAGGACGTACTGTTCCGAACCATCCAGGGTGGCTTTTATGCCGTCGCGTCCGGCGGCGAGTTCCGTCACTATCCCATGCCGTCTATTGCGGATCTAGAAACGCGTCACGCCGCTTGGTGGCGCTCGGCGCAACACTCGTTTGGCGCCTAGGCCGACTCATGGCAGTGGACGAGAACAGGGATTGATCCGACCCGAGACATCGCGTGGGCTCGAAACTGCCATGCCTGCCCCTCCGATCTACCACCTGAGGCCGGTGCAGCTCCAAGACGCCCCTTGGCTCTGGGAGCTCAAGGTGGCAGCGATGGGCCCCCACGTCATCCGGACCTGGGGAGCATGGGACGAACCGTTGCAGCGCGCCTATTTCAAGCGCGGCTTTCACCCCGAGGCGCTCCGCATCATCGTCGTCCGGGGAGAAGGTGACGTCGGTCTAATCGAACTGGCCCGACGGGGCAGCGAGCTCTTTCTTGGCAGGCTCGAGATTCTTCCTCGTGCTCAGGGGCGCGGACTCGGCACTGCGATCCTCTCCGATCTCCAAGAGGAGGCCCGGCGAGTGGGCAAACCCATCCGGCTTCAGGTTCTGAGCCTCAATCCCGCCCGACGCCTTTACCTTCGGTTGGGATTCTCAGAGATGGGAGAAACCGACACCCATGTGCTTATGTCCTGGTCACCCACCGACCCCACCAGGAAAACAGCCTCGCCTCCCGACCGGTTTGCGTGAGCCTGAAGCTCACCCATGGAGTCTGAGAACGAGCCCACGCACCTTCCCGACGGCATTCCACCGATCGATTTTCGGGGACTGCTCAACGACGAACAGTACGCCGCCGTCACCGCTCCGCCCGGGCCCATGCTTGTGCTCGCGGGTGCCGGCTCGGGCAAGACGCGCACGCTGACTTATCGCGTCGCGTACCTGCTCTCCCAGGGCGTGCGACCCGGGGAGATCCTCCTGCTCACGTTCACAAACAAGGCAGCCAAGGAAATGCTGCATCGTGTGCAGGATCTGACCGGTCGGGAGCCGCGCCAGTTCTGGGGCGGCACCTTTCACTCCCTCGGCCACCGCGCGCTCCGGCTTTACGGCGAAAGCGTGGGTCTCTCCAAGTCCTTCACCGTTTTGGACGCCGACGACTCGGAATCGATGCTCAAACACGTGGTCGAGGCCGAGGACAAGCTGTTCTTCAAGGACAAGACCAATCCCCGACCGGGACCGCTCTTCAGCGTGCTCTCCCTGGCACGCAACACCCAGCTCTCGCTCGCCGAGACCGTCGACAAGCATTTTCCCCAGTACAAGGAGATTGCCGTGGCACTTCCGACCTTCGCCGCCGCCTATGCGCGCCGAAAACAGGAACAGAACGTCTGCGACTTCGACGATCTTCTGGAGCGCTGGCTCGATCTGCTGATCAAGGACCCTCAGGTTGCCACCTATTTCGCCCACCGCTTCCGCCACGTCCTGGTCGATGAGTACCAGGATACCAATACGCTCCAATCCCAGATTGTCGACCGCATCGCCGCCCACCACTGCCTCATGGCCGTGGGGGATGACGCCCAGTGCATCTACTCGTGGCGCGGTGCGAACTTCGAGAACATCATGACGTTTCCGGACCGTCACCCGGGCACGGTCATTCATCGAATTGAGACCAACTACCGGTCGACGCCCGAGATTCTCAATCTCGCCAACGGGGTGCTCCTCGCCCAGCCCAAGGGACGCCACTTCGACAAGGAGCTTCGCGCCCATCGCGGACATTCCCAGAAACCCTTCCTCATTCAAGCGATCGACGATCGGGAACAGGCGGAGTTCATCATCAAGCGGCTTCGCGGATTGACCGAGGAGGAAGGCGTGTCCCTGAGCGACATCGCCGTGCTTTATCGCTCGCATTTTGTGGCGCTCGAAATCCAGCTCGCTCTCTCCCGGGCGGGCGTGCCTTATCAGATCACCAGCGGAGTGAAGTTCTTCGAACGGCAGCACGTGCGCGACCTCGTCGCGCTGATCCAGTTCGTCTTCAATCCACGCAACGAAGCTGCCTGGACCCGCATCGCCATCCTGCTCCCCAAGATCGGGGAAAAGGGCGCCCAGAAAATCTACGCCGCCTCTCTTGACCACGCTCGTCTGCTGCAGCGCGACTTCATCGATGCGCTCGGCACGGATGACGTGAAATCAAAGGTGTCCAAGGATGCGCGCGGGGACTGGGACAACTTCTGCGCGTCTCTGCGCCAGGTAAGGGAAGCCATGCGAGACGACAAGCCGGCCCGGGCGGTCGAGGTGGCCATCGAAGGCTGGTACGGCGACTACCTGAAAGGTGCATTCGCCGACTACCATGAACGCCTGGACGAACTGCAGGCTCTCATCGGCTTCGCGCAACGATTCAGCGAAATGGATGACCTGCTCGCCCAGATCGTACTCCTGAATGGAGAGGCAAGCGAGCGACAGGTGGAACCAACGGCAGACGCAGTGAGGCTCACGACCGTGCATCAGGCCAAGGGACTCGAATACGCCGTGGTCTTTGTGATTGGACTGGCCGACGGCATGTTTCCCGGCCGACGCAGCATCGAGGCGGGCGACGTGGAAGAAGAGCGTCGTCTGTTCTACGTGGCCGTCACGCGGGCCCGCGACGAACTGTACCTTTGTTTTCCAAAGGTCAACGCACGCGGCGGTCCCGGAGGCATGATGAACTCTCCCAGCCGTTTTCTCCAGGAGCTGCCAAGCGACTTGTATGAACCCCTGAAGCTCAAGCGTCAGTGGGGCTGGTAGGGTCGGAGGGAAGCCAGCATCCCGGTATCCGACCCGCGATTGCCGTCGGCGACGCGCCCGCACGGGCGCGCCGGCTAGATCAATTCAACGAGGCTTCGAGTTCGCGGGATTCTGCGGTCTCCCGCTTGCTCTGCCAAATGGCCCAACCGATCGCCACGACACAGAGCAACGATACGACCACCCCCACCACCCGCCCGCCCACCGCGGTCGGAGCTACGACATTGTACTTAACAACCAATCCCAGCGTGATCAGGCTCACCATGTTCATCACCTTGATAAGCGGATTGACGGCCGGTCCGGCGGTATCCTTGAGGGGATCGCCCACCGTATCCCCCGTGACGGCGGCCTTGTGGGACTCGGAGCCCTTGCCACCATAGTTGCCGTCCTCGATGAACTTCTTGGCATTGTCCCAAGCCCCGCCCGCATTGGCCATGAACACCGCCAGCAGCTGTCCGGTGAGAATCATGCCAGCTAAAAATCCGCCCAAGGCCTGGGTCCCAAGAAGAAATCCGACGAGGATCGGCGTGAGGATCGCGAGGAAACCCGGTCCCACCAGCTCCTTCTGCGCAGTTGCGGTGCAAATTGCCACCACCCGACCGTAGTCGGGCTTCTTGCGCCCGGCCCAGATATCCGCATCGCGGAACTGCACCCGGCATTCCTTGACGATGAGAAAGGCCGCGCGACCCACGGCGCGGATCAGCATCGAGCTGAACAGGAATGGCACGGCGCCACCGATGAGAAATCCGATGAACACCATCGGATGCGCCACCGTCAATCGTCCGGCCTCGGTCAGGTACTGCTCCGTGGTCATCTGGGAAATCTTGTCCTCGCTGCCGACGGCGATCACGGCGATGAACGAGGCGAACAGCGAGACGGCCGCGATGACCGCCGACCCGATCGCAATTCCCTTTGTCTCCGCCTTGGTCGTATTACCCACCGCATCAAGGTCCGCGAGAATCTGGCGTGCGCGACGGTAGGAACCCTTCTCCTTGCGCTCCATTTCCTCCGCATCGTAACCCATTTCCCCGATGCCATTGGCATTGTCCGCCACCGGACCGAACACATCCATGGAGATCGTGTTCCCGGTGAGTGTCAGCATGCCGATGCCGGTCATCGCGACGCCATAGGCGACAAACAACGGCGGCGTCCCAATGTAGCAAAGGTAAGAGAGCAGGATGGAACCCGCGATCACCAGCACCGTGGCGACCGTGCTTTCATAACCCACGGCAAATCCCTGAATGATATTGGTCGCGTGCCCGGTCTGACAGCTCTTCGCCAGGCTCTTCACCGGCGCATAGGCGGTGTGCGTGAAGTAACTTGTCACCTTGTTCAGCGCGATGGCCAGGACCACACCAATGAAACAGGTGAGCACCGGCCGCAAATCGGTATCTGCAAATCCAAACGTGGCCCAGATCGGCAGCTGCTGCGGATCGCCTCCCGGGAATCCGGACTTGGCAATCGGATTCATCGCCAGGTAGGCGGCGTCGAACTTGAGATAGAAAATCCCCAGCACAAAGAAGCCCAACACCGAAATACAAGAGCCGATCCAGAATCCATTGTGCACCGACTTGAGCGCCGAGTCGGAGGTGTCCTTGGCACCGGCTTTCACGGTGTAGGTGGAGATGATCGAACCGAGGACACCGATACCGCGGACCAGGAGAGGGAAGATCACGCCCTTGTGGCCGAACGAAGCCAGGCCAAGAATCATCGCGGCGACAATGGTCACTTCATAGCTCTCAAAAATGTCGGCCGCCATGCCGGCGCAGTCGCCCACATTATCACCCACATTGTCGGCAATCGTGGCCGCGTTGCGCGGGTCATCCTCAGGGATGTTCTTTTCAATCTTTCCGACCAGGTCCGCGCCCACATCGGCGGCCTTCGTATAGATGCCGCCGCCCACCCGCATGAACAACGCCAGCAAGGTGCCACCAAATCCAAAACCGAGCAGCGCCTCGTAGGCCTGTTCACCGTAAGCAATGAAGATGAGGGTGCCACCCAGGAGTCCGAGGCCATCCGTCAGCATGCCGGTGATCGTCCCGGTGCGATAGCCCAGCTGCATCGCCTCCCCGTAGGAACGCATGGCCGCCGCCGCCACTCGAAGATTGCCCGTCGTCGCAAGACGCATACCAACGAAACCCACGGCCCAGCTGAAGAGCGAGCCTGCAAGGAAGGCTCCCGCACGACCCAGTTTGAAGGCCATCTCATCATTCTGCGTCGTGAGAAACAGGATGAGGGTGATGATGACGATCAACGGCCCGATGCGACGAAACTGCGCGCCCAGGTAGGCGTTGGCGCCTTCACGGACCGCCGCGGCGATTTCCTGCATTCGCACGGTGCCGCGGTCGGTCGCCTTCACCTGCTTGACCAGCAGAAGCGCATAGAGCAGCCCTGCCACCGCAATCACGAGGACCGTGAGCAAGGCGTAGATCTCAAGCTGGCTGTAGCGAGCATCCGTAAAGAGGCTGAAGTAGCGAAATCCATGCTCGCCATGGCCCCCCGGCGGACCCGCGTCGGCGGATTGCCCGCGCAACGAGCCCATCCAGGCCGCGAGCGGAAAGCACACCGCCAGCGCGCAGAGGTAGACGCTGGTCAAGCGCCGCTTGGGATTTCGGAACAGAGAGTTGAGGGTCGCACGCATGGAAGGAAAGGGACAGAACTGCTCGCGAAATCACTCCGACACCTGAGCCGAACGCCACCAATGGACGTGGACGGTCTCCAACTGCTCCGGTGAGGGCATTGGGAAACAGCGGAGCCCGCCTCCGGACGTCGCCACGTAGAAACCGCCCTCAATGGTCCGGAACAACACCTGCTGCTGAAGCGTACGGATCACCGTCTTGGTCGGTTTGCCCCGCTTCGTCCGCAGTTCGCGCAGGCAGTCGCGCAGGTGATCCAAGTGCGGATACGGAAGATTTGCCACGCCGGACGCCTCCGGGTCGTCAGCCAGACGCTCCAGCTTCAACTCGGAAAACACCAGCGCCGGAAGCGACACCGGCAGCCGGGTATCGGTGATCTGCGCTGCGAATTCCCGGGGGTCCAGTTCGCTCACCACGCGTGGAGTGACCGGGCAGTACTCCTGGTAGAGGTGAAAGCGGGGACCGACCCGGGACGGGTACTCGCCGGGACTCAACGAGAGCACCCGTCCGTCGTGCGTGGCGAGGTGGAGGGACTCGATGGCCGCGAGCGGAGTCCGTTCCAGGACGCGGTAAATGCTGAGGTACAAGGACCGACGCGGCTTTGGACCTGCCATGCGGCCCAGGATCTCCGGGGTGATGATCGTCTGCGCATGGGCCTCACTCAACCGGAAGAACAAGGCCTGCCCGCGAGAGCGCTGCTTTGCGCCCGTGGCCAGGTAGGCTCCGTACTCATCCGGGGCAAGTTGCGACGCGACCAGTGCCTCAGGCAACAGGGAGAGATAGAGATAGGTCTTCACAGCCGAATTCGCGCCGATACACGGAATACCGGCACGTACGTCGAGCATAGCCGCACCGCGGGGCGGCGACTGCGCGCCCTTTGGCAAAAACTCGGCGGCTTTTGCGGAGACCGCACCCGCGCTCAAACCCGCCTCGAGGTCCGCACGGAACGTGTGAGACTATCAGATACAGTCA
>JAEUGZ010000028.1 GCA_016794725.1 Opitutaceae bacterium | reverse complement strand
GAGTCAGAGCCAGCCGGGACTCTGGGGCGGTGCGTGGTTCGTATTCCTCATGCCGGTGTCGGCGTTTATTTTCCTCGTCGCCCTCTTTGCCGAGACGAACCGCCAGCCGTTTGACATGCCGGAATCGGAGGCCGACCTCGTCGGCGGTTTCCACACCGAGTACGGCGCCTTCAAGTGGTCGCTCTTCTTTGTGGCGGAGTACTGTCACATGATCGTCGGTTCGGGCATCTTCGTGCTGCTCTTCCTCGGCGGCTGGAATCCCTTGCCGTGGGTGCCGCTGGAGTCCCTGATCCGGGCGGTCGGTCTCGAGGGACAACCCCTGCTCACCGGTGCGCTGGCGGTGGCGCTCTTCCTCGGCAAGGTCATTTTCTTCATCTTCTTTTTCATGTGGGTCCGGTGGACGCTGCCGCGCTTCCGCTATGACCAGGTGATGAAAATCGGCTGGCAGAAGCTGCTGCCGCTCTCGATTGGCAACCTCATCGCCTACGCGCTCATCATCGCGTGGCTCGAACGGTCCTGACCCGTAGCCGCGCGCTCCCACCACACCCTCCGCTTCCGCGGACCGAGCACCGAACCCACCGTCTTCCTCCCATGGCCGTCATCCAAGTCGAACGCAAACCGCTCACGCTGGCCGAGCGCACCTACCTCCCGCAGATCTACCACGGGTTGAAGACCACGTTGAAGCACCTGATGGCGCCGACGGTCACGCTGGAGTACCCCGAGCAGCGGCCGGAGATCCCGACCGGCTACCGGGGTGTGCCCACGCTGGTGAAGGATCCGAATGGGCGCGAAAAGTGCGTCTCCTGCCAGCTCTGTGAATTTGTCTGCCCGCCCAAAGCCATCCGCATCACCCCGGGCGAATTGCCGGAAGCGTCGCCTCACGCCCACGTGGAGCGCGCCCCCCAGGCCTTCGATATCGACATGCTGCGCTGCATTTACTGCGGCCTCTGCCAGGAGGTGTGTCCCGAGGAGGCCATCTGGCTGCAAAAACAGTATTCGATGACGGGTTACACTCGGGCGGAGATGGTCAATCACAAGGACCGACTCTACGAACTCGGCGGCACCCTGCCGGACGACCACTTCAAGTGGGACAAGAAGAAGGCGGCGGAAGACGCCGCCGCGCACGGGGGACACCACTGAGATCGGATTTCGATCCAACCGCTTTCCAGCCATGGCTGACATCCTGTTTTATCTCTTTGCCGCGATCGCGCTCGGCACCGCGCTGCTCGTGGTCGTGAGCAAGAATGCCGTGAATTCGGCCATGTTCTTCCTGCTCAGCCTTATGGGCACGGCCGCGCTCTTCGTCCTCCTCGACGCCTTCCTTTTGGCCGTCTTGCTGGTCCTGGTTTACGCCGGGGCCGTGGTGGCGCTGTTCCTCTTCATCATCATGCTGCTCGACATGCAGGGCGGCGAACGGAAGCCCTTCAAGCGCACCACCATGGTGGCCAGCGTGATCGCGGCCATCCTGCTCGGTGTCGGCGTGCTGGGCTTCATCCAGCGTTCCCAGCTCTCCCATGCGCCCGCCGGGTCCGACGTGGTGGCGGTCGGAGCGACGCTCAAGGGCTATGCCGCCCAGCTCTTCACCACCTACCTACTGCCGGTGCAGATCGTCGGTTTTCTCCTGCTGATCGCCATGCTGGGCGTGATCGTGCTGAGCAAGCGGTTTGAAGGCCTGGAGGACGTCAAATGACCATTGGACTCAACGACTACCTGGTGCTCAGCACGCTGCTGTTCGCCATCGGGTTCTTCGGCGTGCTGCTGCGCAAGAACACGCTCGTCATTTACATGTGCCTTGAGCTCATGCTCGTCGCCACGACGCTGGCGCTGGTCGCCTTCTCGCGCTTCAATGGCACCCTCGACGGCAATGTCTTCGTCTTTTTCATCCTGACCGTCGCCGCCGCCGAGGTCGCGGTCGGTCTCGCCATCATCGTGGCTCTCTTCCGCCGCCGCCAGACGGTGCAGGTGGACGAGCTCAACGCCCTCAAGAACTGAGACGCGCCCCTTTCGCCTCCCGACGCATTATTTCCTGATTCCATGGCGCCCACGCAACTCGCCCTGCTCGTTCTCCTCGCGCCCCTCGCATCGGCCGCCGTCATCGCCCTGTTCCTCCGGCGACACGGAGGTCTGGCGTCCATGCTCTCCGTGCTCGCCGCCGCCGTGGTGGCCGGGGCCGGCCTCGTCCTGGTGTTCGGGGGCCAGCGCTTCAATGCCTCCATGCCCTGGCTGCAGATGGGCTCGTTCACGCTCTCGCTCGGTTTCAAGTTCGACGACCTCGCGGCCCTGATGCTCTCGGTGGTCGGCGTGGTCGGCCTGGCGGTGCATGTGTTCTCGCTCGGCTACATGCACGACGACGGCGCCCGCGGGCGCTACTTTGGCGGGCTGTCGATCTTCATGTTCTCGATGCTGGGCATCGTCCTGGCGGACAACCTCCTGATGATTTTTGTCTTCTGGGAGCTGGTCGGCTTCAGTTCGTACCTGCTGATCAATCACTATCACGAGAAGCAGTCGGCGGCGGATGCCTCGAAGAAGGCCTTCATCGTCAACCGCGTCGGCGACTTCGGATTTCTCCTCGGCATCCTCTGGTGCTACTGGAGCCTCGGCACGGTGAACCTGTCCGAAATCGCCGTGGCCGCCGAGGGCGGCAAGGTGATCGCCGCCGGCATTCCCCTCCTGCTGTTCTGCGGGGCCATCGGCAAGTCGGCGCAGATGCCGCTGCACGTCTGGCTTCCGGACGCGATGGAAGGCCCGACCCCCGTCTCCGCGCTCATCCACGCCGCCACCATGGTGGCCGCGGGTATCTACATGCTCTGCCGGATCGAGCCCCTCTTTGCCGCCGCGCCTCAGGCGCTCACGGCGGTGCTCTGGATCGGCACGGTGACGGCGGTGTACGCCGCCTTCTGTGCGATTGTGCAGAGTGACATCAAGAAAGTCCTGGCCTATTCCACACTCTCGCAACTTGGCTACATGGTGGCGGCCTTCGGGCTGGGCGCCCTCACGATCGATCATTCCCACGGCGATGGCGTCGTGCACAGCGTGACCTTCGCGGCTGGCGCCGGGGCGGCCATGTTTCACCTCACCACGCATGCCTTCTTCAAGGCGCTGCTCTTCCTCGGGTCCGGCGCGGTCATACACGCGTGTCACCACGAGCAGGATATTTTCCGAATGGGTGGTTTGAAGAAGCTCCCGATCACCTTTATCACCTTCACCCTCGGCGTGCTCGCGATCATTGGCACGCCCGGGTTGGCCGGGTTCTTCTCCAAGGACGCCATCCTCTACCTCGCCTTTGCCAATAACAAGGCGGTCTTCGGTCTGCTCGCCTTCACGGCGGTGCTGACGGCGTTTTACATGATCCGTATGTGGAAGCTTGTTTTCCTAGGAACTCCCCGTAGCGAAAACGCGAGTCATGCCCATGAAGGCGGAATCTCTCTGCTAGCACCCTTGATCGTCCTGGCGGTTCTGGCGGTGGTTGGCGGCTACACCGGTACCTACGGCAGGCTGGCCGGCAGCTTTGCCGACTTGATTCCTGTGGCGCACGGAAGCGATCACACCGTGATTCTGGTCACGAGTATCGTTGTGTTGCTGGTGGGTGCGGGAGCCGCCTGGGTCTTCTATACCCCGGCGCCGAAGGATGCGCTGGCCACCCGCGTGCCCGGAGCGTTTGCCGGATTGACCCTCGTCAAAGAGTCCTTTGACGGGATCTACGGCTACTATGTGGCCAAGGTGCAGCAGCGGTTGGCGATGCTGCTCAATTTTGTGGAGCAGATCATCCTGTCGGGCCTCGTGATCCGCGGCGTGGCGGGACTGGTCGGACTGGTCGGCATGGGCGCCCGCGCCCTTCATGTCGGCAGCCTGCATGTCTATGTTTATTGGTTCCTGCTCGGGGTGGCCCTCTTCTGGGGATTTGCCGCCGGCGTTTTCTAGACCTGCCATGCGAATTTCACCTGTGCGCCCCGTTCCATCCCCGCGATGACCATGCACGTCGATCTCCTTCTCGTCTCGATCGCGACCCCGCTCGCGGTGGCCCTGGCCATCTTTGCCGGACTGCCGAAGCGGTACTCCGTGAAACTCGCCTACCTCGGCTTTGGTGTGCCGGCGGCGATTGCACTCTGGCTGTGGAGTCAGTTTCCCTCGGATCCGGGCGACACCTACGCCTTTCTGTCCAGCTATCCTCTCGGACTCGAACTGCTGGGCATCAATCTCAAGCTTGGTCTGAACGGCATTTCGCTGCCGCTCTTTGTCATGTCCGGGGTGATCGGATTCGCGGCCGGCCTCTATGCGATCCAGTCGGGTGCGGAGCGGCTCAAGATTTACCTCGCCCTGCTGCTCGTCATGCAGGCGGGGCTGATGGGGGTGTTTGCGAGCGTGGACGTGTTTTTCTTCTATTTCTTCCACGAACTGGCGCTGATCCCGACGTTCATCATGGTGGGAATCTGGGGTGGACGTGATCGCAGCTACGCGGCGATGAAGCTGACCATCTACCTGACCGTGGGGGCGATGCTGTCGCTGCTGGGCCTCATCCTCATCTATTACCAAAGTGGCGTGGAGTCGTTTGACCTGATCTCGCTGCGCCAGGAGGCCATCCGCATTCCCCTGTCGGCCGCGGCCCAGAAGTACGGATTTGGACTCCTGCTCTTTGGCTTCGGCATTCTCGTTTCGCTCTGGCCTTTCCACACCTGGGCTCCGCTGGGCTACGGCGCGGCTCCGAGCTCCGCCGCCATGCTGCATGCCGGTGTATTGAAGAAATTTGGACTCTATGGTTTGATCCAGGTTGCGCTGCCACTCCTGCCGGTCGGAGCGAGCCACTGGAGCGGGGTGCTGACGGTGCTGGCGCTCGGCAACATCCTGGTGGTGGGTGTGATCACACTGGCCCAGCGCGACCTCAAGCAGGTCGTGGGATATGGCTCGGTCATGCACATGGGTTATGCGTTTTTGGGCATCGCCAGCCTTTCGATCATTGGCGCCGGCGGGGTGGTGCTGATGATGGTGGCGCACGGGCTGTCCGTTGCGCTGCTGTTCCTGCTCTCGACCTGCGTGCACCATCGGACGGAGACGTTTGATCTGACGGAGATGGGCGGACTCGCGCAAAAGACGCCGGTCCTGGCGGCCTTCTTTGTCGCGGCGACGATGGCGTCGATTGGCTTGCCGGGTTTCGCCAATTTCTGGGGCGAACTCACCATCTTCATTGCCGTCTGGAAACTCTCGCCCTGGGTGGCGGCGGGTGCGGTGGCGGGAGTGGTCATCACCGCGATCTATGCCTTGCGGGCGGCGGCCCAGGTCTTCTTCGGTTCGCCGACCGAGGCGTTTTCGCGCGTGCTGGCCCGGACCACGCCGGTGGATCTGCGCTGGAGCGAAAAAATTCCCGCGCTCATTTTGCTCTCCCTGCTCCTCTTTGTCGGATTCTGGCCCCGGTCCCTGTCCACGCCGATCAACTCCGCCCTCCAGGCGATTTATCCGGCGCTCAAGGTCCTCCCGCTGGAGATTGTCCGCAAGTAACCGCTGTCCGCCGCGATGAATCTCGAACTTCTCAAATCTGCCGCCGCCGACAATCGGTGGGGAGCCCTGTATCCGGAGCTGCTGCTCGGCTGTCTCGCGCTGTTCCTGCTCGTGCTGGAAATCGTGCTGCCGAAGAAGCATCACAGCGCCATCCCGTCGGTGGCCATCCTCGGCCAGATCGCGCTGCTGATCGGCCTGATCGTCAATTTCAAGAGTGGTTTCATCGGTCAGCAGACCTTCAACGGCCTGCTGCAGCACACGGTGGGCGGTCAGTTCATGCGGGTGTTTTTCCTGCTCACCTCGATCCTGGTTAGCATCCTTGGGGTGGTCAGCCTCTCCCGGCAGCGCATGCCGCGGATCGAGTTCTTCCACATCGTGATCGTGGTTTCGGCCGCGATGATGCTGCTCGTCCAGAGCCATCACTTCGTTCTCTTCTTCGTGGCGCTGGAGACGGTGACGGTCGGTTTCTACATCCTCGTCAGCTATTACCGCTCCAATCCGCTGTCCCTCGAGGCCGGCCTGAAATACCTGATCATGGGGGCGCTCAGCTCCTCGATCCTGCTCTTTGGCATTGTGCTGCTCTACGGTGTGGTCGGAAATCCGGCATTCGCGACGGCGGGATCGGCCGGGGCGATGGACTTTGGATCCGTGCGCCAGTTTCTCGCGCTGCATCCGGATAACTTCCTCGCGAAGGTGGGCATCGTCCTCGTGCTTTCCGGTGTCGCCTTCAAGATCGGCACCGTCCC
>JAEUGZ010000632.1 GCA_016794725.1 Opitutaceae bacterium | reverse complement strand
CAGCACCCAGGGCGGGATCCGTGCGCCGGATGGCACCCCGATTGCGCTCGGCTACCACACCGGGCACTGGGAGGTGGGCCTGCTGATGGAGGAAGCCGCACGCACGTTTTCCGCCGCGGGCGCCATTCCGTTCGCCGCCTATTGCAGCGATCCGTGCGACGGCCGCACCAATGGCACGGCCGGGATGCTCGACAGCCTGCCTTACCGTAACGACGCCGCCCAGTTGTTCCGTCGCTTGATTCGCTCATTGCCGACGCGGCGGGGCGTGCTGGGGGTCGCCACCTGTGACAAGGGCCTTCCCGCCATGCTCATGGCTCTCGCGGGCACCCCCTCCCTGCCTACCATCCTCGTGCCCGGCGGGGTCACCCTCATGGCGGAGGAAGCCGAGGACGCCGGCAAGGTGCAAACCCTCGCCACCCGGTTCGCCCAGGGCGAAGTCACGCTCGAGTACGCCGCGGAGATGGGCTGCAAAGCCTGTGGTTCACCAGGAGGTGGCTGCCAGTTCCTCGGCACCGCCGCCACCAGTCAGGTGGTGGCCGAGGCGCTGGGCCTGACCCTGCCCCACGCCGCCCTGAGCCCTTCCGGCGCGGAAATCTGGCGCGACCTCGCCCGGCGGTCCGCCCTTGCCCTTATGGGATTGGAAAAGGCCGGGACGACCACGCGGGACATTCTAACTGAGGATTCGCTGCACAACGCCATGGTCACCCATGCAGCGTTTGGCGGCTCCACCAATCTCATCCTGCACGTGCCCGCCATCGCTCATGCCGCCGGACTGACCCGGCCGACGGTCGACGACTGGGCCCGCCTCAATCGCCAGGTGCCGCGCATCGTCGACGTCCTGCCCAACGGCCCCCACCACTATGCGACCGCGCAGGTGTTTCTCGCCGGAGCGGTGCCTGAAGTGATGCTGCATTTGCGTGAACTCGGCCTGCTCCGGCTCGGCGCCCGCACGGTCTCGGGACGCACCTTGGGAGAAAATCTTACCTGGTGGGAGAGCTCGGAGCGGCGCCGGCGGCTGCGCGCCAAACTCCACGAGCTCGACCGCATCAATCCGGACGATGTCATTCTAGCCCCGGCCCAAGCGAAGGCGCGCGGGCTGACGCCCACCATCACCTTCCTGCGAGGCAATCTCGCACCCGAAGGCGCTTTGGTGAAGAGCACCGCCATCGCCGCCGAGCGCATCGGCGCGGACGGCGTGTTTCTGCATGAGGGACCCGCGCGGGTCTTCACCTCCGAAGCCGCCGCCATCACCGCCGTAAAAGCCGGGTCCATGCGCGCCGGCGACGTGCTGGTGCTGATGGGCATCGGCCCCGGCTGCGGCATGCCTGAAACCTACCAAGTCACCTCGGCCTTGAAGTACGTGCGCGATGGCTCGAAAATCGCCCTGATCACCGACGGACGTTTTTCGGGCGTCTCGACCGGAGCCTGCATCGGCCACGTCAGCCCGGAAGCGTGGGCCGGCGGTCCGATCGGCAAACTGCGCGACGGCGATACGATCCGCCTGCGCATCGACACCCGCAGCCTGGAAGGAAGCGCCGATGTCGTGTCCGTGACGCCCGAAGCGCTGGCCGCCCGTCCGCTCCATCCCGACCTCAAGCCGGACCCCCGCGTACCGGCAGATACGCGCCTCTGGTCCGCCCTGCAAAACGCCAGCGGCGGCAGTTGGGGCGGGTGCGTCTTCGACGTCGACCGGATCCGGCACCTCCTCGCCCTCGGTGCGGAAACCGAGGCGAGCCGATCTTCCCGCTAAGACCGATCCAGGGGCGCGCAGTCCTTCCCGCGCCCCATCCGTCGGATCCGTCAGATCCGTCAGATCAAAGGTATTCTCAAAAGACCAGTGGTGCGTGCTTGTGCCGCCGGGGGCCTCGTTTTCCCTCACGGCACAACTTTCCCGCACTACCCCATGAAATCCCCGCTGCAGGGCCTTATCGCCGCACCGCATACTCCGTTCACCCCCCAAGGCGACTTGGCCGAGGCCGTGATTCCGCGTCAGGCGGCCTTGCTGATCCACAATGGCGTCAGCGGCGCCTTCATTTGCGGCACCACCGGCGAAGGGGCGAGCCTGACCCAAAGTGAGCGGCGTCGCGTGGCCGAAGCCTGGAAAGCCGCCAGCGGGAACCGGATCAAGGTCATCGTGCACGTCGGCCACCTGAGCGCAGGCGAGAGCCGCGAACTGGCCCGCCATGCCGAGTCGATCGGTGTCGACGCCATTGCCGCCATTGCTCCGAGCTTCTTTCGTCCGTCATCCGTCCACGACTTGGTGTCGTGGTGCGCCTCGGTCGCGAGCGCCGCACCGACCACGCCTTTCTACTACTATCACATGCCGGCCATGACCGGCGTGAACTTCGCGGTCGCCGACTTCATCCCCGAGGCGGAGAAACGCATCCCGACTTTCGCCGGAATCAAGTTCACCCACGAAGACCTGATGGACTACGGTCGTTCGGTCACCCTGGCCAAGGGCAAATACAGCATGCTCTTCGGCCGCGACGAAATTCTCCTCGCCGGCCTGGTGCTGGGCGCGGACGGCGCTGTCGGCAGCACCTACAATTACGCCGCGCCGGTCTATCTGCGCATGATGGAAGCGTTCCGCGCCGGACGGCTCGACGATGCGCGAGCTGATCAGGCACGCTCTCGCGACTTCATCGCTCTGCTCGGGCCTTACGGTGGCTTCGCCGCCGGCAAGGCCATCATGAAGCTGATCGGCGTCGACTGCGGCCCGGTCCGCCTGCCGCTGCACGCCATGGACGACTCGACGGAAAAGGCGTTGCGCGCCGCCCTCGACAAGGTCGGCTTCTTCGAACTCTGTTCGCGTCTGCCCTGACGCTCGCTCCCGGCCGGGCAAGCGCGTCAACTTAAGGAGCGGGCGTGGGAAATCACAGCGGTTCTGGTGGAGGGGGCACTGGACGCCCGCGTGCACCGCGGCGCCCGCGCCTGTATCTGTGCCTCTCAACGTGTGGAAGTGACGATGCCAGTCGACCACGCCGCGCGAGGCGAACATCCCGGCGGCGTGGCGCGTGGCGCGACCCCGCGGCGGCGACGGAGCACCGCCCTCCAGGGATCCTCCCTGCGGGTAACCAGGGCCGCAGCGACCCGAGGTCGCTGCAATTCGCCCAAGCACCCCGACCAAAGGTCACACCCCCGGGGTTGACCAGGGATGCAGCGACCTAAGTTCGCTGCAAATCATCCAAGCCCCCTGACCGAAGGTCACACCCCTGGAGGGCGTCGCTCCGCCGACGCCGGGGGACGATCACCGCTCTTCAGCGCTCGATCATTCAGAAGACGCCCGCGCGCACCCCGGCGCCCGCGCCTGTGCCTGTGCCTCTCGCCGTGAGGAAGTGACGGTGCCCGTCGACGACGACGCGTGAGGCACACGTCCCGGCGGCGTGGC
>JAEUGZ010000564.1 GCA_016794725.1 Opitutaceae bacterium | reverse complement strand
TTTCTTGGATGGGGCGAGTAGGTGTTGCGGGGGGAGTCGGAACGAAAGGCTTTCAGCCTTCCGCTACAACGTCGCGGGGCTTACGAAGTACCGTGGGATCAAGAATACTCTTGCTACTGCATTGCGTTCAGTGCGGCGGTGGGCAATCTGTGCGCCATGATGGGTCGGTTCCTCTTCCTTGTGCTTTGGCCCGCGGTTGTTTGGTCGGCGGAGCCGGTGGTGGAACGTGCCGGGCCATCGTCATCGCTGGGTGAGACGGATCCTCCCGACGGTGATGATTCCCTGGCGACGGCCCAGGCGACGCTGGCCGCCGCCAAGTCGGAACCCGATGCACTGCGGGCGTTGGCCACCGTGGTCAACCTGCACCGTCGTCGGGGCGACTTCGCTGAGGGTCTTGCCCGGGCGCGCGATGGACTCGAACGCGCCCGGCTCCTCGGTGATCGGGCACTGGAAGTGGAGTTTCTCTACCTACGGGGACGCCTCTACTGGAATTTGACCGACTATCCGCGGGCCCTGGAAACGCACTTGGAGGAGCTGCGCCTGACCCAGGCGATGAATGATCCGTTCCTCCTCGCACGCACCCACGGGGGACTTGGACTGACGTATCAGCGATTTGGTCGTCCGGACGACGCACTCGACCACTTCAAGCGCGGACTTGAGGTGGCCGCGCGGGCGCCCGACGACCGTATCCGCAGCAGTCTGCTGAACAGCCTCGGCGTCTATCACCTCGATCGGGGCGAGCCGGTGCAGGCGACCGAGCTCTTGACCGAAGCGCTGCGGCTGCGCGAAACCTATGGCAACTCCCGCGCCATTGCCGAGACGCTGACCAATCTGGGGCTGGCGGCGGACGGTGCGGGCGACTCGGGTCGCGCGCTGAATTACTTGCAACGGGCGTTGACCACCTTTGAGACCCTGAAGTACCGGCGGTCGATCGCGACCACCCACCGCCGGATTGCGGCGGTGCTCCGCGGCGCCGGTCGGACCACCGAGGCGCTCGCGAGCCTGAACGCGGCGCTGAAGGTGGCGGGTACCCTCGAAAGCAGCGAGGTCATGGCGGAGATCTGGCTGGAACTGTCCCTGACGCATGAAGCCCGCGGCGAGTTTGCCGAGGCGCTTTCGGCCCAGCGGCGGCACGCCGCTGCCAGCGAACGCGCCCGCGGGGTGGAGGATCGACGGCGCATGGCCGAGTTGCGCGCCCGTTATGGCGAGGAGCAGCGTGAACTGGAGATCGCCCTGCTGCGTCGCAGTCAGGAACTGCAAAAGGCCGAATTGTCAGACCAACGGTCCCGGAACATTGCTCTCGCCGCCGGATTGATCGGCGGAGTTGCGTTTCTGGGAGCCATCATTGGCGTCCAAATTGTGCGGTTGCGCAGCGCTCGTCGCCTCCACGTCGCGACCGAGCACGCCCGAAAGCGCGCCGAGAGTGCGGAACGTTTGAAATCCCACCTGCTGCAAATCGCTTCGCACGATCTCAAGGTTCCATTGACCGCACTCCATGCCACGGCGGGACTGATGGCGCGGTCACCCGGCGATCCAGAGGCGGTGCGCCGCCACGCGACCGGAATTCAGGCCGACGCCGCCCGGATGCGGGCCCTCGTGCGCGATTTCCTCGATGCCTCCGCGATTGAGGAGGGCAACCTGCTCGTGCAGCCCGCAGCCACGGATCTGGTCGAAACGGCCCGCCTCGCCGTCGCAAGCCTGGAACCCGTGGCGGTGCAAAAGGAGCAACGTCTCCAGATCATAGCCCCGGCCGCCCGGCTTCCCCTTGTGCGGGCCGACGCGGAGCGACTTCGGCAGGTCTTTGACAATCTGATTGGCAATGCCCTCAAGTTCACCCAGGCGGGCGGCGAGATTTCCATCACTTTTGGCGAATCGGCGCCGTGGGTGTATGCGGAAGTCCGTGACAACGGCCCCGGTCTGGGGCCGGTTGAATTTGCCCGGATTTTTTCGCCTGGCGTGGGTTTTGGCCCGCGAACGAAAGCGGGTGAAGGTGACTCGACCGGGTTGGGTCTGGTCATTACCCGCGAACTGCTCGCGATGCAGGGGGGGCGCCTGGAGGTGGAGTCACAGCCGGGACGGGGAGCCGTCTTCCGGGTCATGCTTGCGACCGCGGCCGTGTAGCTTCAACCCAGGCCGTTGCGCAGGCACCAGCGGACCAGGGTGGGAACGTCGTGCACTCCCAGCCTTGCGAAGATCCGGGCCCGGTGTTTCTCGACGGTGCGTGTGCTCAGGTTGAGTCGGTCGCCGATTTCTTTCGAAACCAGGCCCCGGGCCACCAACCGCACCACTTCCTGCTCCCGTTGCGAAAGGGCGTCCGAACCGAGACGCGGCAACGCCGGTTCGGCCGACAACGAGGGAACCGGGGGAGGCACCGTGGCCGAGAAGAACATGCCACCCTCCAGCACACATTGCACGGCCCGCTCGATCTGCTCAAGGGGCGAGTTCTTGTCGACAAACCCGGCCACACCCAGGGCGATCAGTTCGGCGGGGAGCTGGGCTTCCGGGTGGGCCGTAAGCACCACGACTCGCGTTTTCAACTGCCGGCGGCGCAATTCGGCGACAATGTCGCGGCCGTCGATTCCCCGCAGGTAAAGATCAACGATCAGCAGATCGGGTGGTTGTTCCAGGCAGTGCGCCAACGCTTTGCGGCCGTCGGTGAAGTCCCACAGCTCCTTGGGCTGAAACCGCGCCTGAATGGCATCCTTGACCAGTCCCCGGTACGTGGTGGTGTCGTCGACCAGCACGAAGCGGAGCAAGGAAGTCGGGGTGGCAGCCGGGGGCATGGCAAGGTTTACGAGAGGGAGATTCCGCTGCACGGCAAGGCTGTGGCGATGAGATGGCGTAGAACTACCCAATGACGCTGGTAATGGCTTGTACTACTGTAGTCGAACCCAAGCTTCCGGTTGACCTTCCGGAGGTTCGCTGCTGTTCCCGTTCCTCGACCCCGTATCAACATGACCCAACACCCTTGGATTCGAGTCCTCACTGTCACGACCGCCGTCGGCGCGTTCGCCGTCGACGGTTTCGCCCAAGCCACCCCCCCCGCTCCCGAGCCTGAAAAGGAACTGCAGTCGGAAACGATCAAGTTGGACGCGTTCACCGTCACTGGCTCGAATGTGCGGCGACTCGACCAGGAGAAGGCGCTGCCTGTCACGGTTTTGACCCTGGACGACATCCAGGTCCGGGACGCGTCCCAGGCCGCCGATTTTCTTTCGGGGTTGCCCCAGGTGACCGGCCTGCCCGGTAATGAAACCGCCACCCTGGGCGCCACCGCCCGCGGCGACAATTCGACCGTTTCCCTGCGGGGCATTCCGTCCAGCAACACCCTGATCCTGCTCAATGGCCGACGCCTCGTGGGGCATGCCATCAGTCAGTCCGAAGCTGGGGTGCCGACCCTTGCGACGAACGTCAACCAGCTGCCCAATCAAGGACTTGAGCGGGTGGAAGTCCTGCGGGACGGCGCGTCCTCGATTTATGGCACCGATGCCGTGGCGGGTGTGATCAACTACATCACCAAGCGCGACTTTGTTGGCACCGAGGTGAGCCTGCGTTATGCCCAGACCGAGATTGGAGATGGCAAGGAGTGGCGCGGCACCTTGACGCACGGGCGGAACTTTGCCGGTGGCAAGGGTCGTCTGGGGATCATCCTCGATGTCTACAACCGCGAGGCCATCCTCGCCAGAAACCGCGGGTTCATGGCCGAGGCCGATCACAGCTCCCAGGCCCCCGAGCCTTGGAATGTGTCGACCAACACGACGTTCAACCTGCGCTCCGCCACCAGCGAATTCGGCAACTACCAGGTGGGCACGGTCAACAGCGCGGGCGTTTTCACCGCGGCGCGTCCGACCGGGGTGCCGGCCTCCCTGGTGGCGACCTCAGGGACCTTCTTCCTCGCACCGACCGCCACCGGAGTTGGTTTCCTCACCGCCACCCCGAGCCGGAGCGGAGTGACCAGCACCTACTACTGGAACAACAACGCCTACCGCGTGCTGCAGCCGGAGTCGAACCGGTTCAATGCCATGCTGACCGGCGAGTTTGACCTGAGCGACCGCCTGACCGCCTTCGGTGACTTGAACCTCTACAGCGCACGTTCGCTGACCTACCGCGAACCCGACGGCATCACGCAGTCGACGGACGGCGATATTGTCGTTCCGGCGACCAATCCGTGGAATCCGTTCGGCACCCGGTTCTGGAGTCCCACCGGGGCGCCCAACGCCGATGGCACCGCGCGTCTGACCGGCACGCCGGCGGCAGTGCGCATCAGCAACAAACGCCTGACGGACCTGCCCGACCGGACCGCGACCGTCGACACCGACGTCTTTCGCGTGGTGGGCGGAGTGCGCGGCAAGTTTCTCGATACCTGGCGCTGGGAGTCGGCCGTGCTGTTGTCGGAGGGCCGGGTGACCGACCGGGAGACCGGACCCAGCCGCAAGAGCAAGCTGATCGCGGCGATCAACCAGTCCGATCCGGCGCTGGCCTTCAATCCGTTCACGCGCACCTTCGCGGTGCAAAACAACACGCTCGTGGTCACCGGCCCCTATGTGAATCCGGAGAGTGTGCAGCAGACGTTCCGCTCGGTGTTTGTCCGTGAAGGCATCACGAAACTCTCCAGCGTCGACTTCCGCGCGGCGGGTGATGTCGTCGGGATCTGGGGCGGCAACAGCCTCGGCGCCGCCTTTGGCGGTGAGTATCGGTTTGAGGCCTACGACGATTTCCGTCCCCCGTTCGCCGGTCTGAACCCGCCAGGCTCGGGCCTGGATCCCACGTCGAACGACTTCCTTGGGTTTTCGCCCAATTCCGACACCCACGGCAAGCGCCATGTCACGGCGTTCTATCTGGAGACCGTGCTCCCGCTCGTCGGCGGGAAGTTCACACTCCCGCTCGTCCACTCCCTCGAACTCGCGGCCTCGGCCCGCTTTGAGGACTTCACCGACTTCGGCAACACGACCAAACCCAAGGTCGGCGCCACCTGGAGGCCGGCCCCCTGGATTTTGGTTCGTGCGTCGTACAACGAGGGCTTCAATGCGCCCAATCTGGCCCAGCTGTTCACGGGAACGCTGATCCGCACCGTCACGGGCAGCACCGACAGCTACCGGAGTGCGGTGACCGGCCTCCCCACGGACGGACCCTCCAACCGGCGCAGCATCGCTTCCGGCAATCTGACCCTGAAGCCCGAGGAATCGGTGGGCAAGTCGGCCGGAGTGGTCGTCGAGGTTCCCAAGGTGAAGGGCCTCTCACTCGGGGTCGATTACTGGGAAATTCGTCAGACGGACGTGATCGCCTCGGGTGGCGGCATCGCGGACGACACGGCCGCGCTGCAGGCGGCCACGGCCGCGGCCCTCGCCGCGGGGCAGTCGATTGGGTCGATCGATCTCGGTTCCGGCACGGCTGCCTACAAGGGTGATTCGTCGGTGGTGCGACTGCCCGTGAACCAGACCGACCGCGACTTCTTTGCCGCCTACAACGCCACCCGCACCCCGGGCAATCAGCGCGCCACCGTCGGAGCGATCGACTACATCCGCACCACCTACTTCAACCGAGCCCAGCAGTTTGTGAACGGGTTCGATTTCGATGCGAATTACCGCCTGCCGAAGTCCTCCCTGGGCAACTTTGTGCTGGCGACGACCTGGACCTACCTGAACGACTTCCATACGTACAACGCGGCCGGCGCCAGCCGCACGGACCTGCGTTGGACCAACAGTGCGGCGGTCGGCGGGGCTTCGCCCAAGTGGCGTGGCACGGCGTCGGTGACCTGGCGGCGCAAGGAGTGGGGAGCCGGTTTCTCGGCGTATTATACGGGAGACTACAGCGATTCCGGAGCCACCACGACGGCGGCAACCTATGAGTCGCTCGGCTCGCCCTCCTACATCGCTCCGGTGTTCACGGGCGGCAGCGCGGTTTACCGCTACATCGTCAGCGACTCGATCAGCTACAATGCCAACATTTCCTACCGCTTTCCGGCCAAGCGTGAGGGCTGGCTGGGTGGGACGACGATCCGCCTCGGGGTGATCAATCTCTTCGACAAGATCCCGCCGCTCTCGAGCGATTCGCGCGGTTATGATCCGTCGGTCTACAACCAGATGGCCCGCGGCCGTTCCTGGTCGCTGCAGATCACGAAGCGGCTTTGACCCTTGGGCTGGTGCAGCCAACGCCCTGTTTCGGTTTGGCCGAAGCAGGGCTCGGCAGGCACAAGCCGGGTGTAATGCGTCCCTGAACTCGAGCCGCGTCCAAGGCTCGACAGGGCGCGGGGGATGGCTTTGTTGGCGGCAACCTCTTTGCTTCCTATGCCGCATTCGACCCGACGGACTTTCCTCACCGCGCTGCTGGGCGGCCTTCCGGCTGCTTGGGCCGCGAATCGCGCGACGGCGGCGGCTGGAGTGGCCCGACGGGGCATCGGATTGGGCATGGACAACTACGCCGTGCGGGCGATGGGGTGGAAGGCGGCCGAGTTGGTGGACTATGCGGCGTCGCTTCGTCTCGACTCCCTCCTCATATCGGACCTCGACGCCTACGTGAGTCTGGAGCCGGCGGCGCTCGCCGAGGTGAAAATTCGGGCCGACGACCAAGGGCTGCGATTGTACGCGGGGAGCTGGAGCATTTGTCCCACGTCGCCCTCCTTCAAGGCCACCTGGGGTACGGCCGAAGCGCATCTTCGCCTGGGATTGCGCGTCGCCGCCGCGCTGGGCTCCCCGGTGTTTCGGGTGGTGCTGGGCTCCCGGGATGATCGGAAGACACCCGGAGGGATTGCCGCCCGGATGGCAGATACCCTGGTGGTGCTGAAGGCGTGCCGTTCCCAGGCGCTGGATTCCGGAGTGAAGATCGCGTTGGAGAATCATGCCGGTGACCTGCATTCATGGGAACTGCGCCGGCTGATTGACGAGGCCGGGACCGACTTTGTCGGGGCCAACTTTGACACCGGCAATGCAGCCTGGACCCTGGAAGATCCTTTGGACGCGCTGGAGCGCCTCGGGCCCGTCACGATCTGTTCCAGTTTGCGCGACGTCATGGTCTGGTCGGTTCCCGAGGGGGCCGCCGTCCAATGGACCGCAGCGGGCGAGGGGCAGTTGGACTGGAGCGCGCTGGCGTCGCGGTGGGCCCAGCTCTGTCCCAAGGTCCCGATTATGATCGAGACCATCTCCGGCTTTTCCCGGACTTTTGCCTACCGGGACCCCTCCTTTTGGAACGTGTATGACCGGCGACCCGAAGCGCTGGACCGGTTTGAACGCCTGGCACGTCGCGGACGCCCGCTGGAAGCCTTCAAGGCCCCGCCGGGGGCAGAGGGCCGGCCCGTGACCCAGGCCTACCAGCGCGGCGAGTTGGAGCGATCACTTGTCTATTTGCGTGACACCATCGGTCTCGGACTAAAGGCGTAGCGGGAAAGGGCAGGGTCCGTTGGAGGTGGGGTCGCCGACCGCGCGGGGATTGGCGTCGGATGAAGAAATCAGAAACAGAGGCGGGACCGGCCGGTCCCGTCGCGGCTCTCCGAGGCCACCTTCAACGGTGACGGAATCCATCCGTGTCGGTTTTCATTGAGTCGACGCGTTTGCGCGACGACGAACCCGCCTTCAACGGAAAAACTCGCCGTGCTGGGCTTCGCCCCCAAGGATGTCCCGACCCCCTTTGTTCTCCCCTATGAAACGCCGCGAATTTCTCAGTCACTCCCTCGCTGCTGGCGCCCTTGCGTCACTCCCTGGCTCGGTCCGCGCTGCGGACCTTACCGGCCGACGCTTTCGGACCGCGCTGATCGGTTGCGGGTGGTGGGGCAACAACATCCTGCGCGAGGCGATGGCGAGCCGCTCATGCGAGATTGTGGCGCTCTGCGACGTCGACGAGCGCCAGCTTGAAACCACGATGACCGCGGTGCGCGAGGGCACGGGCGATGTTCCCAAGTGCTTCAAGGACTACCGCGAACTGCTCGCGCAGACCAAACCCGACATCGCGATCATCGGCACCCCCGATCACTGGCATGCGCTCCCCATGATTGCGGCGGTGCGAGCCGGCGCCCACGTCTACGTCGAGAAACCCATTTCTCACACCGTGAACGAAGGCCGCGCCATGGTGAACGCGGCCAAGGCGACCGGACGCGTCGTGCAGGTGGGCACCCACCGGCGCATTTCGCCTCACAATCTCAGTGCGCGGGACTTCATTCGATCGGGCAAAGTGGGCGAGATCGGCATGATCCGGTGCTTCGTCAACTCCGGCGGCGGGCGCGACCGCCCGATTCCGACCCAGCCGGTGCCGAAGGAGCTGGACTGGGACCTGTGGTGCGGACCGGCGCCGCTGCGTCCCTACAACGGCGGCGATCCCCGCGACCGCAAGGGCGCATGGAGCGGGGCGATCCATCCCCGCGGGTTCCGCAACTACCTCGACTACGCCAACGGCACCCTGGGCGACTGGGGTATCCATTGGTTGGATCAAGTATTGTGGATCATGGAGGAGCGGCACCCCCGCCGCATCTATTCCACCGCGGGCCGGCCGGTGGCGGGCCCGCCGGTGCTGACCCCGACCGAGCAGACTCCGGACGCACCCGATCATCAGCTCGCGACCTACAGCTTCGACCGTTTCAGCGTGCAATGGGAACATCGACGCTTTGGCGGCAACGGGGCGGAAAAGGGCGAGAGCGTGGGGTGCTACTTTTACGGCACCCAGGGGACATTCCACCTTGGCTGGCGCGACGGCTGGAAATTCTATCCCAACGACTCCAAGGCCGCTCCCTTGTCGCAGGCGGCTCAACTCGGCGAGCCTGATGCCCAGAACATCAAGGAACTGTGGGCCGACTTCCTGCAGGCCATCCGCACCGGCTCAAAGCCGGCCTGCGACATCGCGGACATCCACCACGCCACCAATCTCGCGCTCCTCGGCATGGTGTCCTGGCGTCGGGGACGGAGTTTGGAGTGGGATGGGGAAAAAGAACGGGTGGTGGATGACGATGCGGCCAACGCCTTGCTGAGTCGCTCTTACCGCAAGGGCTGGGATTATCCCGTCGCCTGACCGCCGGTCCGCCTGCCTGGGCCAGGCTGGAAACGGGGTCGACACTCCGTTCCGCGCGCGCCACGATCTGACTCCCCCTTTGGAGAAATTACCCATGAAGATCACCCGTCTCGGTTTGGTTCTCGCTCTCGCCGTGTTTGCCTTGGCTGTGCGTGCTGTGGCCGCGCAGCCTGGCCTCGAACTGGGTCTGCAGACCTGGACCTGTCGCAACATGAGCTTTGATGAAGTCGTGGCCTTCGCGACCAAGCACGGCATCAAACAGCTCCAACTGATCGGTTCCCACATCGATCCCAACGGCCCGGCCGCCGAGTCGCTCCGCAAAAAGGCGGTGCTCGAAAAGGCGGGATTGGTCGCCTACACCTTCGGCGTCAACCGCACGACGACGAACAAGGAGGAGAATCGAAAACTCTTCGAATTCGCCAAGCTGATGGGCATCAAGATCATTGTCGTGGAGCCGCGCGACATGGCGGAGTGGGACAATCTCGAGGCGCTGGTCAAGGAGTACGATATCAAGCTGGCGATTCACAATCATGGCACGGGCAGTGTCTATGGCGACCCGGCCACCGTGAAAAAAATCCTGGCGGCGCGGGATCATCG
Source organism: Opitutaceae bacterium (assembly GCA_016794725.1). Lineage (GTDB taxonomy): Bacteria > Verrucomicrobiota > Verrucomicrobiia > Opitutales > Opitutaceae > UBA6669. Next base: position 40,896 of record JAEUGZ010000564.1, on the reverse strand, counting down.
GATCGGCGTATGCCTGGATGTGGGTTGGGTGACTGCGGCCGGGTTCGATGCAGCCGAGGTGTTTCGCGGGTACGGCGATCGCGTGTTCGACATGCATTTCAAGGACAAGACGACCGAGACGGTCGAGGGCAAGGTCGTCGCCGTCGACACCGAGATTGGCAAAGGCAAGGCGAACTACGCGGGGCTGTTCGCCGAGATCAAGAAGTCCAAATGGAAGGGCGTTCTCGCCATTGAGACGGATAGCAAAGCCTTCGCCTCCGACCCCAATCGGCTGGTTTCTGAAGCGAAAACCTACTTCGCACAGATGACGAAGTGAGGCGGGTGGGAGGAGTTGGGCTGGCCCGGCTCCGGTGACTTTCTCCTGCGCGCGGCGAAGAAAAGCACAAAAAATCAAGCGAGTCCCTCACCGGGCCTGCTAAGGTGGAACCACGCTCATGCAACAGCTCGGTGCCATTCAGAAGTCACTCCGCCTGATCGAGGAACACCTGGATCGCCCGCTGAGCTTGGAAACGCTGGCCCGCGCCGCGGGCATGTCCTTCTGGCATTTCCAACGCACGTTTTCCGCCATGGTCGGTGAGTCCGCGGGCAGTTACCTGCGACGCCGGCGACTGGCGGCAGCCGCCCTGCGACTGCGCAGCAGCTCCACTCCCTTGCTGGACCTCGCACTCGATTGCCAGTTCGAGTCTCATGAGGCCTTTACCCGCGCCTTCAAGGCCGAGCTGGGTGTCACCCCCAGCGCCTATCGTTCCGGTCAGGACATGGGGGTGGGCGCATTGCCGCCCGCGATTCTCACGGCGTCGGCCCTTCGTCTTCGTTATCAACATATGAAACTCACCCCCGAAATCGTCACCCTCCCGCCGCGCACGTTCGCCGGCCTGCAAACCCTGTTCATTGTGCCAGGCTCAAAGGACGCCAACAACCTGAGGGTCATCCCCAAACTTTGGGATGATTTTTTTGACCGCATTCGTGAAATCCAACCCTTGGAACCCGGCGTCGGCTACGGACTGAGCGAATGTCCCGAAGCGCTCGGCCTGAAAGCGAGTCATCCGGAGGAGGCCGTCTACCTCGCCGGAACGGTGGTCGCGGACGAGGCGAAGCTCCCCGAGGGCATGGTGGCGTGGAAATCGAGGGGAGGGCTGTTTGCGAGGTTCACCCACATCGGACGGATTGAGAAAATCGGCGAGACCATGGGGTTCATTTATGGATCCTGGCTCTCCAGTGGCGATTACCAGCGAACGGAGGGACCGGATATCGAGCGCTATGATCGCTCGTTCAATCCCACCAGTGACGAGAGCGTGCTCGAGATTTTTGTACCGGTGACACGGGGTCGTCGTCCGGTATGAGCCCGTCCCGGGCCGCCTGGCCGCGCGCACCGCGGGCCAGGCGGTCCGGGACGAAGTTCACGGTGGCCGCCGCCGTCGCGGGGTTGAGCCGCAAAGGGTGTTTATCCCCCGCGTTGCCGCAGATCGACGCTTGTCAGCGGTGAGAACCCGTGGCCCCATGGACCCCTCGTCTGATGAGCCCTTTTCGTGTTTTCTGTTGGTGGTCGGCCGGTCTTGCCCTTTCAAACCTCGGACTCTGGGCGCAGGGTCAACCCGACTATGAATTGCCTCCAGTCGAGTACTCGGCCCGGACGCCGCAGGATGCATTCGCGGGGGTGAAGCGGGAATTGGAGACCGGGACGTGGACCCTCCGGGGAAGCGAGCGACAGATCCTGAAATCCTTGCTCGACCGCCTGAAGGTGCCGATGGCGAGTCAGGTCCTGGTGTTTTCCCGCACCAGCCTGCAGCGCGGACGGATTCGTCCGGAGCGGCCGCGGGCCTTGTATTTTTCGGACTCGGTCTATGTCGGCTGGGTGCCGGGCGGTTTGTTCGAAGTGGTGGCGATCGATCCCAACCTGGGCCCGGTCTTCTATTCGATTGATCCGCGTCCGGGCGGGACCGAAGGACCACGCGTGGAGCGTGACCCCGATTGCCTGCGCTGCCATGGCGGCACCTTTGTGCGGGACATTCCCGGGTTGTTTGCCCGATCGGTGTTTCCCGACGCCGACGGTGAACCGCTGCTGAGGCATGGCACGCAACTCGTCGACGACCAAACACCCTTTTCGGAGCGTTGGGGCGGATGGTATGTCACCGGCTATCGCGGTACGGTTCCGCACCGCGGAAACGTCCTGGCTTCCGAGGTGGACGGAGTTCTCCGATTCACCCCGGACACGCGTCGACCGGAAGAGCTTTCGGGTTATTTCTCACCTAGTCCCTACCTCCGCGGGACCAGCGATGTGGTGGCGTTGCTGGTGTTGGAGCATCAGATGACCATGCAGAACAGCCTGACGCGGGCCGGACTGGCGGTGCGTCGGATGATTGCCTACCAGCACGGACTCCAGAAGGCATTCAAGGAGACGATCACCGACGAGCCTGTCTACGAAAGTGTGAAGAGTGTGCTGGAAAGCTCGGTGCAGGACGTGCTCGATCACCTCCTCTTCCGGGAGGCCGCGGCTTTGCCTGACGGCGTCGCGGGCCACGAAGACTTTCGACAGGCCTTTGCCGCGGGTGCACCGCGCAGCGCGGACGGAGATGCGCTGAAGGACCTGAAGCTGCAGGGTCGCTTGTTCAACCTGCGCTGCAGCTACCTTATCTATTCGGAGGCTTTCGTCGGCCTGCCGGTCGTGCTCAAGTCGAGGATTCTGCAGCGGCTGCACGAGGAGCTGCGATCGGACGATCCAGCGGGTCGATACGCCTATCTGGGGATGGAGGAAAAGCGGCGGATTGCGACGGTTCTTCGGCAGACCCATCCCGATGTGCGGGAGCGCTGGACATCGACGGTGATTCCGGTTCGGGACGGGCTGGCCCGGCGCTGAGCGGCGAAAGCTCGCTTTGGCCGGGGAAACCGGACACAAATGCCTTTGCCCTCGGGAGAGTTCTTTTTCCGCAGGCAATTCAACCCAAACCGAACGGCCGCCCTTCGAGGCGAGGCGTTCCCACCAAGCCATGGCTAAAACACAAAACTCCCAGAAGGAAACGAAGAAGAAACCCTTGAAGACACCCGCGCAGAAAAAGGCGGAAAAGCGCGAGAAGAAGGGACGCTAGTCGTCCCTTGACCGACGGCGCGACGTGCGGATCCAACCTTCCAGCATGTCTGTCGCCGGAGAAAAGAGACAAAGTTCGGAATGAAACGAACGAGTCGCCCGCCGACCCGCGGCCAAGTTGAAATCGCCGCGGATCTGGCGGCATCGCTCGCCTGGTTGAAAAGTCGGGCCAGCGAGTCCTACCGGAAGGGCTTGAGCCGCTACGGCATTCCGAATGAAAAGGCACTCGGAGTTGCCGTCGGCGACGTGCAACGGCGAGCCAGGGACGTTGGAAAATCGCAGCTGCTGGCCGAGGCCCTCTGGCGGACGGATCTCTACGAAGCCCGGTTGCTGGCCGCATTTGTCGGTGAACCGGATGCGCTGACTTCCAAAGGCATGGACCGGTGGTGCCGGGATTTCGACAATTGGGGGATCTGCGACACCGTGTGCTTTCACCTGTTTGACCGCAGTCCTCTCGCGTTCGCCAAGGTGGAGGCCTGGTCGAAGTACAAGGACGAATTTCCGAAGCGGGGGGCGTTTGCGCTGCTAGCGAGCCTGGCGCTCCACGATCCGCTCGCCCTCGATGACGTGTTTCTCGGTTTTTTGCCCCGGATCGAAAGCGAAGCCACCGATGCGCGGAATTTTGTGAAGAAAGCGGTGAGTTGGGCCCTTCGCTCCTTGGGGCATCGCTCGCCTGCACTCCACGCGGTCGCTTTGGACCTGGCCACGCGATTGGCGGCATCGCCCGACGCCTCTTCCCGTTGGGTGGGGAAGGACGCGGTGCGCGACCTGGCCCGGCCGGCGGTGGCAAGCCGGGCGGAACGGCGCAGTCAACAGCGCGTGGCCAGGGCCGCCAAGGTGCAGCGGCGCTCCGCCCGAGGCTGACGAATGTGATTGCCGGGAGGTCCCAACCTTGCCGCCCTAGAGGCCATGGGAGCCAAGTACCTGCCAACCAAGCGCGATTTGAAGGCGAACCAGCGTTTCCACCAGAAGCAGAATCCCCTGCCGCAGACCAAGGTCGCAGGCGGAGGCAAGGTTGCGAAGAAAAAGAAGTAGCCTCCACACCGAGGTCCGGTTACTGGGACGGGGTGGTTCGGTGGCGACGTTCCTAGGGATGGGCGAGGATCGTGCGCTCGGGCTGGCCAATGAAACTCACCCGCTGCACCCGCCAACCCTCGTTGGTGTGTACCCACGTGTGGCGTTCCCGATAGCGGAGGCGAAGGCGGATCTCCGCACCCGAATCGGCCGCCGGTTCGGTCCGGACCATGGTCTGGGTGATCTCGACCTCGGCGGCGACGCGGCTGGTCCAGGAAATGCGATCCACCTGTGTTTCGAGGGATTCGATGGTCCGCACCCGGGCAAAGAGCGCCTCAGTCCGGGTGATAAAGGCCGCCCGGTCGATCGGTGTTCCATCCGCGCCGGCAAATGTCCAATCCGCGGTGGCCGAGGCGATGATCCCGGCAGTCGACTTGGCCAAGATGGCCTCGCGAATCCGTGCGATACGTGCCCTGATTTCTCGATCTGCCGCTTGCGACGCGGCCGGTCGGGAGACCTGCCCGCACCCGCAGGTCAGCAGGCAGAGCCCAAGCAGGCACAGCGACACAACGATCTGGCTGCGAGGGTGGGGCAACATGGCGTGACGGGATCCAACCCGTGGTGCCCACGAATCGACACGATTGGGCCCGAATTGAGGGAGCAGAAAGGGAGTGCGGGCGAGGATCTCTCGGTTGCATTCCTGAATGCACCCATGAGCCCACGGCCGTTGCAGGTGTCGAATTTCCTCACCTGAATTCGACAAGTCTTACACCGACCTACTTTGCCATGCTTTACTCCCTTTTCATCTACCTCGACGAACGTCGCTTCCAGTGTCTACCGGCAGAGGAACAAAACCGCATCCACCGGGCGTGTGGTGCCTGGCATCAGGAGCTGGTCCGGAGCGGTCACAGTCGTTCGGCCACCGGATTGCAGCCCAGTTCGCAATCCACCACGTTGCGGGATCGCTTGGGACGCATTGTTGTGACCGACGGACCCTTCAGTGAAAGCCGCGAAGTCCTGGGCGGTTACGAGGTGATCGATTGCCGCGACTTGGAGGAGGCGCGCACCCTCGCGAGTCGCTTTCCAGGACTCGCCGCGGGCTGCACCTTGGAGTTGCGTCCGCACATGCCCGGCGATCAGTGCGAGGCACCCCCGGATTCCCACTGATGGGGCGGCGGTGGCTGCATCCGCTCCGTGTGACGCAGGTATTTGTTTTTTGACGGCGCACGCTCCGATTGACATCCCGATCTTCGCCATGGCCTCTGTATCTCCGTCCTCCACATCGCACGTTCCTTTTCTCCTCCTCTTTCGCAACGCCGGACCGGACACCCATGCCCATCTCTCTCCGGAGCAACAGCGTGAACTCGCCGGGCAATGGAACGCGTGGTACGAGTCACTCGCACGCCAAGGCAAGGTCCAGCATGGACGTCCCCTCGAGCTGACCGGCCGTGTGGTTTCGGGTGACCGTGGCCAGGTGGTGGTGGACGGCCCCTACGCCGAGGCCAAGGAGGCGGTGGGAGGGTACTTTTTCCTGACGGTTGCGGACATGGAGGAGGCCACGGAAATCGCGAAGGGGTGTCCCGGTCTCCCGCTCGGATTGACGGTGGAGGTGCGTCCGATTGCAGAGGTCAGTCCGGTGCTGGCCGACGTGCGCGGACGTCCTCCTGCCTGAAGCGCGGGAACCTGCGTGCCGAATGCATGCCCGCCCGTGTTTGCGCGTGAACCTGGTTCGGGTGGTGTGAAGCGAGATCAGCCTATTGTTACCCTGACGGTCCTCATTTCGCCAAGGTGGCGGTCGGCCTCAGCGGTGGGGATGCAAGTCCCGGCGCGGAACCGGCGGGCTCGGAAGCCCGATCGGACCGCCGCCGACCGCCCGGCCGGCGCTCTCCGGGAAGTCCCAGCTTGTCATTGCGCCGTCGGCCTCCCAGCAGCGTCAGCAGGATGCCCACGGTGATGGACAGTTCGGAGGCCTGGACCTTCAGGTCGGCGGCCATGGTGGCCGATTCCTCGGCGCGAGACGCGCTCGCCTGGGTGATCCGGTCGAGTTCCGTCACGGTGACGTTCAACTGACCGATTCCCTGGCTCTGCTCGGTTGAGGCCGTCGCGATTTCACCCACCAGCGTATCCAATGTTCGAATCTGTTCACGAATGAGGTTGAAGCTCTGACCGACGTTGGCGCTGATCTCAACGCCGTGCCGGCTGCGATTGACCGATTCCTCGATTTTCGCAGCGGTCTCCCGGGCGGCGGCCGCGGACCGCTGGGCGAGGGCGCGGACCTCGCCGGCCACCACGGCGAATCCGGCTCCCGCCTCGCCCGCGCGTGCGGCCTCGACCGCGGCGTTCAGGGCGAGCAGATTGGTTTGGAAGGCGATTTCATCGATCGTCTTGAGAATCTTGGTGATGTCGTCGCTGGCCGATTTGATCGCATTCATCGCCGACTGCATCGCCTCCATCTGCCCGCTGCCGGTGTCGGCCACGGTCCGGGTCTGACTCGCGGCCTGGTTGGCCTGCTGCGAGTTCGAGGCATTGCTCTTGGTCATGCTGGAGATTTCCTCCAATGATGCGGATGTTTCCTCCAGGGACGCGGCCTGCGCGCTCGCGCCTTCGGCCAGCGACCGGCTCGCCTCGGAGATCTTGTCGGCCAGCGCCAGGTTCTGAGACGCCGCAGAATGCAGCACTTCGCTCAATTCGTAGAGGCTGCGGAGAATTGAACGGTTGAAGAAGACCGCAACCACGAGGGTCAAGACCACCAGTCCGGTCCCGCCGATCAACGACCATCGGTTCAGATTGACTTGCTGTGCTTCGGTTTCTCGCAGGCGTTCATTGAAACGGACCACATACTCGTCAACGAACGGCTCCAACAGGGTGTGCAGCCGATCCGCCGCGGCATCGAAGGAGGCCATGACCACATTCCCGTGTTCCGTTCCCTGGGTCAGGAAGGCCGTCGCCATGGCCTGCCCCGAAAGCACAAACGCATCGACGGCCTTGCCGATTTCCAAGACGCGATCGCGCTGGGAGGCGTTGCCGTGAGAAACCGCATTCTCCTCAAAACGTTTCAGGTGCTCATGAAACAGGCCGCGCGCCTTTTCCGCCGCGGCCCAACACGCGTCCTTCTCCTGAACATTGCGCGTCGCCGAGAGATCGGTGAAGATGTCCTGGAGTGAGCCAATCTCAATTTGGAGCTTCCGCGCCAGATCCGCAAGCGGTGCGGACTCGGTCGTTGCCTCGCGAATTGAAACCAAGGCGGAACGCGTGCTCAGGCAGGCGGCGGTGATCATCACCAGCAGGCCAACCAAGGGAAGGCCGCAGAGGAGAAGAAGCCGTTTTCTGAGCGTCAACCTCGGGTGCTCCAAGGCCGCCGAGGTGCGAGGCAAAGGTGTACTCATGATAAAAGTGTCGCTGGAAACACTGGCGCCGGCGTGAGCTGCAGGGAGTCTTTCTCCGGAGCGACTCTGCGAGATCCCGATACGCACGGTCGGGAGTCGCAGGCCACGCCAGAAAAGAAGTGAGTCGCTCACGGTGTTCTTCGTCCCGCTACGTCCTTCACTTGAGCGACCTGCCTGTCGCTGAGCATCCAGCCGGCTCCCCAACTTTCTTTCAGATCGAACGCTCTATATCGCTGAATGTGATAAAGTTGAGAATGCCTGGCTCATTTGACGCAGGCCGAATCGCTCCCTCTCGCCGGTCGGCGAACGCGGCTAGGTATTTGGCTGAGAACCACGAATCAACCTATTTTCCGCAGCTGTAACGAATCGATCCGTTCATAAACCACGGATGGACACAGATAAACGCGGATTCGGTCTACAAGCGGTTCTTCACCTGCAAGGTGAGTGCCCACTTTGGCTCAACTCGTTTGTATCCGTGTTGATCCGTGTCCATCCGTGGTTCAATCGCGGTTTTTATGTATCAAAGGCCGTGCTCCCGGTCCGTAGGTTGCACGATGTCCCTGTCCCCGGGGGGGCGCTGGGCCCCGACCCGCGGATTCCACCCCTGGTCCACCTGGGAGCGGACGGTTGCGCTGAGCCGGGGTGGGAGCTCGAAACCCTCCGCCTCGAAGCCACCAGCAAGCCGCGGGGATGCCCGCCCGGGGAACACGGGCGGGCGGGCTCTCACGGACTAGAGTTGTGAGAGGATCTGATTGAACGTGGGGCTGGGGCGAAGCGCGGAGGAGGCCTTGGCATCATCCGGGTGATAGTAGCCACCGACGTCGACCGGCCTGCCTTGGGCCGCCAGCAGTTCCTTGACGATTTGCTCCTCGCTCGCCTCGAGGTCCGCGGCGATCGGAACGAAGAGCCGGTGCAGGTCCATGTCCTCCATCTGGGAGGCGAGGGCCTGCGCCCAGTAGAGGGCGAGGTAGAAATGGGAGCCCCGGTTGTCGATGGTGCCAAGCTTGCGGCCGGGAGAGCGGTCGTTCTCAAGGAACTTGCCATTCGCGATGTCAAGCGTCTCCGCCAGGATCCTCGCCTTGGCGTGTTTGAAGACAATCGCGAGGTGTTCAAGCGAAGCGGCCAGGGCGAAGAACTCCCCGAGTGAGTCCCACCGCAGGTAGTTCTCCTGGAGGAACTGCTCCACATGCTTCGGCGCCGAGCCGCCGGCGCCGGTTTCGAACAGACCGCCGCCCTTCATCAGGGGGACGATGGAGAGCATCTTGGCGCTGGTGCCGACCTCGAGGATCGGGAACAGGTCGGTCAGATAGTCGCGGAGGACATTGCCGGTGACGGAGATGGTGTCCTGGCCGGCCTTGAGTCGCTCCAGCGTGGCGCGGCAGGCGTCGGCGGGGGGAAGGATGCGGAGATCAAGCCCCTTGGTGTCATGCTCGCCCAGATACATCTTGACCTTGGCAATGACGCGCGCGTCGTGGGCGCGGGCGGAATCGAGCCAGAAGATGGCGGGCGTGCCGCTCAGGCGGGCGCGATTGACGGCGAGCTTCACCCAGTCCTGGACCGCGGCATCCTTGGTCTGGCAGGCGCGCCAGACGTCGCCGTCTTCGACCGTGTGCTCAATCAGCACCTTGCCGGTGTCATCGACGATGCGCACCGTGCCGGAGCCTGAAATCTGGAAGGTCTTGTTGTGGGAGCCGTATTCCTCGGCCGCCTGAGCCATCAGGCCGACATTCGGCACGGAGCCCATGGTGCGGGGATCGAAGGCGCCGTTCTTTTTGCAGAAATCGACCGTGGCCTGGTAAATGCCTGCATAGGAACTGTCGGGAATGAGGGCGAGCGTGTCCTGCAGTTTGCCCTTTGCATCATACATCTTGCCACCCACCCGGATCATGGCGGGCATGGAGGCATCCACGATGACATCTGACGGCACGTGTAGATTGGTGATGCCTTGATCGGAGTTGACCATGGCAATGCCGGGTCCCCTGGCGTAGGCCGCCTGAATGTCGGCTTCGATCGCGGCCTTCTGTTCGGCCGGCAGCTTCTCGAGTTTTTCCACCAAGTCTCCGAAACCATTGTTCAGGTCGACCCCAAGGTCCGAGAAGGTGGCGCCGTGCTTTGCAAAGAGCTCCTTGAAGTAGACCCGGACCGCGTGGCCAAAGAGGATGGGATCCGAGACCTTCATCATCGTGGCCTTGAGGTGGAGGGAGAACAGCACTCCGTCCTGTTTGGCCCTGGCGATCTGTTCCTCATAGAAGGCGACGAGGGCCTTTTTGCGCATGACGGTGCCATCGATGATCTCGCCCGCCTTCAGCGGCGTTTTTTCCTTCAGCACCTTCACGGAACCGTCTGCGCCGACAAATTCAATGCGCACGGTGGTCGCGGCGGGCACGGTGACGGACTTTTCGTTCGAGAAGAAATCGTCCTTGCCCATGGTGACCACGGTGGTCTTCGAGTTCGGGGCCCACGCTCCCATCGAGTGCGGGTGTTTCCTCGCGTAGTCCTTGACGGCTTTCGGTGCGCGGCGGTCGGAGTTGCCTTCGCGCAGCACCGGATTGACTGCGGAACCCTTGACCTTGTCGTAGCGAGCCTTGGCGTCTTTCTCCGCGTCGGTCTTCGGCGTTTCCGGGTAGTCCGGTACCGCGTACCCGTGGGCCTGAAGTTCGGTGATGGCTTCCTTCAACTGCGGCACCGAGGCGCTGATGTTGGGCAGCTTGATGATGTTGGCCTCGGGCTTGAGCGTCAGCGCGCCGAGTTCGCCGAGGTGGTCGCCGATCCGCTGTGACACCGGAAGCTGATCGCCAAAGACCGCCAGGATGCGCCCGGCCAGCGAGATATCCCGGGTCTCCACCTTGATGTCGGCGTGCTTGGTAAACGCCTGGACGATTGGGAGGAAGGAATAGGTGGCGAGCGCGGGAGCCTCGTCGGTTTTCGTGTAGATGATGGAGGGTGACGCGGACATGGTGATGAGAGAGGGAAACGCGGGTGGACATCCTGTCATGGAGGGCGCGTTCAACGCACGACCAAAAATAGGGATCGTTGCCTCCTGCTCCCGGCTGGAATGCGTTGCGCCGCCGTTCCTGGTCCGTGTCCGCCGCCGCATTGCGGGGAGCACTCTCCGCTGGGGCTAGGCCGGTGGTTTGGACGAATGTGGAGCGGTCGGGGAGGAAAACGGAAAATCGGTGAAGTCGTTCTCGATCCCGGGATGGGGACGGTCCTGTTTGTAGATTTGCAGGATGCGTGCGTGCTCGTAGTCGGACGTCGGAAACACCCGTGGGGGCTCCCCAGGAAGGAAAATGGCCGTATAGGCGCGCGTGCGGTCGATTTGCCGCCGAATGACGATCATCTCTCGATAGGAACCAACTTGCGTAAAAACGCCACTCAACCGCTCGCGGCGACGGTTCCGCCGGTCGTTCCCGCGCGAGCCGCGGAGTGAGCCACACCGGGGACATGCGAATTGGCCACGGTGCCCCGTTGCCGGGAGGTTTCGTAAAGAAAGACCGCGGCGGCGGCCGCGACGTTGAGGGAATCGATCCCCGGCGCCATCGCGATCGACGCGCTGGTTCCGCAGGCATCCCGAACCTCGGGTCGGACCCCCGCCCCTTCGCTGCCAAACACCAGGCAAACGTCTCCCGTCAGCGGGAGCGAGGTCAGTGGCACGGAACCGTGGGCGTCCGCGACCGTGCAGGAGACTCCCTGGTCCTGCAGACGGCGCAGATCAGCGGCAAGATGGGTGGACGGAACCACGGTCAGGTCGAGCAGGGTGCCCATGGAAGCCCGGACGGTCCGTCGAACCCAGGGGGGAGAACACGTTTCCCCGATGAGCAGGCAGTCCGCCCCGAAGGCGGCTGCGCTCCGGGCAATGCCGCCCACGTTTTCGGCCTGGGCGAGCCCGTCAAGCGCGACCCAAAGCCGGGGTGACCGGGTCCGGGCAAAGACTTCGTCCCAACTCGGAGCCGGAGGAATCGCAGCCACCGCCAGAACCCCATTAAACAGGTCAAAACCGACAATTTCTTTCAAAAGTGCATCATTGGCAACGACAAATACGTCGATCGCTTCGCTGCGGAGCGCCAGGGAGGGAGCGAGTTCGGCGTACCACCGCTCCGTGACCAGCAAGGATTTGATGGTCAACGGCGAACACATCAGCCGTGCCACCACGGACGGACCTTCGGCCACAAAAATGCCGGCGGAAGCGTGCACGGTCGCGTACCGCAGGGTCCGGTAGGGGACCAAAGCAGGCAGATCGAGGCCGGTGATGGGGTGGATGCGAAGCACCGGTCCGTTCTAGGGGACTCGGGGCGCCAAGCCTAGACGCAAAACTGCCTAGAAAGGGCTGAAAATTTGACCAAGAAAATGCCCGATCGACCCAGGGGGATCGATCGGGCGCAACCGTTGCAGGGGAAACAACGGAGGAGGGGAGTCCTGGAAAAACAGAACCGCCGGCGCGACCCCACATAACTTTCGCACCGGCGGTTGTTGTCTACTGACGTGGGTTGAACCGTTGGCCCACGCCAAGATGTCTTACTTTCGGCTGAGTCTTCCCAGGTCGCTCGCGCCCGAACGGAGGGCGGTGGCGGTGAGGGAGGGTCTCATGGATTCCGAAGGCGTTTGTCTGGCGTCCACCAGCGACGCTTGACGAGACACAGGATGCCAGAACGGCAGAATTCTGCTCCGCATATCTTGGGAAAACTGCCGCGCAAATTGGCAGGATTTGCGCAGGGAGGCATGGGTCCGTGTCTAGACCGACGAAGGCGGGCTCCACCGGCTCGCGCGCAGCGGGGCGAGGTCATCGTCCTGCCGGGCGAGCGTCACAAAGGACGAGTCGAGTGCGATGGCAGCTTCCACCAGACTGCGGGCGGCGGCCAGGTCGCCCCGCTGGCAGGCGTAGCAGCCCAGGTTGAACAGCACGGTGGGTTCCTTGGGGTGAAGTGCCCGTGCTTCGGTCAGGATGCGTTCGGCGGAGCCGAGTGACTCGGCCCGGCGGGTGGCGTAGGCCCACATGACCCACGCGCCGGCGGAGTCGGGCCGGATCTGTACCAATTGTTTAGATACAATCTGAAGGGCCGGCCAGTCCTTCCGCTCCTGGTGAAGGCTGGCCCGCACCGCCAGGGCCTCCTCGGACGCGGCGAGGGCGGGCGGGAGCGCATCCAACTCGGACGCGGCTTCCTTCAACATGCCGAGTTCGAGGTAACCACGCGCGTGCGACAAATTCCACCGGGGGTCCATGGCGGCACGCTGACCGCGGAGAGAGGCGAGGTGAAGAGCGAAATCCGCCCGGAGTCCGGTGGACGGGTGCAGGGGTTTCGTGGGAGGCGGACCCCGCAGGTGCGCATGCGCAGTCGCGGGAAGGTCGCGATGGGTCAATCACTCCATCAGGTCGCCGGCGGGCCGCCGAAGTGTGCGGCGTGGCTGGCATAGGCTTCGGCGTCGATGAGGAGTCCGTCGATGGCGGCGGCGAGCGTCTCGTAGCGGGTGAGGCCGGAAACGACCACCTTGTCCCCGATGGTATTGCCGAGGATGAAAGCGGGACGCTGACTGATCTGGTGCGCATGGAACTCCGCCGTGCTGGCGTCGACCCGGGCCCGGACGGCGACGGACTCGGCGGCGGCGCGCAATGCCGCGGCGGAGATTCCCACGGCGGCGGCGGCGACTTCCGATGCAATCGCGAGGTCGCCGATCTTGCGGCCGTCGCGCACGGCCGCGTGATTCAGCGCGAGTCGGATACGTTCGTCCGCGGCCCCGATAAAGTCGCGGCCCGCCTCGGCCACCAGGTTGGGTGCTTCATAGTGACCTTCCCGGCCGGCTTCGAACCATCCCGAATTGAGCGCATAGGGCGACCGCATAATCGTCCCGCTGCGACGATAAAACCACCGGCATTGCGATTCCGAAACTGGGAAGTCACCCGGACTCATCAACGCGACCTTCCAGGCGAAGTTCACGCGCCCGGCATACGCTTCCTGAAGCCGGTGCCACGTGGGCTCGACCCAATGGCACCAGGAGGAAATGACTTCGAGGTAGTAGGTGACAGTGACAGGGGAGGACATGGGTTGAAACCTGCGGCCCCCGTGTCGGCGGGTCAATTGGACAGGCGGACGCGAGGGTGCAGCTGGCTGTATTTTCCGCCAGTGCACCGGCCGGCCGTTTTGCACGCCGATGGCATGGTTGAGGATGACAAAGTTTCATTGAGGAATCTCATCGGTAGCATGGTTTAAGCTAAGTGAGTGATAACTCACTTACTGTCTGCATCCCGTGTGCGGACTCGTCATGTTCAAATTTCGATTCCTGCCTCTGATTGGCGCATTGCTCCTCCTTTCCGGCGGATTTGGGGCCGGTGCGTGGTGGCATGGGACGCGGCCGAAAGTGTCCCGCGAGGGCTCGGGATCATCCTCCCGGGGCCGGGAGCGGGAGCCTCTTGCGGTGCGGGTGGTGAAGGTGGAGCCAAAGATGCTGGAGGAGCGGATTGTGGCTGCGGGCACGGTGCGTGCCAGTGAACGTGTGGAGATTCAGACGGAGATCGCCGGGCGGGTCCTGACAATCGGATTTCAGGAGGGCCAGCCCGTTCGCAAGGGAGCAATCCTCGTCAAGCTGGACGACGTGGAGCTGCGCGCCGGACTGGAGCGTATTGTGCAGCGACGACGACTGGCCGACCTGCGCGTCGAGCGGCTCCGTCCCCTGCGTGAGGGCGGTTTTGCCAATCTCCAGGACTTCGATGGAGCGGTGACCGAGGCTGCGGTGCAGAAGGCGGAGGAGGAGGTGGTCAGAGCCCAACTCGCCAAGACGACGCTGGTGGCACCGTTTGATGGCATCATTGGATTGCGCAACATCAGCGTGGGCGCGGTGGTGTCATCCTCGACGCGGTTTGCGACCATCGAGTCGCTCGATCCCGTGAATGTGGATTTCTTCCTGGCTGAGCGTCATGCACATCGGATACAGGTCGGCCAGCCGGTGCGATTTTCTGTCGCAGGGGACGCCCGCGAATATGAGGCCGAGGTCTTTGCGATTGAGCCGAAAGTGGATGAGGGCACCCGCACCCTCCTCGTGCGGGCCCGGGGGAGAAATCCCGACCTCGCGTTGCGAACCGGATCGCTGGCGCGGGTGGTCTGGATCGCCCGGAGCACCCTCGACGCCCTGATGGTGCCGGCCCCCTCGCTGGTCATGGGTTCCGACGGGGCCGATCTCATGGTGGTCAAGGAAGGGGTTGCGGAACGTCGGCGAGTTCGGGTGGGAACGCGCCGCGAGGCGGACATTGAGATTCTTGAGGGAATCCGCTCGGGCGATCAGGTGATCGTGGCCGGAGCGCACCAGGTGCGACCTGGGGCGCCGGTCAAGGTTCTGAAAAACTGACCATGCGACTCTACGAGCTGTGCGTCAGGCGTCCGGTGTTCACGGTGGTGCTCTCCGGAGTGCTCTTTCTCACCGGAGCCATCGCGCTCTCCCGGCTCGGAGTCAGGGAGTATCCCGCGGTCGATCCCCCGGTGATCTCCGTGGTGGCGAACTACCCCGGGGCCAATGCCGAGGTCATTGAATCGCAGATCACCGTTCCCCTGGAGGAGGCGGTGAACACGGTCTCCGGCATCCGTTCCCTGACGTCGGTCAGCCGCGATGGTGCGAGCCGCATCCGGGTCGAGTTTGAACTGGGGACGGATCTGGAAGCGGCGGCCAATGACGTCCGGGACCAGATTAGCCGCGCGATTCGACTGTTGCCCCGGGATGTCGATCCGCCCTCGATCTCCAAGTCCGACGCCGATTCCTCGCCAGTGCTCACCCTCGTGGTGCGGAGCGACCGCCGTGACCTCATGGAACTGACCGAACTGGCGGATCGGGTTAAGGATCGCCTGCAGACGATTCCCGAGGTGGGCGGGGTCGACATCCTCGGTGAGAAGCGCCAGTCGATCAAACTCTGGCTGGATCCCGATCGTATGGCGGCGCATGGACTGACCGCGCTTGACGTCAAGGAAGCGGTGCAGCGCGAGAGCGTGGAGCTACCCGGTGGACGCGTGGAAAATCGCGCCTCGGAGCTGACCTTGCAGGCGCAAGGGCGGCTGCGCACGCCGGAGGAGTTCAATCGCATGGCAGTGCTGACCAAGGCGGAGCAGCGCATCCCGTTTGAAGAGATCGGACAGGCTGAGTATGCCCCGCTGAACGAACGCCTCTCCTACACCTTGCGCGGAGTCCCGCTGGTCGGGCTCGCGGTCCGTCCGCAACCGGGCGCGAATCAGATCACGATCGCTGACGAAACCTACCGCCGTCTCGATGCCATCCGCGCTTCACTGCCGGCCGATGTCACCGTGGAAATCGCCACGGATACAACCCAGTTTGTCCGCCAGGCGGTGGTCGAGTTGGCCGAGACGATCGGTCTGGCGCTCCTCCTCGTGGTGGTGGTCCTCTTTCTATTTCTTGGTTCCTGGCGCGTCACCCTCATCCCGGCGGTGGCGATCCCGATTTCGCTGGTCGGAACGTTCCTGGTGATGCAGGCGGCGGGGTTTTCCCTGAACATCCTCACCCTCCTTGGCCTGGTGCTGGCGGTGGGACTCGTGGTCGACGATGCCATCGTGGTGGTGGAAAACATCCACCGGCGGCAGGAGGAAGGCATGTCGCCGCTCGATGCCGGCATTGAAGGAACCAAAGAGGTGTATGTGGCGGTCATCGCAACTACGCTGGCGCTGGTGGTGGTGTTTTCCCCCATCGTATTTCTGGAGGGACTGACGGGACGGCTCTTTCGTGAGTTTGGCGTGGTCATTGCGTCGGCGGTGGGGTTGTCCGCGTTTGTGGCGCTTACCCTGACGCCCATGATGGGCGCTCGGATTCATGGCGGCAGGGTGGGGTGGTTGGGTGGGATGGAGCGCTTTCTCGCGTCACTCAGGAAAGGATACCGATCCTCGCTGGAGCGGGTGCTGGGATGGCGCGTGCTGGTCCTGGGCGTGCTGGCCGGCTGCGTTGCGGCAGTGGTGTGGCTGCATGGCCGCCTGCCTTCCGAACTGTCGCCGCTTGAGGATCGGAGCCGGGTGGCGGTCCGGGCGACGGGTCCGGAGGGCGCCTCCTACGACTACATGCTCTCCTACATGAACGACCTGGCGGCTGCGGTGGATGCTGCGGTGCCGGAGGCGGTTCTGATGACGCTTCAGGTTCCGGCCTCGGGGGCGCGGAGTGGAACCGGGGTGGCCAACACCGGGGTGATCGAGCTTCAATTGTCGTCGAAAGCGTCCCGAGGTGTGTCGCAGGCTGAGATCGCGGCGCGCCTCACCCGCCTGGTGCGCAACCACCCCGGGGCGCGGGTGAGCATTTCCCAGGAGACCAGCATTGGCGACCGACGGAGCGGTGATTCGGTTCAATTCGTCGTCGGCGCTCCCGATATGAAGGACCTGATCGATGGGTTGCCGAAGTTTCTCAATGCGGTGGAGGATGCTCCCTCGTTTGCCTCGAGTGAGGTCGACCTCAAGTTCACCCGACCTGAGTTGCAGGTGGAGCTGGATCGGGAACGACTGCAGGCACTGGGAGTCTCGGCCGTCACCGTGGCGCAGACCCTGCAATCGGCGCTGAGCGGACAGCGCGTGGGTTACTACACCCGGAACGGGCGCCAGTACGAGGTGGTGCAGCAGCTGTCGGCCGACATGAGGCTGGACGCGAGCACGATCAACCGGCTGGCGGTGCGGGTGGCGCCGGGGAAACTGGTGTCGCTGGACAACCTCATATCAGTCAAGGAACGGGTGGCCCCGCCGCAGCGATATCGCTATGGTCGGCAGATTGCGGCCACCGTATCGGCCCGCCTGGCCCCGGGGGTAACCATCGCGGACGGAATTGTCGCGATGCGGGCCCTGGCCCGGGATCACCTGCCGAAGGAACTGGATACGGCGTTGACCGGCGCGGCGGCGGACTATGCGGAGAGTCAGAAAGGACTGCTGGTCGGTTTTGCGCTCGCGCTGGTGTTTGTTTACCTGGTGATGGCGGCCCAGTTTGAAAGCTGGCGTGCTCCGTTTGTGATCATGCTGACCGTCCCGCTCGCGTTGGTCGGCGCGCTCGGCACGCTCGCACTTTTTGACCAGACCCTGAACATTTTTAGCCAGATTGGGATCATCATGCTGGTGGGGTTGATCACCAAGAATGGCATCCTCCTCGTTGAGTTCACCCTGCAGCGGGTTCGCGATGGTGTGGCGGCGCGCGAGGCGGTGCTGCAGGCGGCGGACACGCGGCTGCGGCCGATTCTGATGACCACGGTGGCCACGGTGCTCGGTGTGGTGCCGATCGCGCTTGCCCTGGGTGCGGGCAGCGAAAGCCGGGTCTCGATGGGTCTGGCGGTGATCGGGGGACTGATCGTCGGCAGCGTGCTCACGCTCTATGTGGTTCCCTCCATGTACCTCCTCGTCTGTGCCCGCCGCACGCAGGTGGCGGCTCCCCAGCCGGTGGATTCCCCCGTGCTGCCCTCGGCGGTCGCCTGAACCATGACACCAACCATCACCTTTGAGTTGAATGGTAAACCGACCTCCGTACCGATCGAATCGGATACGCCGCTGCTCTACGTTCTCAGGAATCAACTCGGAATCAAGGGCCCCCGTTTTGGCTGCGGGCTCGGCCAGTGCGGAGCCTGCACCGTCCTGATCAACGGGGTGGCGGCCCGGTCGTGCAGCGTGCCCGCCGAGGGCGCGGCCGCGACTCAGGTGACGACTCTGGAGGGTCTGGCCTCACGGGGACCGCGGACCCAGGCCCTGGAGGCCCGGCACGTGGTGCAGCAGGCGTTCATTGACGAGCAGGCGGCGCAGTGCGGCTATTGCCTCAATGGGTGGATCATGACGGCCGTGGCGCTGCTTGAGGCCGATCCGGAGGCGGATGACGCCCGCATCCGAGGGGCGCTCTCCGACCTCAAGTGCCGTTGTGGTGCGCATGTCAGCATTCTGCGCGCGGTCAAACGCGCTGCGGTGCTCTGGCGGAAGGTGAGGAAATGAGCCCGTCGTCCCCGGCCGGCGGTTTTTGGACGCGCCGCGACTTTCTTGGAGTGGCCGGCGGTCTGGTCGTGCTCTTCTCCGCGCCGCCGTCGCTCCGTGCGCAGGCTCCCGTGACCCCTGACTGGAAGGAGAGCATTCCGGCTGACCGCGTCGATTCCTGGCTCGCGCTGCTCGATGACGGACGCGTGGTGGCGGCGGTGGGGAAGATAGAAGCCGGCATGGGTGTCAGTACTGCGTTTGTGCAGATCGTGGCGGACGAACTCAGGGTCGACATGGAATGCGTTGTCCTGGTCATGGGCGACACGGCCTCGACGGTGGATCAACGCGGGACCGGATCGAGCAACGGTATTGTCGAGGGCGGGTCGGCTCTGCGCAAGGCCGCCGCAGCCGCCCATCACCACCTACTGGGTCTGGCGGCGGAGCAGCTGGGCGTGGGTGTGGAGGCACTCGCCGTGAACGCGGGCGTGGTGACCACCACGCTGCGTCCTGGCGTCGGCGTAACCTATGCCCAGCTGGTGAAGGGCCGGAAGCTGGAACTCGCCCTGCCCAAGGGGGTTGAGACGAAGTCGCCGGAACACTACCGCTACGTCGGCAAGCCGGTACCGCGCATCGACATTCCCCCCAAGGTGCACGGCAGCTATGAGTACCTGGTCGACTTCGTGCTCCCTGCGATGGTGCATGCACGCGTCGTTCGACCGCCCCAGGCGGGGGCGACGCTGCTCGGCGTGCCGCCGGACTTTTCGTCACCTGGATTGATTGAGGTGGTGACACAGGGAAACTTCGTCGCGGTGGTTTGCGAGCAGGAGTTCCAGGCAGTGCGGGCGGCGCGGAGCCTTGTCCCGCGCTGGAGCACGCCCGCCCCCCGGTTCCCCGGCTCCTACGGTGAGCTCTACACCCACCTGGCCGCGGGCAATCCGGGTGTGTCGGAGTCGGCGGATACGGTGGGCTCGGTGGATGAAGGCTTGCAGGCGTCGGCCCGGGTCCTTCAGGCGCGGTACGAGTTTCCTTTTCAGTCCC
Source organism: Opitutaceae bacterium (assembly GCA_016794725.1). GTDB lineage: Bacteria > Verrucomicrobiota > Verrucomicrobiia > Opitutales > Opitutaceae > UBA6669. Next base: position 21,460 of record JAEUGZ010000564.1, on the reverse strand, counting down.
ATGCCTGCATGGGACCCGGCTGTGGGGTTGCCGAGGTGAAGGAGGACTCCGCCACAGTCTGGATGGGAGGCCAGAAACCCTATTCACTGCGTCGGGCGGTCGCGAAACTCCTCGGACTGAAGCCTGGCCGTGTCCGGGTGGTGTGGATGGCGGGTCCCGGCTCCTATGGCATGAATGACGCCGACGATGCCGCCATGGATGCCGCGTTCCTTTCGGCGCGCGTGCGGCGGCCGGTGCGGGTGCAGTACAGCCGGGAGGAGGGAACGGCGTGGGATCCGAAGGGGCCTCCCTTGGTGGTGACGATGCGCGGTGGGCTGAGTACAACGGGAGCGGTGACTGCCTTTGACTATGAAGCGCGGGGCTTTTCAGGTCGTCTGCGCGCCTCCAGCACCGAGGAGCCGGGGGATTCGCTTCTCGGGCAGATGCTCGGGGGATGGAAGGCCAAAAGCACCGACCGGTTCCAGTTTTCGACCGAGACCTACCGGTTTCCGGCGAAACGACTGACGTCCCACCTCCTGCCCTGGGATCACGCCCTTCCGACCGGACTGCGCACGGCTCACCTTCGCGACCCCGATGGCATGGCGACGTGTTTTGCCAGCGAGTGTTTTGTGGATGAGCTGGCCGCCGCCGCCGGGATGGATCCCGTGCAGTTTCGCATCCAATACCTGTCGGATCAGCGTGACCGCGACATCGTTCACGCGGCGGCCAGCCGGGCAGGCTGGGAGTCACGTCCCTCGCCCAATCCCGCGCCGGGATCGGCTGCGACCCGGCGCGGGCGCGGTATTGCCTATGCGCCGCGCAACGGTACGACCGTGGCGATCGTGACGGAGGTGGCGGTGGACACAACCACCGGCCGGGTTCGGGTGGAGCGCTTCGTGGTGGCCCACGACTGCGGTTTCGTCATCAATCCGGCCAGCCTGCAGGGGACCATTGAGGCGAATCTGATCCAAGGGCTGAGCCGGGCGCTCCACGAGGCGGTGGCCTTCACCTCCACCGCGGTGACCAGCACCGACTGGCTGAGCTATCCCATTCTTGACATGACCGAGGTTCCCCAGGCGATTGACATCGAGATCGTCAACAACCGCCCCGACCGACCCTCCACCGGTGCGGGCGAGCCGGCGACACGGCCGATCGCCGCCTCGATCGGCAATGCAATCTACGACGCGCTGGGCGTGCGAGTCCGTCGCATTCCCTTCACTCCCGAATCGATACTGAACCAGCTCAAACCAACACCCTCAGCGTGAGTCCGCCCTCGCCGGGACATTCCGGTCCCGGATTGGGGTGGAGCGGACCCTGGACGAGACGCGCCGGGCCGCCGGCCCGGTGCGGGCGCCGGCGTGCCCCTCTGTCTACCAGCGTCGGTAGTTGAAAGTGTAGCACCGACTGGTTGCCGCAGGGTGGATCCGACGGACGCCGCGAACCGGAGGTGTGCCGAGGCGTTCGCGGACGTCGGTTGAATCGCGTCGGGTCGGTCAGTGGTCACACATTAACGGTGAAGTGAACAATCAACTACGGATCTGATTTGTAACTGCAACCCCGGGGCGGTTGCGGCCGGTGCCTGGAAAAACATTCATGCCTGGTTGTGTATTCAAATCATGAATGGGCACGTGCCGTGCTTGTTGGCGCTGACACTGGAACCAAACGAACTGCATCGACCTTCACACCCAATATGAGAAACCTAGCGCACATTGCAGGCGCCGCATCCTTCGCCTGCTGCACACTCCTCGCCTCTGCCCAGAGCGTGAGTTCGAAGGCCAAGGCTCAGGCCGCGGCGGAGGAGCCCGTGACCATCCTGAACAAGTTCATCGTCGAGGAAGTGGTCGAGGACCCCCTTGGCATGCTTCCGGAGAAACCGGTGGAGGGCGCCTTCGGATTTCAAAAATCAATTCTGGAGACGCCTCGCTCGGTCTCGCTGGTGAGTGCCGAGGTGATTGACGCGATGTCGCTCTCGGCAGTGGAGGACTTGGTGCGCGTGGTGCCCGGGGTGTTCACGGTCACGCGGTTTGGCATTCAGGGTGGCATCGACGTCCGGAGTGTGCCGGGGGATACCTACTTCCGCGGCATGAAGCGAATGAACCTGCAGGGGCATGGACGATCCGTGCTCGCCGCGATGGATTCGATCGAAGTGGTGAAGGGTCCCCCGTCGCCCATATTTGGCATGGGCAAGATTGGTGGCTACACGAACATGGTGCCCAAGGCAGGTCGGGCGAAGACGGGTGGCTATCTCTCCTCCAGCGAGGGAGTCACCCAGCTGACCACCGGCAGCTACGGGAAATTCGAGGCGTCCGCCGGGGTGGGGGGGCCGCTCAAGGTCGGGAAGAAGAAGGGTGGATACTATGTCTACGGCCTCTTTGAGGACTCGGACGCCTACATCCAGGACGTGCCGATCAAGCAGAAGATTCTCCAGGGAGCGATCAGCCTGGATGATGCGGTGGGCAAGCTGCGTCTGGAGACCGGTTTCAGCTACCAGCTGAGTCAGACCGCGGGAGCGTTCCCCGGTCGCATCACTCAGGACTGGATTGACAACGGCACGGTCATCACCGGGTCGCCGCTCATCAATCTCGATACCAACAACAATGGCGCGATCGGTTACTATGAGTATCAAAGGGCCTCGCCCGTGCGCGGGAATCTGAGCAATGCCAACGCCCCGTTGAGCCAGACGTTCAGTTGGCCGCGTGACTCCTCGGGCAAGGCCTATCCGCTCGGCAAGTTCCCGACGGTCTCGGGCATTCCGGTCACCATGTTCAACTACCTCGTGGCCAATCCGGCCGCTGATCCAACCGGCCTGTTGCGCGCCCAGGGCGCCGGCGGTCCGCTGCCGACATCATTGCAGCTACCGATCGGCTTCGTGCTCGATCCGCGCACGGTCGGCACCACGACGATCGACTACCGCCGTCCGAGCGCCTATGAGCGCGACTTGAAGGCCGAGTTCATCGTCGCGTACCTGGATTTGCTCTACGACTTCAATCCCGACTTCACGTTCAAGAACCAGATGTTCTTCGACAGTCAGGATCAAAACAAGGTCTCCGGAACGCCCAGCGGCGGCAAGCAGGACGTCTATATCTACGAGGACAAGGCGACCCTGACCTACCGGCTTTCCAAGCTGCCCGACTGGATGGCGGTCAATACACTGGTCTCGGCGAACTTCCGCCACACGCGCGCCACCGGTTTCCGTTATGGCGGCGACTTTGGCGGTGGGTACCGGGTTGACGCGATGGGTGCGGGCCTGACTCCAAATGTCAATTTCGCCCACCCCTTCGACAATCCCGACATCAACGCTGACGGCGCTCCCTACACCAGCAGTTACCGCACGGTGTACTGGGAGGCAGGGGTGGGCGCGATGCTGGATGTGGATTTCTTCAGCAAGATCAACCTCATGATTGGTGGAAGGCGTGACCGCTCCTATGCGGAGAACGTCGACTATGCCGGCTTCACTCCCAACGCGGGCACGTCCGCCAGTCCCGGGCGCTTCGTGGTCGGTGACTCCTTTGCCAAGGGCTACGACAACGGCTCTTCTTGGAGCGCCAGTCTCAGCTACAAGGCGCCGTTCAAGATCGTTCCCTACCTCACGTTCTCCCACTCCAGCCTGATGCTTGAGTCGAACAACAACAAGATGGATAACGCCGTCATTCTGGCCGGACACATTGGTGCGGGTGAGATCCTGGAGGCGGGAGTCAAGTCGAGCCTGCTCAACAACAAGGTGTTTGTCAGTGTCGCCGCCTACGAGCAGACGCGCACGGACGTTTCGCCGAACTCGGATTCGTCCCTGCTGGCGGCCGAGGTGTCGTCAACGGTGACGCGCGGCACCGAGATGGAGATCAAGTGGGTGCCGACCAAGGCCTTTTCCGCGTCGGTCTATGCGCTGACGCAGAAGACCGAGTATGACCCGGTTCGCACCGGAAGCATCTGGATCAACGCCGACTGGCTTGGTTTCAAGGACGTCGTCGATGCCACCGGAAAGGTGATCTACCCCGCCGAGGCGTTTGGCTATGGCGGCAAGCTCAATCTGACGGTGCCGGCTGATGTGGCGGCGATGTATTCGGAAAAGCAAGGCGTGCCGGAGAACCAGTTTGGCATCAGCTCCATCTACACGATGTCGAACGGACTGGGTTTCACCCTGAGCGGAAACTACTTCTCCAGCACCTACTCCGGCCGCTGGCAGCTCTTGAAGCTCCCGCTGACGCGCACGATCAATGTCGGCGCCTTCTATCACTTCGGCCAGTGGAGGCTGAAGGCGGACGTTTTCAATGTCACGGACGATCTTAGTTTCCGCTCCCGGAGCGGCGGCGACGGAAGCGAAACGCTCGTGACCGTGAATCCGGAGCGGCGCTTCCAATTCACCTTTACCCGCACGTTCTAGTTCCACCGGACACGCACCGAGCGGTGCGTCCGACCCTCGTTCCTTCCTTCCTTCACACTTCCCATGCGACTTCTCCATCTCGTTTCCACCCTGACCGCGGGGCTTCTGGCCGGCGGCTTCCTGCACGGCAGTCCAGCCGCGCTGGAAAAAAAGATCCACGCCCTGCTCGATCAGGACAAAATCTATTCGTCGCTCCCGGGTGAGGACTTTCTCGCTTTGGGTGAGGACTTCGTTCTGCCCGATGGCGGCAAAACCGTGACTGCGCTCGCCCTTGCCGCCAAGGGGGGCGCGTTTGATCCTCGCGACCTGGAGAAGATCCCGGCCGCGACCCTGGGCTATGAGGCGAAGTGGTGCGTGGAGCGCTTCAAGTACTACAACCTGGATTGGGACATCACCGGGCTCCGGCTGACGTCGCTTGATCCCGAGGCCAAGAAGTACCCCTGGCTCGTCATTATGAACGGAGGTGCGGCCAACGTGTACGAGTTCTATGTCGACCTGAAAAGCCGGCCCGGTTGGGGACAGTTTCTCGCCCAGAAGCTGAACGTACTGATTGTTTCAATTCCCGGAAACTTCAAATATGGCGGCTGGAGCATGCCCATCAAGGACGAGACGCGACAGCCCGCGTACCTGCTTGACCGGGATCTTCCGATCATGGAATCGGAGGTGCGCAATGCCATTTACACGAATCGACTGGTGATGAAGGGACTGGAGCAGCTGGTGAACAAACACACCACGGGCGACTTGTTCATGATCGGCCATTCCACGTCAGGAGAACTGGCATTCCTTTCCTATGAGTATCCCACCCTGGCCGCTCGTTTGAAAGGCCGATTCCTAGGTTGGGGCAGTGGTGGCCCGGCGCGTGCCCACGCCCTGCAGGAGGCGAAAGAGCCGGGGATGAAGGACAGTGAAGGTGGACCGATGGGTGCGATGAAATCGTTGCACATCCTCAATCGCCGCGATGCCAAGGGTTATGCGCGAGGCTACAGCGGGTGGCTCAATCCCCTCTACGAGCCTGGCATGTCACACCTGCAGATCGGGGAAAAGTGGATGGAGGCGGAAGGAGTTCGGCGTCCCATGTTCAAGCAGCCCCTGCAGGATCTCGAGCACACGAACGCCTGGGGCAAGAAGGGCGAGGTCGAGCGCCAGATCGAGGTGCTCCTGGCCAAGTCGGGCAATCCCTGGGGCGTGGACATGGATGAGGTGAGCAAGGACCTGTTCTGCACTGCCTACACGCGCATGGACGGGTTCAACCAGATCGTGTGGTGCGTTGCCCATTACGATCGCAACCACTGGGTACCGGAAGATCCCATGAAGGCTTGGGAGGTGTTCCTCGCGAAGGAACTTCGCCTGAAAAATCCGAAGGCCAAGGTCCGGATCATCGTGTGGGACGTCCCCATGACGCACTATGGACATGTCGAGAAACCCAAGGAACTGGCCGCTGCGTTCTACGGTGTCGTTCGCTGGTTCAAGTAGCCCTCAACCTTAACATGAAACACACACTCTTTTCCGCTGCCCTGTGCACCGTCTCGCTCGCCTGCGCCACTGGACTGCGGGCCGATGCGGGCGCCACGATCCACGCTCTCCTCGACCAGGAGAAGCCGTTCACCATGCTGTCGGAAGCCGACTTTCGCTCCTTGAAGGTCGCGCTGCCGGATGGTGGCAAACAAGTCACCGAGCTGGCGCTCAAGGCACCTGGAGGGGCCTTTGATCCCCGCGACGTTGCTAAACTCGATCCAAAGTCCCTCGGCTACAAAGCCGATTGGATCGTGGAGCGGTTCACTCGCTACAATCTCCCCTGGGATATCGGCGGCCTGCGACTCACCTCGCTGGATCCCGGTGCGAAGGACAAACCCTGGGTCGTGATTCTGAACGGTGGTGCGGCAAATATCTATGAGTTCTACATCGACCTGAAGAACCGTCCCGGCTGGGGCCAGTTCCTGGCCCAGAAACTCAACGTGCTGATCGTCTCCATACCGGGAAACTTCAAGTATGGTGGATGGGAAAAGCCGATCGATCAGCGTGACCCGGCGTTTCTGCTCGATCGTGACCTGAATCCCGACGAGGTCCTGGTTTACAACTCGGTCTTCACCTTCGAGGTGATCTATCAGGGGTTGAAACAGCTGATCGTGAAGAACACCACCGGCGACCTGGTCATCGTCGGTCACTCGACCGGCGGCGAGCTGCCCGGTCTTGCGCAACGTGATCCCGAGCTCACAGCCCGACTCAAGGGACGCTTTCTCGGTTGGGGAACGGGTGGTCCCGTGCGGGTGAAAGCGGTCATTGCCGCGAAGAAAGCAGCGGATCCGTTGTACAAGGCCGCGCCGAGTCTGACCGGTGGTGGCGGCGAAGAGGGTGGTGCCCGCAACTGGAAAAAGGCGGGAGACTTCTGGTTGAACGATCTCGCCCGTCGGACGCCCCAGGTCTATAGTCGCGTCTACAGCCGGTGGCTGAATCCACTCTATGAGCCCGGCATGTCGGTCATGGACATTGCGACCCGGTGGTTGCAGGTCGAAGGACGCCGTCGCGCCAATTTCAAGCAACCGCTGCAGGACCTCGAGCACAGTGACAACTTTGCGATGAAAGGTGAGATCGAGGTGGCGATTGAAAAGGCGCTGGCAAAGACGGGAAATCCGTGGGGAGTGAATCTCGAGGAAGTTCAGAAGGATCTCCATTCCACGAGTTATGCGCCGGCGACCGGGTACCGTACAATGGTCTGGTGCGTGGGCAAACTCGATGGTCACTGGAATGCACTGTATCCAGCGCAGGGCGGTGATGTCGGCATTGCCGCCGAATATCGCCTGCGCAATCCGAAGGCCAAGATCCGCGTCATTGGCTGGGATCTCAACGTCACCCACTACGCCCACGTTGAGCTGCCCGAGCAGCTTGCCGGCGCATTCATTCACGTCGTCGACTGGATGATGAAACAGGACAGCTAACCCGTCTTTCAGACTCCCTCCTATGAAGGCTCAATTCTCCTCCCTCTGCGCCGCCGCCAGTCTCTTTGCCCTTCACGCCTTTGCGGGTGACGAAGTGGAAAAGAAGATCTGGACGCTGCTCGATGATCCAAAAGCGGTTTATGTTTCGCTCGACACCCCCTCTTTCATGTCCCTTGGCTGGGATCTGCCGGATGGTGGCAAGACTGTGACCGATCTTGCCCTGGCGGCACCCGGCGGCGCCTTTGATCCGCGTCTGCTCGACAAAGTCCCGGCCTCGGTGCTTGGTTACAAAGCCGACTGGATCGTGGAACGGTACCGCCACTACAATTTGGATTGGGACATCACCGGTCTGCGGCTGACCAGCAACGATCCCGAGGCAAAGAAGTACCCCTGGCTCGTCATCATGAACGGCGGGGCGGCGAATGTGTATGAGTTCTATGTCGACCTGAAGAACCGTCCTGGCTGGGGGCAATTCCTTGCCCAGAAACTCAATGTGATGATCGTCACGATTCCCGGGAATTTCAAGTACGGCGGCTGGGATGAACCGATCAAGAGCGAGCTGCGACAACCGGCCTACTTGTTGGACAAGACGCTGTCGTTGGAGGAATATGAAGTGAGAAACTGCCTCCTGACCAATGTGAACGTGATGAAGGGGCTGAAGCAGCTCCTGATGAAGAACACGACGGGCGACCTGCTGTTGATCGGGCACTCGACCTCCGGAGAAATGGCGATGCTGGCGAACAACGACCCCGAGCTTCGGGCACGCACCAAGGGTCGCTACCTGGGCTGGGGCAGTGGTGGACCGGCCCGGCTCGATCAGGTGCGCGAGGCGCGCGAGGGCGTCTCCTCGAGCGAGGATGCAGGCCGGCGTCCCTCCTACGGCAGTACCTCCGCCCCGGCGACGCCCCGGGAGCGAACCCCGCTGCACAAGCTTTCCCGTCGGGACGCGGCCGGTTATGCGCGAGGCTACAGCCGGTTTCTCAATCCGCTGTATGAGCCGGGCGATTCGACGTACCAGATCGCCGAAAAGTGGATCAAGGCAGAGGGACGTCGCCGGGCCCAGTTCAAGCAGCAGATCCAGAGCATTGAGCACGGGGGCGACAGTTCGCTCAAGGGCTGGATCGAGGTTTCCATCGAAACCCTGCTCGCGAAGTCCGGCAATCCATGGGGAGTGAACATGGAGGAGGTGAGTGCTGACCTGTTCTCGACCCATTACACCCGGATGGATGGATACGAGCAGATGGTCTGGACGGTGGGTCATTATGACCGCAACCATTGGGTGCCGGAGGACCCGATGAAGGCCGTGGAGGTGTTTTTCGCGAATGAGTACCGAAAGAAGAACCCGAACGCCAAGGTCCGGCTCATGGTATGGGATCCGCTTATGACCCACTACGGCCACGTTGAGCTGCCCAAACAGCTGGCGGCCGCCACCTACAGCGTGGTTCGTTGGTTCAAGTAAACCACGGCGACGATCCACCTCCAAGTACGAGGGGCAGGTTGGCCGCGGCCGACGTGCCCCTTTTTCATGCGCGCCAACTAGGGGACGAGCCGGAAGCCGTCCTCACACTCCCAGGCGAGCAATCGTTCCCGGCTGGCGTGTTTTGAGATTTGCGATTCCTTGAGTCCAATGCCCCGCAGTCCAAAGTAAGTGGCTTGGCGGACAACTTCGAGGGGATCGTCGTCATAGGGCACCACCGGTGGTTGCGGCAGGCGATGAAAGTACACCTGGGTCGCAGCGTTGCGGACAAACCAGAATCGGAGTGCCGGAGGCGGGCCGTCGGCGGTGATATGTCCGGCCTTGATACCCGCCTCAATGCAGGCCACCACGCGCTCGCGAAAGGCCGTAATCACATTGTTGCCCAGCAGCAGGCGGGCGAACGCGCCGTCATCGAGCAGGCTGTCACCCATCATGCGCATGACGGCCTTCACTTCGAGGGCGTTCGCGATCATCACCACCCGGCAGGTGAGATAGACCAGGCACACCAGATTTGCCGTGGTCGGTTTGAGGGTCTCGAAGTTGATGGCCTCCAGCGGCAGCCGGCGGGCGCAGAACCGATAAATTTCTTCGTAGAGAACCGGACGGGAGGGAAAATACTTGAACAACAGTGCTTCGGATACACCGGCAGACTTCGCCAGTTCGCGGGTGGAGAGCTCACGCAGTCCCTGGTGGGCGAAAAGGGGCAGGCCTGCTTCCAGAATTGCCTGTTTGCGTTCGTCGGCCGAGAGACGGCGGTGTGGGGTTCGGGACATGGCGGGGCCCTCCACAGGCTGCGGCAGGTCATCGAACACGGGCGGGTGGGGACGTTGCCGACCGTTCACGGAGTACAGTCGGAGTCAATGATGTCGCAGAAGTGGTGGATGAGAAAAAGATGGGCCTCCTGGGCGGAGCGGCCGGAGTCACCCGGGACAATCAGGTCGACCGTCGCAATGCCCTTGGCCTTGCCGCCACCCCGTCCCAGGAACGCAATGCTGGAGAGCCCTTGCCGGCGGGCTTCGTGGAGTGCGGCCAGAATATTGGAGGAGTTGCCGCTGGAAGTGAACACGACGACGACATCACCGGGCCGCGCGAGGCCCTCGATCTGCCGCGAGAAGGCCGCGTCAAAGCCATAGTCATTGCCGATGCAGGTGAGCAACGAGCCATCGGCTGAGAGGGCGACCGCAGGCAGGGAGCGACGATTCTTGAAATAGCGTCCGACCAGTTCGGTGGAGAAGTGCTGGGCTTCGGCGGCGCTGCCTCCATTTCCGCAAATCAGCAGTTTGCCCCCTGCCTGCAGGGTGCTTCGGATCAATTCGGACGCCTGGTGAATTTCCGATCGAATCGCGTTCAGCGATTGGAGCGTCTGGATCGTGTGGGTGAGAGCCGAGTCGAGCGACATGGGAGAGGTCTGAGGAGCAGGTTGCCCCAGGAGGGTGGCTCCTTGCAAGCCGGCTCCGGGTGTTGCAGGGTGCGTGCCGCGTGCCCTATTTTGATCACAACGCCACCACTCCTTTGTCGCCGGCAGCCCGTCAGGCGTGGCTGCAGGCTCAGGACGAGGCGTGGGCGAACCCGGCCAGTCCCTACCGCGAGGCGGCGCGCGTACGGGTGCGTCTCGAAGGGGCGCGTGAGGCGTTTGGGCTGCTGCTGGGCGCGGCGGCGGATCGCGTGGTTCATGTCTCCGGAGCGACCGAGGCGGCCTCTGTCGTGGCGGCTCACCTGGCGCGGTCGCTGCCCGCGCACGCCCGGGTGGCGGTCAATCCGACGGAACACCCCTGCGTCCTGGCGGCATTTGCCTCGGCTTTCCCCGGACGCTGGCAGGGACTGCCGGTGGACACCGACGGAAAGGTCGAGCCCGACCGTGTGGCGTCACTGCTCGACGGGAGCCGCGCGTCGGGCGCGCCCGTGGGGGCGTTGGTGGTCATGGCGGCGAACAATGAGACAGGGGTGCTGCAACCGTGGGCCGACTTGGGACGAGTCTGTCGCGCTCGCGGGGTGGAAATGGTCTGCGATGCATCGCAGTGGTTGGGTAAACTGCCCGCGGCCGGGTTGGGTGAAGTCGACTGGGTGTTTGGCACGGCCCACAAGTTTGGCGGACCCAAGGGAGTGGGGCTCCTGCTGCGTGCGGCGCAGGCCGACGGATTTCATGGATTTGTGGGCGGGGGACAGCAGCGGGGGCACCGGGCCGGAACGGAGGACTATCCGGGTGTCGCGGCCATGCTGGCGGCATTGAGCGAAGCGGAGCGCAGCCAGGTGCTGTGGGAGGAGGAGCGGGCTGCCTGGCGGAATGGATTTGAGCGGGCCCTGCTCGCGGTTCTCCCGGGGTCCAGCCTGGTGGGAGCAGGAACCGAGCGTTTGTGGAATACGGTCTCGGTGTCCCTGCCGCGGCACGAGAATCACCGGTGGGTGGCCCGCCTTGATCAGCGAGGTTTCCAGATTTCCACCGGCTCAGCCTGTGCGTCGGGCAAGCAAGGGCCCTCCCATGTTCTGGCGGCAATCGGGCTGGAGCCGGAGGCGATGCGTCGAACCGTGCGCATCAGCGCGGGCTGGGCAACGGTTATGACGGAGTGGACCGCGCTGGCGCAGGCGATGGCGGCGGTGGCGGCAGAGCTCGATGGAGCGCGGTAGGGCAGGCGCCTCGGTGCCGGCCACCCGTTTGATCGGACGGGCGCGGAGCGCGAGCCGAAGGTGAGTTGCGCGGGAGTCGGAACGCGAGACCCAAGAATGGTACCTCAACCTGCGAGGAAATCGGCTGGGTTTTGGCGGAAGAATGCATGTACTGGCTCACTTTCGCTGATGCGTTTGCGCCGGATTCTCCTTCAACACGTTCGCAACATCCCCCAGGCCGACCTCGAGCTGGCCGGGACGCGTCAGTTTTTCATTGGTCCGAATGGACAAGGGAAAACAAACCTCCTGGAGGCGGTCGGTTTTCTGACGGCGCTGCGTTCCTTTCGCACCCATGACGCGCGAATGCTGATTGCGCATGGTCAGACGGAGGCGGCACTGGCCTTCGAGCTCGACCATGAACGCGCCGGCGCCACCCGTGTCACGGTCCGCGTGCGCAGCGGCAGCAAAGAGGTGACCGTCGATCAGGAGCGGGTGGTCAAACTGGGTGACATCCTTGGGCGATTTCCCACGGTGGTGTTTTCGTCGCAGGACCAGCAGTTGATCCGAGGTGCTCCCGGCGGACGCCGCCGATGGCTGGACTTGACGCTGGCGGCGACGGATCCGGCCTATCTCCAGACGCTGCAGACCTATCACCGCTCCCTCGCGGGACGAAATGCGTTGCTGAAGCGAGCGGCCTCGACGGCGGAGCTGGCGGCCTTTGAGCGGCCTCTGGCGCAGGCGGGATGCCGATTGATGCAAGACCGGGTCAGCGGGCTCGAGCGACTGACCGCCCACGTGGTGCGTGCCTACGGTCGCATCGCCACCCCGGGCAGTCCGGAGACGGTGGGATTTGCCTATGCACCCAACCTGGCGACATCGGATGAGCGGACGTGGCTGCAGGCCCTGGCCGCAGGCCGGGCTCGTGATGTCCAGTTTCGATCCACGCTGACCGGACCCCATCGGGACGATTTGGAATTTGCATTGGACGGACGCCCGGCCCGGGACGTGGCTTCGGAGGGCCAGCAGCGCAGCCTCGTCCTCGCGCTCAAAGTGGCCCAAGCCCACTGGTTTCAGGCCTGCACCGGGGTGGCGCCGGTCCTGCTCGCCGATGATGTGCTGGGTGAATTGGATCCGGGTCGCCGGGCGAGATTCTGGGAGGCCATTGAACCGGAGTGGCAGATATTGGCGACGGGAACGACGCTACCGGAGTCGGATCCGCTCCCTTGGAATGTGATTACGGTTGCCAAGGGTACGTTTGCCCGGACGGAGTCACCGTGATCATGATGCAACTCGAGCCCTGGCAATGGGCGCTTCTCGTGGCGGGGGCCGTGCTGGTGGGCATGGCCAAGACCGGAGTGGCCGGGCTCGGGACCCTCTTCATTGCCATCTTTGCCAATGTCCTTCCGACCAAGCAGGGCACCGGCCTGGTGCTTCCATTGCTGATCTTTGGCGACCTGGTGGCGGTGGCGTCCTATCGACGGCACACCCAGTGGCCGCAATTGCTGCGATTATTTCCCTGGGCTGGGCTGGGTGTGTTGCTCGGCTATTTTGCCATGGACCGCATTGATAATCAGCAGGCGCGTGTGCTCGTGGGCGGAATCATTGTCGTCTTGATGGCCCTGCACCTGTGGCGACGCAGCCAAGGAGGAAAGGCGGAGGAGAAGTGGAAAGAGAAGGGGCCCCCGGCGCCCATCGTGGCAGGCACAGGAATCCTCGCCGGGTTCACCACCCTCATCGCCAATGCAGCCGGACCGCTCATGTCCATTTACCTGCTCGCCCTGCGTTTGCCCAAACTCGAATTCCTTGGCACCGCTGCGATGTATTTCCTGCTACTGAACCTGTTCAAGGTCCCCTTCATGGTTCACCTGGGCCTCGTCAACGGGCCGAGCCTCATGACCAACCTCGTCCTCGCGCCGGCGGTTGGAGTGGGCGCCCTGGCCGGTCGCTGGCTGGTGCATCGCATCAATCAACGCTGGTTTGAGGTGATCACGCTGTCGTTGACGGCAGTCGCGGGACTCAAGCTGATGTTGTCCTAGGACGGAAGGATGCCATTGAACCACGAAGTGACACGAATGGACACGACTGTGGCAGATCCTCGGCGGGACGAAGCGCCCCTGCAGGTGTGGCGAGTTTCAGACGGGAAGAAAGGCGGGCCATGGCGCGCATGACCGTGCGACAGATGTGGGCGGCGAAGCTGGCGGGCCTCCCGGTGGAGGCGGGGGTGCCGCGGGCAGGGGGTGGACGGCGGGCTGAGCTGCAGCCGGCGCTGTCCCTGCAGCGAACGCCGTTCAACGGGCTGGTGCTCGGCGTTGACCCGTCGTTGCGGGGCACGGGACTGGCCATGATCGAATTCACCTCCGGTCGCGCGCCGGTCCTGCTCCGCTGTCAGACGGTGAAGGTCTCGCCGCGGGAGACGATGGCCTATGCCCTGGGGGAGATCCACCGGGCGGTGACAGCCTTTCTCGCCGATTTCGAGGTCCGGCACGTCGCATTGGAGCAGACGATTTTTGTGCAGAATTTCCAGACCGCCCAGATCCTCGGGGCCGCGCGCGGGGCGGCCATCTCGGCGGCGGCATTGCGGTCGAAGGACGTATTCGAATATCCCCCACTGCGGGTCAAGCAGGCGGTGGTCGGCGCGGGCCGGGCCAGCAAGGAGCAGATGGCCCGGACAGTCATGGCTCTGCTCGGACATGGCCGGACGCTGGCGCCCGACGAGGCGGATGCGGCCGGCGTGGCGCTCTGCCATGCGTTCACCTGGCGCGGGTAGTGCGAGGGAGCGACTCAGGAGGGCGGCGAAAACGGGGGCGAGCGGTCGCCAATGACTGCCTTGAGGGCATTGCCGAGGTCACCGACCCGGTAGGGTTTGGCGAGAAAGCCGGAGAATCCGATGTCCGCGAAGTGACGCCGTCGCACCGGGTCATCGTAGCCCGAGGAGACGAGCGCGCGCACCTCGGGGTGCAGTTCGCGCAGGCGGCGCAGGCACTCCTCGCCGCCCATGCCGCCGATCACGGTCAAGTCCATGATGACGGCGTCATAAGGACGCCCGACATTGAGATAGCGGCGGTAGAGCGAGAGCGCCTCCTCGCCGTCCCGCGCGAGATCGAAGGTGTAGTCGAGGCTCTGCAGCATGCTCGCGGTCAGGGCGCTGATATGAGGATCGTCGTCCATGAACAGCACCCGTCCCGTGCCGAAGGGGAGCGACGGTAGCCGGGGGGCCGCGGGCTCTGCGGGCGTGGCGGCCGCGGGAAGGTAGACCGTGAACGTGGAGCCGGCGTCGGGGAGCGAGGAGACCCAGACCTGGCCTCCGTGCCGGCGGACGATCGAGAGCACAGTGGCCAGTCCGAGGCCGGTGCCGTGCGATTTGGTGGTGTAGAACGGGGTGAAGATCCGTTCCAGGTTTTCGGGAGCGATGCCGCAGCCATTGTCCTGGACATCGATCTGAACATACCGGCCGACTGCGAGAGGTGGCACTTCGCCTTCAGCCAGGGTGACGGCACGGGCTTGCAGGCGGATGCGGCCTGCGCCGACGTCCTTGGGCAGTGCCTGAATCGCGTTCAGCACGAGATTCTGGAAGACCTGCAGCATTTGACCGCGGTCAACCTCGACGGGAGGCAGGTTGTCAGGCACGTCGATTCCGATCGAGGCGAGGCAGCCCGTCGCGGCAATGCGTACGGCGTCGCGTAGCAGATCGTCAACCTGGCCCTGGGCACGCCGTGCGCCGGGGGTTTCGGTGGCAAAGGCGATGAGCTGCCGTGACAGGGTCGTGGCTTCCAGGCAGGCCTTCTCTGCGTTGGCCAGGTGCGAAAAGTCCCGATTCTCCTTTGCCTGAGAGATCGCCCCGAGGATTGTGGTGAGCAGGTTGGTGTAGTCGGCGGCAATGCCCCCTGCGAGCTGCCCGAGCGACTCAAGCCGGTTGGCGCGCAACAGCTCTTCGGGGGTGAGCGACATCTCCCGGGGATCCCGGAAGACAATGATGGCCCCGGCGATCCGGCCCTCGCTGTCCCAGCTCTGGTGTGCGCTCCACAGGATGGGAAGGGGTTCGCTGCGATCCGGCAATGGTGCGAGGGCGTGTTCGGTCCGCAGTCGTCCGGCCTCGGGGGAAGCGAGGTGCAGGCTGACCGCGTCGTGGTCGGCCTGATAGTCGATGCGCCGGACCAAAGGGAAAGCCTGGCTGATGGTCAGGACCCCATCGGTCCGGGGCGAGCGCCCGGTCAGCCGTTCCGCCCGGCGGTTCATGTAGACCACGGTGCCCTCGGCGTCGGCCACGATGATGGCTTCCTGCAGGGCATCGAGCAGCGCGCCCACCAGGTGCGGCGGTGGCAGGGCTGAACCGCTGCGCATCCGTTCGGCATCCCCGCAGAGCGGGAGGGCGAAGCCCACCACCCGGGCCAGGTCGCGCCGTCGCGTGAACTGCCGGGCGACGCCGAAGAGGACCGGAATGACCTGGCCGTTCCGGTGCAGGAGCGTGGTGGCCTCGACCAGCGGTTCCTCGTCGGGACGGTACTGGGTCAGCCAGGTTGAAATGCCGGCGGGGGCGCGGCCGGGCAGGAGCGCATCGAGGAGCGGGGACAGGGGGTCGCTCTCGGGTTCAGACGGGGCGTCAGGCACACCCAGAAGCCGGCGCCACGTATCAGAAAACCAATACTGCTGCGCGCCGAAATCGAGGTCGAAGAGCCCGAGCTGGCCGTGTTCGGAGATGCGGCGCAGGCGGTCGGCCGCGGCCACGGACTCCTCCTCCAGCTCCTTGCGCTCGGTGATGTCGAAAAGCACCCCGTGCGTCTGCACCAGGTCCCCGGACGGGCCGAACACCTGCTGGCCGAGGCACTGCATCCAAAGGTACCGGCCGTCACGGTGACGCATCCGGAACTCCAGAAAGAGGGGCCGCGTGCCCGGCGCGGGCGGGCGCTTCGAGACCCGGTGCGGGGAGGCGGCGGAGTCCTCCGGGTGCAGCAACCCCTGCCAGGCCTCGTAGGTCTCAGGGAGTTCGTGGTCGGCGTATCCGAAAAGACGTTTCAACGAGGCGGAAAAGCGGCTCTTTCCCTGCTGGAAGTGCAGGCTGAAGAGCCCGGCCGGGGCGTCGCTTTCCAGCCAGCTCGCGAGAAGGTCCGAACCCTCCGGCAGCGTGCGCGGCGGCGTGGGGGCGAGGGTGGCGAAATAGCCCCCGTCCGGACCGGTCCCCGGGCGCAGACGGAGGACCAGCTCGGTCTCCGGTGCGGACTGGGGGGCGACCTTCAGGTCCAGATCGGAAGCGGCGGCGAGCAGTACCTCCCATTGCGCCAGCTGCCAGTCGGGCTCCTGGGAAGTGATGTCCCAGGCCAGGTGGCTGACCAGGGGCGTGCCGACCAGGGCGGCGGCATCGGTGACGCCGAGGACCGCGGCCGCGGACGTGCTGGCACGGATCAGGCCGTCGCGCCCCAGCCAGAACCAGGCCGGATCCGCCGCCTGGACCGAAGTCCCCGATGGAGGAAGGTTGCGTCCGCTCATGCTGGATACGGGCGGGGTCGGAGGCGGTGGGGTGGGTCAGACCGCGATCGCGGCGGCCTGCCGGACGTGGGTGGCGGTGGGACTCGCCCGGTCGAGCCAGGCGCGCACGCGGCCGGCCAGGAAGTCAATGTACGGCGCCTGGTCGTTGAGACACGGCACGTGCTGGAAGTGTTCTCCTCCCGCGGCCAGGAAGTCCTCTTTGCCTTCCCCGGCAATTTCCTCCAGGGTTTCGAGGCAGTCAGCGACAAAGGCCGGAGTCATGACAATGATCCGCTTGCGTCCCTCCTGCGGCAGGCGCTTGAGCTCAAAGTCCGTGTAGGGGGTCAGCCAGGGTTCGCCGGCGAGTCGGGACTGGAAAGAGACCGAGTGGCGTTCGGCCGGGATGGCCGCGCGCCGCACGAGGGCCCGGGTCGTGGCGAGAACCTGCGCCTTGTAACAGGTGCTGTGCACGGGGGAACAGGTCGTACAGCAGTCGGGCACGAGGGTGCAGTGCGCCTTGGATGAGTCCGCCTTGCGCAGGTGACGAACGGGAATGCCGTGATACGAAAACAGAATGTGATCGTGGGGTTGGGCGAAATAGGGTGCGGAGACCTGGTAGAGGGCCTCGATGTAGTCGGCGTCGGCGTAGAAGGGATGCACCGAGTCGATCTTCAGTTTAGGTGCCAGCTTGGCTGCCTGCTCGAACACCTTAACGACGACCGTTTCCCACGAGGACATGGCGTAGTGTGGGTATTGGGGAAAGAGCAGAACCTCGGTGATGCCGTTCTTGGCCATCGCTTCAATCACGCTGGCGACCGACGGACTGCCATAACGCATCGCCAAATAAACAGGCGTCGTGGGCCCCAGGGCGGAAGCGAGTTTCTGGGCAACGCGTTTTGACGTCAGGACAAGCGGGGAGCCGTCCTTGGTCCAGATCTCCTCGTAGGCGTGGGCGGATTTCTTTGGGCGGGTGCGCAGAATGATGCCCTCCAGCAGCATCCAGCGAAAGGCCGCGGGCAGGTCGAGGACGCGCTCATCGCCGAGAAACTCGCGAAGGTAGCGACGGACGTCGGGGACGGAGGTGGAATCGGGCGAGCCGAGGTTGACCAACAGGACAGCGCGTTTGGACATGCGAAGCCCTATGGGGGCGGCGTTTTGCGTCGGAGTCAAACGAGCTCCACGCCCGGGAGTCGCTTCAGGCGGCGCCCTGGCAACCGCGAATCATCGCGATGAGCCGATGGACATTTTCTGGTGCGATTCGGTCGGTCACCAGCGAACGCGGGTAATTGTGCTCCACATCCAGCCGCAGGCCGTCTTCGGATCCCGGGCGGACAAAATCCTCGATGAAGTCCATGCCTCCGCGCGGCTTGATCCAGCGGTAGTAGAGGTCGGGGTCCTCCGACTCGATGACGATGTCGGATTTCAGGAAAACATTGCAATAGAGCGTGAGGTCCCGGAACGACAGGAACCACGTGGGAGGGTTCACCAGAAGGTCTCGTATGATGAGGGTCATCGAGGGACTCGTTAGAGCATCGCCATTGCCAATTTCGTCGCGGGCGGCTCAGAAATTAGCTCAAGAAGCACAAAAGGTGCAGTGAGTTTAGCCTTTTGTCGGGCAACCGGGGCGTCCATGCCTGTCGGTTGGTTCAACCACCTTCACTCATGAGCACTCCGCGCACTCCGGTCCTTTTGATCATCCGCGATGGTTGGGGCAAGAATCCCCATCCCGAGCAGAACGCGTTCAACGCCGTGTACTTGGCTAAGAAACAGGCGGATGATCGTCTCCACGCGAAATACCCGCACACCTTGGTGGCGGCGTCCGGATTGGATGTTGGCCTGCCTGATGGCGTCATGGGGAACAGCGAGGTGGGTCACGAGAACATCGGAGCCGGCCGCATTGTGGACCAGGAGTTGGTGCGTCTGAATAAATTGTTTTCCGAGAAACAGTTAGAGGCTAATCCGGTCTGGCGTGCAGCGGTCGATCGGGTGCGGTCACGCGGCTCCCGATTGCATTTGATGGGAATCGTGTCGGATGCCGGCGTGCATGGCATGCTGGAACACCTGTACGGCATCCTGCGTCAGGCGAAAATCGAAGGTTTGAGTGAGGTCTATATTCACGCGTTCACCGACGGACGCGACACGCCCCCCAACAGCGGAGCGGGGTATGTGGAGCAAGTGGAGCAGCAGTGCCGGTCGATTGGGGTTGGTCGTATTGCGTCTGTCTGCGGCCGCTTTTGGGCCATGGATCGTGACAACCGGTGGGAACGGGTGGCCAAGGCGTACCTCATGCTCACTGGCCAGAAAGCCGAGGCGACAGCCACCTCCGCCGTGGAGGCGGTCCGCTCCTACTATCAAAAACCGCTCAGCGAAACGCAGAAGGGAGACGAATTTGTCCCCGCCACGTGGGTGGTGGACGCCGCCGGAAAGCCGTTGGCCACGATGCGGGACGGAGACGCGGTCCTCTTCTACAATTATCGGGGTGATCGTCCCCGCGAGATCACGCGGGCATTTGTCATGGACGGGTTTGCCGATTTTGCCCGCGGGCCGAAGCTCGACCTCTACTATGCCACGATGACCGAGTACGAGGCGGGTCTTCCAGTGCATGTGGTTTCTCCAAAACCCGAGGCCCTAAAGAACATCCTGGGCAAAGTGGTAGCCGATGCCGGGCTCGGTCAGTTCCGGTGCGCCGAGACGGAAAAGAACCCGCATGTCACGTTCTTCTTCAACAATTACCGCAAGGAGCCCTTTCCCGGTGAGGCGCGTGCATGTCCCGCCAGCCCCAAAGTGCCGACTTATGACCTGCAGCCGGAAATGTCGGCGCCCGAAGTCACCCGATTGGCGAAAGAAGCGATTCTCTCCGGCCAGTACGGCCTGATCGTGGTGAACTTCGCGAACCCCGACATGGTGGGCCACACCGGATCACTGCCGGCGGCGATCAAAGCCGTGGAGGCGACGGATGTCGGCGTAGGAACGCTGCTTGAGGCGCTCGAGCGTGTGGGAGGGCGGGCAGTGGTCTGTGCGGATCATGGCAATTGCGAGCAGATGTGGGATCCTGAAAACAACTCTCCCCACACCGCGCACACCCTCAACCTCGTCGAGGTGTTTGTCGTGGGTTCCGGGTACGCGGTCGGAAAGACCCGCATGCGCACCGGCGGACGCCTGGCGGACATTGCCCCGACGGTTCTGGATTTGATGGGACTGCCCAAACCCGCGGAAATGACCGGTCAGAGTTTGGTGGTCGCGTGAGGGCGAAAGCGCCGGGAGCCGTCACGGCACCGGTATGACTGCAAGAGCGACCGCATCGCCTGATGCGGTCGCGACATCTTCGCCTTGAACTAGACTACTTGTCCCGACCGTTGCTGATCGGCGAGAATTCGGTGCGCCGAATAAACGTCTGGTCCACCTCGCGCTTGAGCTGGGCGGCCGCGGCGGGGTCGGTCTGGCGCAGCAGGTACACGTTTTCGGAGGCGTTTTTCATGTTTTTGAGGCGCTCCTCCTCTTCCCACATCATCAGCGCGTACTGTTCCTTGCTCATGCCGAAGAGCGGGATGGTGAAGCGGTTCAAGGCCTTACCGGTTTCCGTAAAGTACTTGTCAACAGCGATTTGACCGAGTCCCTTCTTGGTGTTGACATCCTTGGGACGAAATACGGGTGGGCGGTCCCCTTCCACGATGTACTGGGGCAGCCGGATGATGCCGTTCTTTGGACCTTCTTCTTCGGCTTCAGCGGGTTCAGGTTTTTTCTCTTCCGCCTTTTTTGG
This sequence comes from Opitutaceae bacterium, assembly GCA_016794725.1. Classification (GTDB taxonomy): domain Bacteria; phylum Verrucomicrobiota; class Verrucomicrobiia; order Opitutales; family Opitutaceae; genus UBA6669. Next base: position 860 of record JAEUGZ010000564.1, on the reverse strand, counting down.
GGTGGGTGCTTCGTAGGCAATGCCGGCGGTGACCGCGCTGAGGGTGTTCCGGGAGAGTCGTTTGGAGGGTCCGCTGACCTCCACGGTGGGTCGCTCCGGCGGAGGCGGCGGGGTCACCGCCTGAGCCCGAACGGCCGGACCGGAAAGCAGGGGAATCGCCACGAGGGCCAGCAGGAGAGGGGATGTGTTCATGGCAATATGGTAGACGCCTTTTCGCCGGGAAAGTTCGGCGGGGAATGAAGAGAGGCAGGGGAGGCGGAACGCGTGATACTCAGTAAATTGTTAATTGATAAAAGTTTGGATGGGTAGATCCACGGGCCGCGACTTACGTCCTAATTTGGCCGGTCCCATCGATCAGGTATTTGTAACTGCAAAGTTCCGGCAGTCCCATGGGCCCGCGGGCGTGCAGGCGATCGGTACTGATACCGATTTCGGCGCCGAAGCCGAATTCGAACCCATCGTTGAACCGGGTGCTGGCATTCCATCCCACCACGGCGCTGTCCACGCCCGACTGAAACCGGCGGGCGGCGGCTTCGTCGCGGGTGACAATGACGTCGGTGTGAGCGGAACTGTCACGATTGATCACGGCAATGGCCTCGTCGACCGAGTCAACGACCCGGACCGCGATGACCAGATCGAGGAACTCCGTGGTGTAGTCGGAGGGTTGCGCTGCAACCACCTGTTCGGCGGGGACCTCGGTGGCGGTGGCGAGCACAGCCGAGGCCCGCGCGTCGCACCGGAGCTGGACGCCCTTGCTCGCCAAGGCGGCGGCAATCCGGGGGAGGAGCACGGGCGCGGCCGACGCGTGCACGAGCAATTGTTCGGCGGCATTGCAAACCCCGGGGCGCGAGACCTTGGCG
>JAEUGZ010000469.1 GCA_016794725.1 Opitutaceae bacterium | reverse complement strand
CAGTAGCTTGACCGGACGCAAGTGAATGGGCTGGCGCGAATCAGGAGCCCCCATTTCTTCCCTCCGTTCCTCAGGTCGAGATGCCAAGGAGTCCACGCGTGAGTTGAAAGTGACTCAATCCCAGTCGCCGGTTTGCGGGTTCGTACCGGCCGGAGGCGGTCTCGGCCAGGCGCTCCTTGATGTGGTTCAGGCTGTCCGGCGACGTTTGATTCGAGACAAAGCCGTCCACCTCCGATTCCGACCAGGCGCCTCGCTCGGATTCCGGTGCAAACTGCAGCACCGGAATCAACGGGTGACCCTGATGCACATGTCCAGAAACGAGGGTGACGGCCAGATGCGCCCCACATCCACCCAATCCAGCCAGGTTTTCCGACCACTCCGGCGTATCCGTGCGAACCAGATGAAGGCCCGACGTCCGGGCCATCTGCCCGTACTCCAACGTGGCACGAACTTCAGTCGGACCCAACAGCTGTCTGCGTGCCTCGCGGTGGGAGACCATCGAGTCCAACTCCGGAATCAGCACCGTTGCTCCCGCTGACACCAACGCGTTGGCCAGCTCAGCCCAACGCTCAATCAGCGCAACGTCACCGGGAGCGTCGGTCTGGAACGCGATGGTCAGATCGGCGAGACTGCCCGTTTCGAGGGGAGCTGGAGACAACGCCGGGAGCGTCTGCTCAAACCAGGTCTGAATTCGCGCCAGGCTCTTCTCAATCCCACCGTCCAATTGCACACTGGCCCATCCAAATCGGCCAAGGTCAACGCCCGCCGTCTCAAACTGTCGCTTCATGACATCGTTCGGCACCTTCTCACAGCCGTGCTCCAGCAGGAGGGTCGCAGCCACGTTGGGATGCTGGGCATACCCACGATAAGTCCGGTGCAGCAGTTTGTGCATGCTCTCGCCGCCAAAGCCGCAGCCCTCCGTGTGGAGCAGGGTTGAAAACCGGGACAACCCCGCTGCGCCGGCCAGGCCGGTCGCATTGAGGCGCTCCGCCGCGAGACGGGCGATTTGGGTCGCACACAGGCTGGTCGGAAGGACCAGCCCGATCCGCTCGATTGCCCGTGCATCGATCGTGCGATGGAGGAGCACCGGAGGAAACTCGGCGTCCGATTGCCGCCGCAACCGGGACCGGGCCTGTTCACGCGTGACCAGGGGAACCCCGTCCGGCTCGGCGCGCCGGAGGATCTCCGGGAGGCGCGACGCGTCGGTCTGGCGCCAGTTGCGCCACAGCGACATCTGCGAGTGTCCGGCTCTTTCGCCCTTGGTCAGAGCTCCGGAAGCGGTGGCCACCACCAGATCAAAGGTCTCACGCGTCAGCATCTCCATCGTCTCCCCGTCGAGGTAGCGCCCGGCATTCACATCCATTTCATGGATGAGCAGTTCATGGCGCCGGGTGGTGGTGGTGATTTTCAGGGTCGGCACAAAGGGGAAATTGGTAATGGACCCGTTTCCCGTCACAAAAAGGAACAGATTGCACCCCGAGGCCACCTGTCCGGCGATGCCCTCCAGGTCGTTGCCGGGACTGTCCATGAAGTGAAATCCAGGTTCACTCATGCGCTGGCCATAGGTAATGACCTGCTCGATACGCGTCCGCGGATCCTTCTTGTGGGCGGCGCCCAGCGACTTCAGCACGATATTGTAGAGCCCGCGCAGTTTGTTTCCGGCCGAGGGGTTGGACTCCGGGGTGATGCCGTGCCACGAGAGCCGCTCCTTGAACGAGGAGATCGCACCCAGCAGTTTTTCGGCCGTCCCGGCGTCGCGCACATTGTTGAGCACGTAGCTTTCGGCTCCGACCAACTCGTCGGTTTCGCACAGGTTGCCGCTGCCACCATGACGGATCACCTCATGCACCACCGAACCGGCCAGTGGATTTCCTGACACGCCGGAGAACGCGTCGGAACCTCCGCACTGCAGGGCGACGCGCAGGGCGCTGAGCGGCTGGTCACTGCGCCGGTCGGCCTGTACGGCCGGGAGCCAGGCTTTGATCGTCGCCTCGGCGGCCGCGAGGGTGGCGGCAATGGATCCCCGGGCGGTCAAGAAGGCATGCCGAACGTCGTCGATCGGATAACCTTGGTCCCTCAGGAAGCGCTCCAGCACCCGATTGTTGACGGGTTCAAATCCCTGATCGACGGCGATCACGGCTCCCACGTTGGGGTGGACCATGAAACCGGCCAGCGCCCGCAGCACTTCGGTCAAATTGTTGGGCGCCTCCGGGCCTCCGCCTTCGGTGTGCGCAATCGCAACCAGCCCATCGACGCCCGGAAAAAGGCGCTTCATCCCCTGCAGCCGGTCGGTGATCTGACGCACGAGCCCGGCGGTGCGCGACGACGTTCCGAGCACCACCACCATGTTCCGGGTGCCCACCCCCCGCGCCGCCGAGCGGGCATATCCGGAAAACGTCCGCGCGGGCGAAATCGGTGGAACCGGCGCTCCCGGACGAAACGTCGTCACATCGAGCACGTACTCCTCGATGTGATCATCGAAGTTGGCCCGGTCCGGCAGCGAGCAGTCCAACGAACGAACCCGGAGTGCCTCGAGCATCGAAGCGTTGCAAACATAGTCGCCCGGCAGCAGCGGCCGGATCGCGCGGCCGAAGGGGAGTCCCCAGGACAGCAGCATCTCCCCTTTGGCAATTCCCGCGACCGCAAACCGGTGGCCCTCGAGCACCGTGTGGGCAAGGGTGAGAGATTCGCCTGAGCGTTCCAGCCGGGTGCCGGCTTCGATGCGCTGGGTCGCGATGGCGACATTATCCTCGTTCGCGGCCAGTCGGGCGCAGGAAAGGAAGGGGATGGCGGGGGCGCTCATGTCCGACGAGGCAACGCGGACTTGCCCGTGCTGTCGAGCGGACGATGCGGAGCCGACGACATGCGCTCGACAGCACGATTCGAACCGGCTTTACCCGACCCACCCCTTTCACCGATGAAAATGACCCCGGATTTCCGAAATCGCGTGCTTTCCGGACAGTTTGTCGGCGGTACGTTTCTCAATCTGGGATCAGCACTGACGGTTGAAATGGCCGGTCTGGCAGGATTCGACTGGCTGTTGTTGGATCATGAGCACGGGCCCGGCAGCGATTCCACCCTGCTACACCAGTTGCAGGCGGTCGCGGCAACCCCGGCGGTTGGAATCGTGCGCATCGCAGCCAATGATCCCGCCCGCTTCAAACGCGCCCTTGATGCGGGTGCCCATGGCATCATGGTGCCTTACGTGAGCAGCGGCGCCGAGGCCGCCGCTGCCGTGGCCGCCCTGCGGTACCCGCCCCGCGGGGTCCGGGGCGTGGCCAAGATGAACCGGGCGGCGCAATTTGGCGCTGATTTCGAGGCCTATTTCACCCATGCGCATGAGTGGCTGGTCACCATGCCCCAAATCGAGTCAGTCGAGGCCCTGCACCGGCTGGATGACATCGCTGCCGTCGACGGTGCCGACGTTCTCTTTGTCGGACCACTCGATCTCACCACCAACCTGGGGATTTCCGGCCAGTACTCGCATCCCACCTTCATCGAGGCGCTCACGCGCGTTGCCGCAGCGGCCCGACGTCGCGGCAAGGCGGCCGGTATCCTTGCTCTTGATCCGGCCCATGTCGCGCCGTGGCGGGAAATGGGTTACACCGTGATGGCCCTCGGATCCGATGGTGGCGCGGTCAACGCCGCGCTGCGGACTGCGGCCGCCAGCCTGAAAAAGACGTGAGATCCCGACGGGATCACCTTGCCCGATTCCGGGACCGGACCTGGGGGGCTGCGACGGAATGCCCGGTGGATGCGCGCAGGTGTTGCGCGAAACTGAGCTCAACCCGTTCCACGGCCAGATCTGAACGGCGCAGGCGCTGCAACAGCAACCTCGCTGCCGAGCGGCCCAACTCGCTGTGAGGCACACCCACACACGACAGCGGCGGCGAAAAGAAACGGGAGATGTCGTAGTCACCCACCCCGATCACGGCAATGTCATCGGGGATCGATAGTCCGGCCTGGCGGATTGCGTGGTAGGCGCCCAGGGCTTTTCCGTCGGTGACCGTGTAGAGTCCGTCGACCGTCCCCCCTGCCTCAAAGAATCGATTCATGGCCTCGGCGGCCGCTTCCTCGGAAAGCTGGGACGCAATGATCTCGCGGGCTGGCACACCGGTCAGGGCCTGCGCGGTGCGCATGAAACTATCTATACGCGTCTTCGTGATCTGCGTAAGTGGACTCCCGTGCAACACCGCGAGCTTTCGGCGCTTCATTCCCACCAGGATCTCCGCCGCGCGGACGCCGCTGCCAGCATCCTCCACCACGCTGGAGTAGCCGGGAATGCGACGGTTCACCAGCACCGTGGGATAGGGCAGTGGATGGGCAGCCAGAAAGGCATCATCGTCCGTCGTGGTATTGGTGATGATTGCGGCGTTGAAGTGATCACCGCTGAGCAGCCCAGGCAAGTCCTGCAGGTGCCCCGCCGCAAACATCTCGATCAGCAGCATGGTTGCCACCCCGCCCAAGGGGCCGCCCGGTTCCTGGGCGACCTCGCGCAGGCCTGAAACGAAATGATTCACCAGCGACAGCGGCGCCTCATAACTGGTGATCAGTGCCAAAATCACTGTCGGCTTCGCGCCCACCCCCGACCGCAGTCGTCGCGCGCCGATGTTGGGCAGGTAACCCATGCGCGCGGCGGCGGCCTTCACCTTTTCAACGGTCTCGGGGGAAATGCGACGCTCCACATGCCGGTTGTTCAGCACCGACGACACCGAGCCAATCGAAACACCGGCCGCTTCGGCGATGCCCCTGACCGTGACGTGCACCGGAGGTGCGACCGGTTTGTCGGGTTTGCGCGTGGATCTCGCCATACAACGGTTTAGGATTCGATGCTTGCGCACCGGACCCACGGGTGCGAGCCGCAAAACAAACGACCCAGGCTCGGAAGCATCGGGGCGGCGCTCAGCCGCCCTTGCTCAGGACATGAAAATTGGCCATGGAAATTCCGCTCAGCATGGCCCCGATGATGCCGAGGAACCCCTGATCGGTGCCGCAGAGGTAGACGTTTTCGATCTTCGTCCGTCCATTGCGTACCTTGGTCGGCGCCCCGTAGATCGCGCCTTCCAGGTGACCCGTGTACTTTTCCACGGTTCGAGGGGTGAACATGTCCGTAGCCCGCGTTACCCGGGACAACGGCTCGAGCGGAGGCGGCAGGAACCGCAGAGCGCTCGTCTGCATCGCCTGATAGTCCTCCGCCTTCGCGCCGCGGTAGGCGTCGGGTGAAAGCGAAACCCAACGCCGGTAGTCGGCGAGACACGTGACACGTAGAATCCCCTCGGGCAGACGGACCCCGGGACCGTAGTCGAAATTGTTTGGGAAACAGATGACGCCACTGCGCCGGTCGATCCGCTCCGCCGGGCGCTCGTAGTGGAAGCGAAACCCCTCGTTGAAGAACACAATCGTATCCTCCCCCCAACCCAGGTCGGCCGGATCGCGATCGAGAATGGTGATGGTCTCCGCGAACGAAAGTCGTTCTCCGGTGGTCGGCGCGGCATCCCTCTCGATCGGAGCAGGTGCAAGCAGGCGGTCTGTCTCCGCGCTCCCGGCTGAGCTGATGACGTGGTCGGCGGTGATCACCTCACCCGTGTCGAGTTCCACACCCCTGGCGCGGCCGCCGTCGGTAGTGATGCGCCGCACCCCACACTTCATCCGCCGCTCTCCCCCAGCCTCCCGATACTTCTCCAACAGCACACGGAGGATGACCCGCACGCCCTCCCGGGGCCGGGCAAAACCCTCGAGAAAGAGTGCCTTGAACATGATGACGAACTGCCCGAATTCCATGTCTCCGGGACTGGAGCTCCCGTAGTACATCAGCGGGCAGAAGATCATGTCCACCAGGACCGGATCGTTCAAGAATCCGCCGACCACGACCCGGGCGGATACGGGCGTGGCGTTCAGGGACACATCGTCGAACTCCTTCACCCGGGCAACCAGGCGACGGAAGCCGTCGATCTCGGAAGGAAATCGGTCGGCCACGTCGCTCTCGAGTACGGCAAAGTCGTTGGTGAAGCGGAGCGAGAGCTCGCCCCGGGGTCCAAAACAGATACGCGAACGCTTTTGCTCACAAAGCGCAAAGGCATCACGCTCGATGCGCAATTGGCGCAGCAGTTTTCCGAGCGGGGTTCCCTTGATCCCGGGACGCACGTAGTTGGTCAGGGCATGCAGGCCTACGTCGTACTTCCGTCCATCAAAACTGTAGAAGCCATTGAGCCCGCCCACGGCGTTGTGGCGTTCAAAGATGCAAACCCGTTTGCCGAAGTGGGCCAGCCGGATGCCCGCCGCAAGGCCGGACATCCCTGCGCCAATGATCACCACATCGTAGTGGGAGTGTTGGTTCATCCGTGTGTCCGACGGGCTTCCGCTCTGGACAGAAAAAAGGCCGGGATGTCCCGGCCCTGGATCCCGCCCTGTTCCCGAAGTTCAGCCTTTCGAGGTCAGCGCGTTGAATTTCGGAGTGAGGTACTCGCCGCAGCTGTCGAGTGTTGCCAATTGGATATAGTCAGCCTCGGGCACCTCGATACCGTGGCGCTTGCGCAACTCCATGACGATATCAAGGAAGTCCATCGAATCGAGCTGCATCTGGTCGCGCAGGCGCACGTCCGGCTTCAGATTGGATAGGTCCTCGTCAGGGGCGATATCGGCGATGATGTCGAGTACCACCTGTTTTACTTCGTCTTTGGTCATAAGCGTAGAAGATCGACCACTTAACTCGTGAAGCGTTTCACAATCAACGTGGAATTTATCCCGAGCATGCCGAATGAGTTGTTCAGAATCGTGTCCACGCGTTCGACCGTTTTCGGACGGTTGAGCACGAGTCCCGGCAGTGAGCAGAGCGGGTCCAGGTCGTCGACGTTGATGGTGGGATGAACAATCCGGTCGAGGAATGAAGGGAGGTTGCCGGCCAGCTCCAGAGCACCCGCCGCGCCCATGGCATGACCGATAAAGCTCTTGGTGTTGTTGATCGAGGTGTCGGGGCAGCCTTCGCCGAACACCGACCGGATCGCCTCGCACTCCTGAATATCCCCCATCGGCGTCGCGGTGGCGTGAGTGTTGATGATGTGGATATCGCGTGCCTGCAGGCCGGCCCGCGTCACCGCCGTGCGCACGCACTCGGCCTGACGTCCGGGGTTGGGCAAGACGTAGTCACTCGCGTCACTATTAACGCAATACCCGGCAATTTCCCCGTAGATCTTCGCGCCCCGCTGCATCGCCGTCTCCAGCCGTTCCAGGGTGTATAGGGCGCCTCCCTCGGAGATCACGATGCCATTGCGGGCCTTGTCGAAGGGGCGCGACGCGCGATTCGGGTCCTCGTGATGCGCCAGCGCATTCTGGGACTTGAAGCCGGCATAGATCCCGAAGGTGTGGATGCTCTCGCTCACCCCGCCGCAGAGTGCCAGGTCCACTTCACCCAAGCGCAGCATCTGCGTCGCGTGAATCAGCCCCAGATTTCCAGCCGCGCAGGCCGCGCCAATGGTGTAGGCCGGACCCGTGCTGCCCAGGTTGAGGGAGATTTCTCCGGCCGGGTTATTGGCCACGGTCCGCGGATTGTGATAGTGCGACCAAAACTTGGTGTCGTAGCCAAACTTGGAAATGGCGTAGATCTCGTTCTCGGTCTCGACATTGCCGTGTTCGGTGATGCCGACAAAGATGCCTGTCCGGTCACGCGCAAGCTGGTCCGGGTTCAATCCGGCATCCGCCAACGCCTCGCGGGCGCAATAGATCCCAATCGATCCCGCCCGCGTTCCCACCCTGAGCTCCTTTTTCTTTTGGTACCGAAGGGGATCGTAATTGCACACCCCCGCCAGCAACGGGCCCATGTAACGGATCTCCGTTCGGCTGATCCGCGCCACCCCCGCCAGCAGATTGCCACGAAATTCCGCGAGGCTATTGCCGTTGGGGGCGGTCAAACCGACGCCAGTGATCACGATACGGGAGAGACTCATCGAAGGTGTAAGATAAAACGGCTAGCCAACTACCCATTCGGCGCAATACAAGCCTCGCTCCTCACTTTCCAAATTTCTATGAACGTTCTTGTCGTTGGCGGGGCCGGCTACATTGGCAGTCACTGTGTCAGGCAATTGATCCTGGCGGGTCATAAACCCGTGGTACTGGACAACTTGGTATTCGGTCACCGGGGCGCGCTGGCACCGTCAATCCATCTCTACGAGCATAACCTGGGCGACGAGGCTGCAGTGACCCGCATTCTCCGAGATGAAAAAATCGAAGCGGTGATGCACTTTGCCGCCTATGCTTATGTGGGGGAGTCGGTCAATGACCCCCTGAAGTACTACTTCAACAATGTGGTGGCGACCCTCCACCTGCTCCACGCGATGCTTGCCGTGGGAGTAAACAAATTCATTTTCTCTTCCACCTGTGCGACTTACGGAATCCCGACCCAGATGCCGATCGTCGAAACGATGCCGCAGGCGCCGATCAATCCGTATGGACAGACCAAACTCGACATCGAAAACGCCCTGAAGTCGATTTCACGCGCCAAAGGGTTGAGTTTTGCCACCTTCCGTTACTTCAACGCAGCGGGAGCCGCAGAAGATGGATCGATCGGCGAGGCGCACGACCCGGAGACCCACCTGATTCCGCTGGCAATCGACGCCGCCACGGGAAAGCGACCTCCCTTGCAAATTTTCGGCATCGACTACCCCACGCCTGACGGCACCTGCCTTCGAGACTATGTGCACGTCGACGACCTTAGCCGCGCGCACATTGCGGTGTTTGACAAGTTGAACCAACCGGGCACCGGCCTCTTCTACAATCTCGGCACGGGCCGTCCCACGTCGGTCTACGAAGTCATTCGCGCCGTGGAGAAAGCAACGGGACGCAAAGTTCCGTACACGACTGCGCCCCGTCGGGCCGGTGATCCTCCGGCTCTCTTCGCCGACTCCAGCAAAGCCGTCAAGGAACTGGGGTGGACCATCAAATTTCCCGACATCGACGCGATCGTGGCGACAGCCTGGGCCTGGCATTCCTCGCGTCCCGAGGGCTACCGCTGACCCCGGGCGCCGGATTCAAGCGTTGGCCCGAGACCGGTACTCACGCGTCTCAAGCGGTACCGCGCGATGCGCCGGGTCTCAGAGTTTAATGCCCCACTCTTCGATTCGCTTGCGCAGGGTGGCGCGGGTGATGCCGAGCTTCTCCGATGCCCGGAGCTGGTTGCCCTCCTCGGACTTCAGAACACGCACCACCATTTCACGCTCGAGGCGCTCAAGGATCGGCTCGTCGCCCCGGGTCAACTCGTGGTGGAGATAATCCAATGCTCGTTCCACCGTCAGCGCCGGTTCTCCCGATGAAATGCTCTCAGCCGTGATCTTGGCGGTGGCGAGTGCCGAGCTTTCCGCCACGGCCACACGCACGGCTTCCATCGTGGGATTGGGTGCGACCGGCGACGCAGCCACCACCGCCCCCGGTGTGGTGGGAAGAGCTCCCACCGCGTCCCGAATCTCCGCGGGCAGGTCCTTGAGCAGGATGGTGTCACCTTGGGCAATGACCGCGCTCCGGTAGATGACGTTTTCGAGCTCCCGCACATTGCCCGGCCACTGGTAGCGCACCAGCACGCCCA
>JAEUGZ010000101.1 GCA_016794725.1 Opitutaceae bacterium | reverse complement strand
GATAAGTGACCACCTTGCCGGAACCCTTGAAGTAGTATTCGACGTGGCACTGGGCGCAGACCATGGAGCGCATCTCCTGGCGGGTTGCGTCGATGTTCGGCTGGTATTCGCCCTTGCGACCGTCGCGACGCCAGCGCTCGATGCTCGGCAGGTGCGGGGTGGCGTAGTCGGACCTGGCCAGGGCGCGGATCCCGTTGAGAAAACCGGGACGGTTGACCCGCAGGTTCATGGTTTCGGCATCGTGGCAGTCGATACACGACACCGGATGCTTCACCATCTGGGTGGCCTCGGAGTAGGGCATCTTGCACACCTCCTCGAAGCCCTTCTGGATCTGGGCTTCCCAGTGCTCCTTGCCGACCGGAACCCCGGCCTTGATCCCTTGGTCGATGTAGGCATTCAGCGTCGAGGCGTGGCAGTGCAGGCATGCGCCCGGCTGGTTCAGTTTGGTGACCCGCTGGGTTTCGCGCTGGTCGATCAGCATGTAGGCGTGGCCCCGTTCCTCCCGGTAGTCGAGGGCGAAGCCGTAGCCGGCGAAAATCCGGCGCCAGGCCGGGTCCTCGTCAAGGTGCTGGAACGCCTCGCTGCCACCATGGTTGGTGCGCTCGGTGTCCACCGTGCGCCGGTAGCTGTCGTATTGCCGCGGGTAGTTCTTGCCCCACAGGGCCGGATCCTCGGTGCGGTCGCTGACCTCGACCACGCGGAAAACGTCCTTCGTCGCCTCGGCCTTCCGGGCGACAATGTTGCCGTAGAGCATGAGGACGAGGAATGCGGCGCCGGCGGTGCCGACGAGAATGAGCAGGTAGACCCAGGTGGCGAGGCCGCGGTGGTCGGTGGACGGAGTGGAGTGCATGCGGAAGGTGAAAAGGGAAGTGGCCGACGCTGGGTCCGGACGTTCAGCGCACGGGTCCGTGGCCGACTTCGCGGTGGCAGTGCAGGCAGTCGAGCATCTTCTGCGGGTTGCCGGGGTGGGTGTTGATGCCGTCGACGATCTGTTCGTGGCAGCCGACGCAGTTCTGCTGGAGCACGGCGACGTTTTTCGGGCGGATCATGATGGGTTCGTGAAAGTCCTGGAGGGTAAAACCCTTGGAATGCCAGAAGCCGTTTTCCGCCTTGCTCAGGTACTTCTCAAAAAAGGAGTGGGGGGTGTGGCAGTCGTTGCAGGATGCGACGGCGTGATGAGGCGACTTCTGCCAGCCGTCGAACTGCTCGCGCATGATGTGGCAGTTCATGCAGGCCCGCGGATCGTTCGAGAAGTAGGAGAGACCGTGGGCGAAGGTGAAAGTGTAGGTGCCCAGGCCCCCGAGCAGCCCGAGAGTTGCCCAGATGCCGAGCAGAATGAGCAGACGGGTGCGAACCGATGCCAGGATCATGGATGGAGGCGGGCCGGCTCGAGGACGGTGCCGGCGCGGACGGGCAGGGTGGAGAACAAACGGGGGATCACGGCAGGGATCCAGAGCGGAGGTTCAGGGGGTGGTATTGGACTTGTAGTGGATCAATGGATGAATTCCACCTGAAGCCAGAGCTTGCGAACGTCGGGGTACGTCGGGCTGGACGAGGAGAACGTGGCGAATTTCGCCGTCGCCGTCACGCTCTTACCGATCGGTTTTGTCACCATCAGGTCCGTTTCGGTTCCAAGTCGTGCTCGCTGAGCCGTTTCGAAGTCGTGGAAAAATCCGGTCACCGCGAACGAGGCGGGCAGCCGGCTCACCACCTTAAAATAGGTGTCGCGCAGTCCAGCCCCCGGAGTGGTGAGAAAGAGATCCGCCCAGCCATTGAAGGCGTGGAGCGTGGCGAGGGGCGTCTTGAATCCCACCTGCCGGTCGCTGCCGAGCCACTCGGCACCGAGGCTCAGGGTGATGGAGGAACGGGCGATCCCGGCTTCGGCGGCGAGGTAGTGGGTCGAGTAAGTCAGCGGGCTGGCTCCGTGATCCGTCTGGTGGGCGGCCTCAATCCGGAAGGGCATGGTGAGGGTGCTGGAGCGGGTGAGCGTTCCGCTGTAGCTGGCCCCCAGCGTGGCGCAGGAGTTGGCGGCGGCGGTCTCGAAATCGAGCAGGTAAGCGTAGGCGGCGAGGGTGCCGGCGGCGGGCAGTCCGGAGCGGGAGCCGTGCAGGAGATGCGAGGCCGATTTCCAGTTTCCCTGAGGATGGCGGTCTCCGAACACGCGGTGGATACGGTGCAGGTAGGTGTAGGTGAGGGTCGTCTTTTCCAGCCCCTTGGACTGTAGTGCCAGCGCGTCGAACGTCTGTTGGTTCTGTCTCCAGCCGACATCGCCAATGAACCGGGCCTGATCAAAGACGAGGCGCTGGCGTCCAAGGGTGAGGCGGGAGTTCCCCGGCAGTGTCGCGTTGAGGAAAGCCTGGTTGATCTCCGAAGAGGTCGGGTCGGCCACGACGGCGCGGTCGGCCGCGCCGGGGTTGAGTCCGGCTTGGTTGTAGCGGTCACCATCAAGCGCGGCAATCGACTCGACCTCCACCGAGGCGATCCAGCCCTGCCACGGGGCGGACGTGAAGCCGAGGCGCGTGCGCAGGGTCAGGGCTTCGGCGTCACGCAGTCCCGACTGCTCCACGCCTTCGAAGCGGGCGCGAACGGCGAGGGTGGCCTTGCCTTGTTCCAGCGCGTCCGAGAATGAACGCGCCGGCTCGTTGGCGGCACCGGCGTAGGCGGCGAGCAGGAGGGTGGTGGAGGCGAGGGCGGGCAGGTTGCGGCAGGGGCGGATCCAGGTCATGGCAGGGAGGGTGGGCGATCGACTCCGAGTATACGTCAGGCGTTGCGGTCGATCCTTGATCCAGGTCAAGCTTTCGGCGGTTGGACTCCCGGTCGATTCCTGGCGCGGTCGCCGGTCCGGGAGCGCAGGAGGAGGGTGGAAAGGCTGGAATTGCCAAGTGGTCCAATGTCGGGCAGACCCGTTCATCCTCGACCCGGCGCACCCGGCGTGCTCCGGGCCCCGAACTGCCATGAAGATCCATCGTTGGTGCCTGGGGGCCGCACTCATCCTGCACGTGGCTGGTTGGACGGGGGACGAATCACTCCGGGCTGCCCCCCTGCCCGGGTTGCGCGTCAGTGAGAATCGACGCTCTCTGGTGACCGAGAACGGGGCGCCGTTCTTCTGGCTTGGGGATACAGCGTGGGAGCTGTTTCATCGCCTGGATCGTGAGGAGTCGCAGCGCTACCTGAGCCGCCGGGCCGCACAGGGGTTCACGGTGATCCAGGCGGTGGTGCTGGCCGAACTCAACGGTTTCACCGAACCGAACCGATACGGACACCTGCCGCTGGAGGACCGCGATCCCCTGCGACCGGTGGAGGCCTATTTCCAACATGTGGATACGGTGCTCGCCCAGGCCGAGGCGTTGGGGCTCTATGTGGCCCTGCTGCCGACGTGGGGCGACAAATGGAACCGGAAGTGGGGCGGAGGGCCGGAGGTGTTCACGCCCGCGAATGCCGGTCGCTATGGGGAGTGGATCGGACGACGGTATGCGGGACGGGCTGTGATCTGGATCCTCGGTGGCGACCGGCCGGTGGAGAATGACACCCATCGCGAGATCGTTCGGGCGATGGCGGCAGGGCTTCGGCGGGGCGACGGAGGCCGTCACCTGATCGGATTTCATCCGAGCGGCGGGCACGGATCCGCCGAGTGGTTTCACGACGAGCCGTGGCTCGATTTCAACCTGCGCCAGAATGGTCACGGACTTGAATACACCGACCGCTACGCCAAGACCCGCGCCGACTATGATCGTGTGCCGGCCAAACCCGTGATCGATGCCGAGCCGGTCTATGAGGATCATCCGGCCGCGTTCAAGGCGGAGACCTATGGCCACACGACCGCCTCCGATGTGCGCCGTGCGCTGTACTGGGATCTCTTCGGAGGAGCCTGCGGTCACACTTACGGACACCATTCGATCTGGCAGATGGCCTCCGCCCGTTACCCGGCGATCAATGCCCCGCTGCTGCCGTGGACCGAAGCAATGGAGCAGCCGGGGGCGAACCAGATGCAGCACGCACGCTGGCTGTTGGAGTCCCGTCCGGTGCTCGGTCGCATCCCGGCCGACGACGTCATTGTCCCGGGTGAGTTTCTGACCGCGATGCCCGGCGAGGGACGCTACCGGTTCCTCGCCACGCGTGACCGCGACGGGAGTTATGCCATGGTTTACGCGCCGGTGGAACGCAGCTTCAAAGTGCGGATGAACCGGATCCATGGCGGCACGGTGCGTGCCTGGTGGTTCAATCCTCGCAACGGACGAAGCTCCCTGATCGGCGAGTTTCCCGCGACCGGGGAGCAGGTGTTCCAGCCTCCCACCGCGGGTGAGGGACTCGACTGGGTGCTGGTCCTGGACGACGCCACCCGCGGATTTCCCGCCCCCGGCACACGCGCGAATTCGGGTGCGGGCGCGGGCCGGTGAGACCGGAGTGCGCGGCAGGATCCTACGACGTCGATTGCTTCAGGAACTTCGCCACCGCCTGGGAGCGGCTGTGGACCTGGAGCTTTTCGTAGATGCGCCGGATGTAGATGTTCACCGGTGACACCGGTTTGAGCGATGGATCCCCGAGGCGGAAGGCGGGACCGGGGGATTCAGGGCACGCGCGACTCCGAGCGCCTACTCGATCGTCACCTGCACGCTGCTCTCGATCACGCCGGTGGCGATGGCGTGGCGGGTCAGGCCGGCGGTGTCGTGGATGTTGAGTTTCTCCATGAGGTGCTGGCGGTGCTTTTCGACGGTCTTGATGCTGATTCCCAGGGTGACGGCCACCTGCTTGTTGGGGGCGCCTTCGGCGACCAGCTGCAGCACCTCCGCCTCGCGGGGGGTGAGCTTGCGTTTCGCATGGGTCGGCGACACGCCGGATTCGCGGGCCTTGCGGGCCGCTTCCTTCAGGCGCTTGAGTATGGACGGACTGAAATAGGGACGGCCGGCCGCGACTTCGCGGATGGCCTGAACGAGCGCCTGGCCGGAGTTTTGTTTCACCAGATAACCCGTGGCCCCGGCGCTGGCCATTTGGGCAACGTATTCGTCGTCGCTGTACGCGGAGAGGACCAGGATGCGAGTGCCGGGCCGGGCGGTGAGGATCTGCCGGGTGGCCTCGAAGCCATTGAGCAGCGGCATGGCGATGTCCATCACTACGACATCCGGTTTCAGCGCCAGGCAAAGTTCGACGGCCTCACGGCCGCTGGAGGCCTGGCCGATGACTTTGAACTGGGCGTTGAGTTCGAGGAGGGACTTGAGACCCTCCCGCACAATGGCATGGTCTTCGGCAAGGAGCAGGGTGGTCGGTGTCATGAATGGGGAGCCGCGGTCTCGACTCGAAACGGAATCTCGGCGGTTACGCGCGTGCCCTGTCCGGGTGCGGAGAGGATAGCGAATCGGCCGCCAACCATCTCGACGCGTTCGCGCATGCCAATCAGACCCAACCGCTTGTTGCTGCGTGAAGCGAGCATGCGGTCCACCGCGAACGAACGGCCATCGTCGTGCACCTCGAGCTGGACGAGGGAGCCGACTTTCAGGACGCGCATCGTGACGTGGTGGGCCCGGGCGTGGCGGGCGACATTGGTCAGGGCCTCCTGGGCGACGCGGAAGAGCACGGTGCGGCGGGCATTGTCAATCGCTTCGACTCCGGGAAATGCGGTGAATTGGATACGGAGTCCGGACCTCCCGGGCAGATCCCGCATGAAGGCGCGCAAGGCGGGAATGAGCCCGAGGTCGTCGAGCATGGCGGGACGCAGCTTGCGCGCGTACTCGTGCACGATGCGCACCGACTGTTGCACGAGGCGCTGGGTCTTGACGATCCGGGTCCGCAGGCCGCGACTGCTGATGGCCGACGCCTCCTTGAGTGTGGCGAGCTGGACGTTGATGCCGGCGAGGATTTGCGCCACCTCGTCGTGCAGTTCCCGGCTGATTTCCTTCCGCTCCGCCTCCTGGGCGAGGAGCACCTGATGGGCGACCCGCCGCGATTGAGACTGCAGACGCTGTGCTTCAAGGAGGAGCTGACTGTAGTGCCGGGCGCCCTCCAGGATCTTCCTTTCGCCGGTTTTCCGCTGGCCGATTTCATGGCGCAGCTTTTTTTGCAGCGACTGGAGGGCGGCCGTGCGCCGAAGCAGCTTGATGCCGAGCACGCGCACTTCGCCGCTGAGGGCCTGCGCCGTTCGCTGGCGAGCTTCGACCGGGCCGAGGACCTCGATCAGAAACCGATTGGCCGGGTTGATCAGGGTGGCGACCCACTCGTCCGGTGGAGTGGAGGTCGCGGCCAGAAGTCCATTGAGAAGCCGGGCGTGAAGGCGGGTGATGTCCACCAGGCTCATCCGGAGCGCGCCAGCCTCGTTGCCCAGATTCTGTGCGGCGACGGACGAAGGGCGTCCTTTGTCCGCCTGCCGGCTCAGGCAGAAGCTCAATGCGGTTTGGTATCGCTTGGAGAAGAGAGACTTTTGAGACGGGCTCAAGGCGCGGTGGTGGCTGGGATGGTGACTGCCGTCAGCAGGGATGCAGAACAAGAGTCAGTCTGGTGCGAGGGCTTTATATCGCGGCGGACACGGGGACGCGAGGGATTGTTCATGGGGTCTTGCCCTACCTACCGTGAGGCGGAGGGTCACACAGGGTGGATCCAGGGGATGAAGGAGGTGGGTGGATACCCCATTTTGACGACCCCGGCGCCGTCCTAGACTGCTGGCTGAAGTGATAGAACCCATGCACCTTCAAGTTCACGTGAAACGCGCAAGCCGTGGCCCTGGATGCGACCACGGTCTCCGCCCACTCTGTGTCATTCCCCTTCCCTGCTATGTGATGCTGCGATCCGTATACGTAGCACAACACCCCATACCCGTGGAGCCAGCCATCGGGTAAATTGTGGTCTACCGATTGGCGCTTTCTGATCCCCGGATTCTCGCCTGCTATGTGACTCCTTCCCCTTCCTCAAACCTGCGCCATGAAACTCCGTTCCGTCTTCTGTGTCCTTCCGACTCGGCCACTCGCTGAGCGGACGGTGCGCGAGCTGGTGGAATCCGGCCTCGTGATTGACGAGATCTCCCTTCTCTTCCTTGTCCCGGAGGCCGCCCCGCGGCCGGCCGAGCCGGAGACCAGCGGGCTCTTTGCGCTGGCCATGCCCCTCGACGTTCCGGGCATTGGGCGCCTGGCCGTGGCGGGACTGATTGCGACGGCGATGAAGGGCAAGACCGTCGTGAGCCTGGCGGATGGTCTGCTGGACTTCGGCGTACCGGATGTGGAGACGAAGCAGTACGAGG
>JAEUGZ010000345.1 GCA_016794725.1 Opitutaceae bacterium | reverse complement strand
CGGGCTATCGAGGTCACAAGGCGGATCTCTACGAAGGTGGACATCGGGTTCCCTACCTGGCGCGTTGGCCAGGAGTCCTGCCGGCGGGAAGCACGAGTGACCGCCTGATTGCTCACGTGGATCTCTTGGCCACCTTTGCGGAACTGGTCGGTACGAAGCTGCCTGACAATGCGGGGGAGGACAGTGTGAGCCACCTTGCTTCTTTGCGTGGCCCCGAGCGGAAAAGCAGCAATCGTCCGGCGCTGGTCATGCAGTCATCGAATGGCTCGTTTGCGATTCGTGAGGGCAAGTGGAAGCTGTGTTTCTGTCCCGGTTCCGGAGGCTGGAGCTATCCCAATCCCGAAAAGGACGACACCACGGGAATGCCCCGGTTTCAGCTCTTCGACCTTGAAACGGATCCGGCCGAAACGAAAAATCTGATGGCTGCTCAACCCGAAGTGGTGAAACACCTGGGTGGGCTGATGCGGAGTCTGATTGAAACAGGCCGCAGCACCCCCGGAGCTTCCCAGGCGGTCGTACGCCCCGAAAGCTGGCCCCAGATTTCCTGGATGAAGGAATTCGGGCCCTGACGCCGGTTGTGATGCGAGCGCTTTACTCGTTTGCCGCCGGATCGCATACTCTGGCGATGCTTCGTTATGTTGGTCTTGGCTATCGCCGCTTTGGCATCCAGCCCACCAAGTCCCCACCACGGGTGAACTGGGAGTTTTTTGCCGTGGTCAGCGGCCAGTGCGCGCCGGTGATGCCGAAGCAGGAGAACGCATTGCTCAAGGCCAATACCCTGTGGATCTTCGCGCCCGGAAGTGATCATGGTTGGACAGGGAACGAAAAACACCGGGCCTATATCACTGCGTTTCATTTTGGAGTGGTGCCCCCACAATTGGAAGCCGCCGTACTTGCGCAGGGGCACTTGGCACTCCCACTCGACGTCTCCGAACGGAAGCGACTGGTAACAATTGCGAAACAGATGCGGCCTGAGTTTCAGCAGCCCACGAATTTCAGTAATTTGATGTACCAGGGTGTCCTCATTGAGCTGACCCTGTTGGCCTTGCGCAAACTCCCCATCCTGGAAAAACCGCTGCCACCGAGTCCGGCGAAGCGAACGGTTGAGGCGGCGACTTCTTGGTTTGCTAGCAATCTCGCGATTACTCCGTCGGTTGCGCAGGTTGCGAAGGAAGTTCATGTGTCGTCCAGCACCTTGAGGCGGATGTTTCGCGAGACGCGCAAAGAAAGCCCCGCACGCGTGTTTTCCCGGATGCGTCTGGAAGCATCGATGAAGCTGATGTCAGAGAGCACCCTTAAGCTCGACGAGATTGCAGAGGAGTGCGGCTACTCCTGCGCCAGCGATTTTTGCCGGGCCTTCCGCAGCGTGATGAAAATCACTCCGGCGGTATGGCGTCGGACGGTGCTTTCCGGACCGGGGTACGTTCGAAAGTGAAGGCCTGATTGGGAGCTTTCGATCGGTACGAATGCCTCAAATCGGACATCATTGCTGTTGCAGGTAGCTGCAGGGTGGGGAGTTCTGTTGATTGATGCGTAGTTCCGGCCTTGCGCTGACGCTGGGTGGGCACCAAGGTGATGGATCCCTCCATCCTACGAAATGAAACCTTCGTCATTCATTAGTTGTGTCGTGCTCCTGCGCTGGATCGTTCGCCTGTCTGTTTTGGCCGCCCTCGTGGGCTCCTTGGCGCGCCTATCGGCCGAAACCAAACCGGGTAGTTGGGCCGAACTAAAGGCCTATCATGGTGTCATGTCGGCTACCTTCCATCCGGCTGAGGAAGGCAATCTCGAGCCGGTCAAGACCCGTAGTGGAGAGCTCGCGAGTGTTGCCAAGGCCTGGGTGCTGAGTACACCTCCGGCGGACTTCAATAAGCCCGCAATTGGCGACAAACTTAAGCTCCTTCAGGCCGAGTCCGTTGCATTGGATACCCTGGTAAAGGGCAAAAAAGCTTCGGATGCGGAGATCAAGGCGGCGCTCTTCAAGCTGCACGATCGATTCCACGAAATTGTTGGAGCATGCCGCGACGAAGGGAAAGACCTCAACCGCCCAAAATGAGTGAGGGCAGGGGGTTCACGGTTAGGTGCGCCTTGGCGGCTTTAGGCTCAAAATCAGGGTCTTTCCCCGTGGCGACGAATTTCTTCATCTGCCAAATCTCGGTGCACAAGCTACTGTAAATAAGCGGTTTGTCCGCTTGGGTGCTTTGCTTGCCGCCCGCGGGGGGCATAGCGACTTTTCGGTTGGCTGCCCGGGTAGGGATCGAACCTACGACCAAGTGATTAACAGTCACCTGCTCTGCCACTGAGCTACCGGGCAACAGAACCGAAATGAGCGGCCGAAGACAGGCTCCGGAGTAGCGCTTGTCAATGCTCCATTTTTAGATTCTTCGAGGGGTGGCAAAGTTTTGGTTGATTTCCCCTGGTCCGAGCGATTGGATGATTCTCTTTTCCACTACGCCTGCCTCCGATTCCCGGGGTGACAGGTGGAACGAAACTCATGAAACAACCTCTCGTACTTACGGTTTCGCCGCGCGCCCAGACGGGTCGCAGCGCCTCACGCCGCCTCCGCAAGGTCAATCGCGTTCCTGCGATTCTTTATGGGAAGCACACCAGCCCCGAGAAGCTGGCCATCGACGGTCCAGAATTCACCCGCCTCCTCAAGACGGTCAGCGGCCGCGCCCTCGTCATTGAATTGGCCCGGTCCGACAAACCCGAGAAGGCGCTTTCCTTTTTGCAGGAAGTTCAGCGCGATCCGATCACCGATAAATACCTGCACATCGATTTGCAGGAGGTGAAGGCGGACGAGAAGTTCGAAATCAGGGTCGGCATCCAGGTCACGGGTGAGTCTTTTGGTGTCAAAAACCAGAGCGGCGTGCTCGAGATCGTGACCCCCCAGGTTCGTATCCGTTGTTTGGCGAAGGATCTGCCGGAATCCATTCTT
The DNA here is from genome assembly GCA_016794725.1 of Opitutaceae bacterium. Lineage (GTDB taxonomy): Bacteria > Verrucomicrobiota > Verrucomicrobiia > Opitutales > Opitutaceae > UBA6669. Next base: position 2,882 of record JAEUGZ010000345.1, on the reverse strand, counting down.
GTGGATGTGACTGAGTTGAAGGTTGGAGAGACCATCAAAGTTTCTGAACTCAAGCCGATTGCCGGCGTTGATTTTCTTGATCACAAGGGCCAGCCGATCGTGGCCTGCGTCGAGCCGGTTGCCGAAGTGGTGGTGGCCGAACCCACGACTCCTGCTGCAGGTGCCGCCACACCGGCCGCAGGTGCCGCCGCTCCCGCCGCGGGCGCTGCCGCTCCGGCTGCTCCGGGTGCCGCTGCTGCGGCTCCGGCGGCGGGCGCCAAACCCGGCGCGGCTGCCGCGGGTGCCAAGCCCGCAGCTCCGGCTGCTGGTGCCAAACCTGCCGCGCCCGCCAAGAAGTAATTCGCTTTTGCCGACCTTTCCGGTGGTTTCAACCGCCGGTGAGGCCCGCTTGTTCTTTGAGTCATGTCCATTGCGCTCGTGGCCGGCCTGGGAAACCCCGGGCGGGAGTACGAGCACACCCGTCACAATCTGGGATGGGTGGTCGTTGATGCGCTGCTTCGCCAGCGCGGGTTGGCGTGGAAACGCGAACCTCGTTTTGACGCTGAGTATTCCCGGGGAGAATTTGGGGGACGCCCGATTCACTTCGTGAAACCACTCAGCTTTATGAACGACAGCGGCCGGCCTCTCCAGCAGATCGCAAGCTTCTACAAAGTGCCTGTGACCCGCATCGCGGTCGCCTACGACGACCTGACGATCGCGGTCGGTGCTTGCAAGGTTTCGGTCTCGGGAAGTGCGGGTGGACACAATGGTGTAGCCAGTTTGCTGGAACATCTAGGCAACGGGTTTGCCCGTTATCGTCTGGGCATAGGGCCCAAACAGCCTCCCGAAATGGACCTCAAAGACTTCGTACTCGGCAGCTTCACTCTCGAACATCGCACACTTCTAGAACAAAAACTCGACCCTCTCGTCGCCGGTTTGGTGCTCCTTATCGAAGAAGGACCCGAACGGGCGATGAACCAACTGAATCGCAGAGCCAATCATGAATCCGACCAAACGCAGCTACCGCGCGACCTTCATCCTCGATAATCGCGGCAAGGAAGACTCCATCGATCAAATCATCGAAGGCGTTAAACAGGAAATTGTTGCTGTCCACGGTGAAGTCACCGCGGTAGAAAATCTCGGCCGCCGGGAGTTCGTGCGCGTGACCGACCGCAAGATGACCGGTGGTACCTATGTGCAGGTGGCCTTCTCCGCTCCGGCGACCGGTCCATCCGCCCTGCGCGAGCGTCTTCGCCTCAACGGCAACGTTTACCGCACCTTTGTTCAATCGGTCTAGACGGTGTCGACTCGCGGTACTTCATGGCCTCGCTCAACAAAGTCTTCCTGATCGGTAACCTGACACGTGATCCGGAACTTCGGGTCACACCCAAAGGTACGGCCATCTGCCAGTTCGGATTGGCAGTGAATCGGCAGTTCAAAGACGACTCGGGTGCGACTCGTGACGAGACCACGTTTGTCGACATCGAGGCGTGGGGCAAACAGGGCGAACTGGTGTCCAAGTATTTGGGCAAGGGGTCGCAATGCATGGTCGAGGGCCGCCTCAAGCTGGACCAATGGGAAGACAAAGCCAGCGGCCAGAAACGCAGCCGGTTGAAGGTCGTCCTCGATAATGTTCAATTCCTCGGTGCCCCGCGCGGTGCAGGGGGAGGCGGCGCTGCCACCGGTGGCCCGGCTCCGTCTGACGACGTGGATCAGTCTCCCGCGGTTGAACGATCTTCACCTCCTCCGCGCCGACCGGCAGCACCCCCGGCCGCTGCACCCGAAAATCTCGACGAAGACGTACCGTTCTAGGCGACCGCCCCGGACTCACTCCAACCTTTCAACACGATATCCATCATGGCTCACAACGAAATTCTCCTCCTCAAACCCGTCGAAGGTCTCGGCGGTGAAGGCGATCAGGTCAAAGTCCGCGCTGGCTTCGCCCGCAATTTTCTTCTTCCGCGCCAGATCGCCGTTCCGGTGACGCGTGCGAACAAGAAACACGTCGAGGCGCTCAAGAAGCGTCGCGCTGAACGCGAAGCCTCGGAGCTTTCCGGCGCTCAGGAAATGGCCCGCAAGCTCGAAAAGACATCACTCGCTTTCGCCGTCAAGACGGGTGAGGGCGGCAAACTCTTCGGAGCGATCACCTCCGCAGACATTCACACCAAGCTCGCCGAGTCTGGCATCACGATCGATCGCAAGCGGATTCACTTGCACACACCTGTCAAGACGCTGGGCAAGCATGAGGTGAAGATCAAGCTGCACTCCGATGTCACGGTTGAGCTCTCCTTCGACGTGGTGTCCGAAAATCCGATTGAACCGGCTGCGCAAGAGGCTCCTTCGTCGGATCGGAAGGAATGGAAGAAACCCGCTCGCAAGGAAGCCAAGGAGTAAGGCTCACCTTTTTTGTTTTGCTTGGAAATCCGAAGCCGCGACCTGGGTCGCGGCTTCGCGGTTTCGCCCCCGTTAGTACGGAACCGGAGCTTGCTTCAAAATCTTGTCGCACGTTCGGATTCAGAAACCGCTTGCCTTCAATGGCTGAAGAAAATGGTCCTCGGGGATCGCGACGGTTCCGCAACCGGGACGGCGATTTCACTGCTGGCAACTCCTCGGATGCATCCGGCGGAGTAGGACGGAGTCTACCCCATTCAATCGAAGCGGAAGAGTACCTGTTGTCCTGCTGTTTTCTTGACGGGCTCGAAGTGGTGTCGCGTTGCCTGGAGGCCCGCCTGAGTGCCGGGTCGTTCTATGTACCGGCCCACCGCACCATTTTTGAGAAACTCGTCGAACTCTATAACCGCCAGTCCCTGATCGACCTGGCGATTGTGGCGGAAGAGCTCAAGACCACGCGCCAGCTCGACGAGATCGGTGGTTACGCGTTCCTAACTCAGATTTCCGGCCGG
>JAEUGZ010000281.1 GCA_016794725.1 Opitutaceae bacterium | reverse complement strand
AGATCACGCCGGCCACTGTCACGGCCGACCCGGCCAGCGGGACGTTCCCAGCCGGCTACCTGATCCTGAACGTTTCGGACGGCGGCATGAAGCGCCACGTGGGCGGGTTGTCGTGGGAGACTCTGGTTGGGGCCGTGGCGTCTTCGAAAGTCGGCTTCCACGGCGCGGCGCCCACCGCCCAGCGGGCCAACTCCAATCAGGCCGAGGAAACCGACCTCGCCAGCGTCATTACCCTCGCCAACGAACTGCGGGCGGCCCTGCTCGAGAAGGGGCTCGTTAAGGGTAGTGCGTAAGACCACCAGAAACGGAGTCGTATCATTGCTTCGAAACCCTTGCCCGACGAGAAGGCAACGCCGTGCAGACGAGGCAATATATCTGCAAGTTTGAAACAACACTGAACCAAAATGTCTGGAGTCCTCCCACCGGCTAGCAAATCAACCCTATCGGGTCCCAGAACCAGCCATGACCCTTGGCCTAAAGGCCACTCCACTGCCCAATGTCACGCTAAAGGACAAGTCAATAGTGACCGTCTCTCCCGCCCTCAAAGCATTGTCATCCCCAATATCTACGGCGACGTACGGCGTTCCGGGTGGTTCAGTATAGACGGAGACACCAACGATATTATCCGCCGTACAGCCGGCACTCAAATTATCCAACAAAACTGATAGCGGACCTTCTATCTCGGAAATGCCAATGTTTCGCAACGCTATTTTCTGAATATAGCGTCGCGTTGCTCGATTATACCGAAAACCGCTTCGCCCGATAACAATGCTCGGACTCACATCTACCAAACTAGGAGGTACGTCCACGTCACCAATTCCGTCGCCATCGGCATCACGACGCAGCGGTGTCAATTCGCCGTCCTGGTCCTGTCCGAGGTAAAACTTCTCTCCGCCGAGAAACGGAACACTTTCAAATACAATTGTACTCACAACCTCGTTGCGGGAGTTCACTTGACTATGCGCCAAAGTGTAGCTTCCTCCTGCCACCTTAGGAGTTATAACAAATTCGCCGACAACACCTTCTGGAATCGCGACATTGTCCACGGACTCACCGCTTCCTAGCGAAACAAACGCTGCCCCTGGGATCTGTATCTCCGGTATCCCCTGTGCATCCCGCCCCACATGTCTTCCCATCAAATCGACGAAATCGAGCATGACTGGCGAAAAGGTTCTTGTTTGGGTGCATCCCTCAATAGGAAGCTGAGTTCGATCAATGTAGATAACTGGTCCCGGAACCGGTGCTTCGTTTCCGTTAAGCAGCTGTAACACCTGCACTTGCACAGGAGCGTATGATCCATACCCTCCGTGATTTATTCCTGTCACTAAATTTGAGGACATGTCCACCCAATACATCGCATCGGTCTGGTTTGCTATATGATCCCCACTTGTCATGGTGACGGTTGAATCACCGCGCATGGTGAAATACGCTATTGCTCCAACGATTCCATTCATCGGCGGAGTCTCAGCGTAAAGATAGGGTGTTGCCTGGTTAAAGCCCATAAGCATGTATACGCGCACTTTCGCGGGCTTCGTCCAAGAATCAAGCGCGGCGTGAAACTGATCACTGCGGATCAACTCTAACGAATTCATTCTGTCTCTTGGATTCGGGTCGGAGGGATCCAAAGGGTTTATTACCTCAATCCAGCTTTGCAGGAAGGCCAGTACCGTGGCGGGGTCATGCACAATATCCCAAATACCGTCTCCATCCATATCGGCAATAAGGTAGGATTCCGCCTGAATGTACGCCGCGCTGGGTAGTAGATCATAGACGCCGGGCATATTGTGTGAGGCGCGCTTTGCTCGATACGGATTGATGGTATCAGTCCCAAAATTGTAACCGTACCGCAGGGCCTGAAAAGCCGCAGGCGCTCCGAGATGGGGAGTTCCGAGCATTATCATGCACTCCACCTTGTCTGCGGTCGTTGAGGAACGAAGGACCTCCTTCCCTAAGAGTCCGCCCATGCTGTGGCAAATCAATTGTGCTCTTGGTGCATCTTGGGTTACCGTATCAATCAAATTCTGCAATTCCTGAGCATTCTGAGTCACTGGATACCGCCAATCGTATGGAAGTATAAATAGATTTCGCCCCCTCTGATAACCCTTTATTTCCAAATACCGAATGAGATCCCAAAAGTCTTCAGACGGCAAATCCATTAGACCCGCTGCGCTCACGTTCTGGGAATCCTGGTTTGCAGGTAGGCCGTTTTCGCCGAATTGGAGCGTCGTAACGTCCGGTAGAAATATGTCCCACGCGTTGGCGACTGCGTAGGGCCAATTTAGCTTACTAAGGAAGTCAGCCGGCGCATTCGGATCCAAACTTCCACCGGTGTGAAGTGCCGTTGCCGCGATACCAGGCACAAAAATGACTGGATACATGGGCGTCGGACGAAACTCAGGGTCGTCATCGGTGCCCGCATCATTTGTGACTCTTTGAATAACCGAACCTTGTGCCTCGCCAAGATCTGCGGACGTGACATAGATTTCTCGATTTCCATCTCGTTCGGAGGCAAACGCAACAAGTTGACCGTCGGGTGACCAAGATGGATTTCGATCGTCTGCAGGATTCTGTGTTAAACGAATATTGGTCCCCGCATCCAATTCCCCTTGCGTACTACTCATCCGGTAAATATCGCGGTTTCCATTCTTAAGGGATGTGTACGCTAAACTTTGCGAGTCGGGTGCCCAAGCTGGATCGGTGTCTTCATCGAGATTCATGGTTAGGAGCTGGGCTGGTCCAGACACCGTAACGGTTCCAGCAGTTGTGTTGACTGCAACCGCCAGCACCGCAATTTCGCTATCGGAACCAACCGAACCGCCAGAGATAGCGAACGCGACGGTGTTGCCATCGGGTGACCATGCAGGCCGCAACTCCTGACCGCTGGCGGCGAAGAGCTCGGCGTCTGTATCATCGGCGACGTTTGCGTAGGTACCCTTTGTATCATGAACCCATATATCGTATGTTCCACTTACGAGTCTAGAGTAGACGAAGAACCTGCCGTGGGGATGCCATGATGGATCGCGCTCGTCCCCGGTAAAAGTTGTCAGGCGAGTATCGATTCCGCCAGTTTCGCCAATTACGTGAATTCCCCTCACTCCTGAAGCACCGAATTGGAACAGAAGTCGAAATGCACTTCCGGACCATGAAGGTGACCGAGTCTCCTGGCTACCAGCGCCGCCGAAAGTAAGTTGGGTCGGGGTTCCTGAGACAATTCCCGTCAATGGATCGATTCTTACCGTGAAGATTTGATTCCTCCCAGTTCTGTTGGATGAGAACGCGAGATCCTGGAGAGCCAGCGCGTTTAATGATGTTGCCACCACGATTGCGTACACGGCCCACCGAACTCGTGTGGTGCTGTCGTGTCGCCAAACTCGTAGTGTCTGTTTTCGCAAGGAGGTAGTTTTCATTAGCGGCGATTGCAGTGTCCGTATTCATTTTACGAGCTTTTCGTTGCGAGCCTGCAGCGCGCAACAGGTGAAGTCATCTAGATATCATCGAAAGGCTCGACACTGTAGTCTGCACCTGACTGCTTCAGCCGCCGGCGGTTCAAGCCGCTGAGCCTGCCACGCTGGGCTTATCGCCTCGTTCCTTGAAGGGCTCCGATGATCTTCCAAGAGATCCGCCCTGCGCAGAGGAGTGCCGCCAGAACGACTGCAGACGCGGCTGGCTCTGGGACCTGAGCGAGAGACGGCGCGGCAATACTAATATCAGTTCGCTGAGGATCTGTGCTCCATGAGTACTTCAGTAGTCCGCTTCCAGTTATGTCAATCGCCACTAGAGCTCCGCTAGCGTCTAACGTAGGGACTTCAATGAGATCGTGGTCGAGAATAGCAAATGAGAGTCGGTCGGGGACTCCCGTTGGATTGGCGTTATCAGTGAGAGAAATTTTAAAGGATAGTGAGGTCCCCGGCGAGAATTCCCCTATAAACTCTTGCAAAAAAGAAGAATCCGTAAGGTTAATGGTGCCGGGCTGCGATCCAATCCAGCCGCCGCCTGAGAAGTTAAAATTGCTAATTTGTACAGAATTATTGGCATTGCCAATGCCTTCACCATCAATGAACTGAAGATCAATTGAGAATGGACCAAGGGCGTGATTAATTAATGAAGATGTCTCCAAGCTGGCGTCGATTAGGATGACCTGCGCTTGTGAACGCAGAATCACGCCCAAAGCAATACCCAACGCCAGTGTCTTCCACCAAGACCTTGCGCGCCTCGGAAGATTTTCAAGTGATTGCATAGATAGCAGTTCTGTTGTAGGGCTATACTCGGGCTGGGGAGATGTGAAAGCCTGCCGGAAGTCGCGCCGCCAGTGGGCGATCCTTCGCGGCGACGGTCACAGGAATTTGTTGATGGAAGTTGTCCTCTTGCGGCGACTCCAGCCTGCTAGCACGATAACCGCCATGCCGGCCAGGACCCCAGCGTTGGCCGACTCCGGAACCGCAGAGGGCGGAGGCTGGCTTACGTGGACTCCTTCAAACGATATTTCGTCCGAGAATATCCAGTCGTCCAACGGGGTCCCATTGTGATCTAGGACCACACCATGATCCCAAAGCTGAATTGCCAGTGTGTCCCCAATCCAGGAACCCGCGAAGGTCACGTCTCCCCAAGAAGCGTCAGGAAGCTCGTCCCCAGAGAGAGGGAAGTCGGTTGATCCGATTGTGACGCGGTCCGGTAGAAGGGCCGGGGCGAATCGCTCCTCTCGCTGAAGCCCAATCGAGATCTTCGTGATCTCGACGAGTGAATCGAACTGAAACGTGATCAACGGACTGCCAAACTGCCAGCCGATCCACTCGTAGGAGTGGCCATTACCCAAATCTGCAGCCCAGTTTTCCCCCCTTATCCCGTCGATTAGTTGGCGTCCGGTCTCGTCGACGTACGAATAGGCTCCGCTGTCACCCGGAGGAGCTGTGTAGCTGAGGGGGGCAATTGGACCCGAGACATCGGCTCTTGCTCCTTGCGAAATCAAGGTAGTCAAAGTGAGCAACGCGAGTTCAGAGACGAAGAATCGACGGAGTTGTGGCTTCATAGCGCACTTTCTTATGGGACGGTGTCAGTTCGCCTGTCCACCCGAAGCCTGTCAACGAGAATTCCGCCAAGCCTTTCGATCAGAGTTCGATCAGCTCGATCCGAAGCGATCTAAACCGCGCCCTTGCCCATGAACGCACCGGCTGGAGAGGTTCGCCTACCGCGATTCGCGACGCGGATCCTTCGATCCATGCCGCCACACTATTTGGCAGTTCTGCCTATTCAGTTGACTCACGTTGCACCCGGCAGACGCGGCGATTACCGAAACCCTGCCACCGCCCGAGCCCAAAACCCGTGGAATTGATGGGCATTCGGTTCGGGCTTCGAACCCCACGGCAGCGCGATTGGGAACCAGCGTGAGTGAACCGAATAGCCAGATTTGGCAATTATTTGGAAATCGACCCCAGCGCACCAAACCGAACCAAACCGCGCCCAAAATCCAGCGGAATCGAGGAACCGTGCCAGAAAAAGAAGAAAGCCGCTGGAGGCCAGCGGCTTAAGTCGTTGCGGTGCAACGGAAATTGGTTGCGGGGCTAGGATTTGAACGACTTAAGAGTTTTCGTTGCGCTGCCGCGGCGCGACGAAAAGTCGGGTTGAACTGAATCCGGCGGGGAACGCGACGGGACTTGGAGATTCCCTCAGGGTTCGGGGTGTGGTGTCGCGGGATGCGTGGGGGATTGCGACCCTGGATTGGGGGTCTGACGAGGCAGGCGAGCCCGCTTTGATCGTGCACGGGGGATCGGAGGGGCGGGGAACGCCGGCAGAGGGGCCCATGAATGCGAGGCCTGGGCGGCCGCTCGCGCAGGATTCATGGGCGGCGGGTGGGCAGGCATGCGGAGGATGGAGGATCGAGGCGGGTTCATGGCGGGAACTTGCGCCGAGGACGGAGGGTCCGCGTGACGTGAAGGTGTCCCTGGTGGCACAGGGGGCACAGCGGCAGGCACTCGGCAGCGGGTGTCGCCGTCGCGGCGTGGGGCGACGGGCTGGCGGGCTCCGAAGGCTCCAGCGTGTCGGGCAGGAGGCGTCGGGCTTGTTCGCGCTCCGGAGCGTTGGCCGAGCTGGCGAGGCCGTAGTGACGGACTTTGGGGAACCCCTTGGGCAGGACGTGGTGGAGGAGGCGGTGAATGAACTCGTCGGCGCTCAGGCAGACGCGGCGGACTTGCTGGGTGTGATTATCGCGGTAACGGAAGGTCACGTTGCCGTGTTCGAAGACCTCGATTCGGCTGTTGGTGATGGCGACCCGGAAGACATAGCGCGCCAGATACCCGAGGACCTTGGTGCCGGAACCGGCGTGCTGGCAGTGGACGACCCAGGGCTGGCGCCAGGCGCGAGGGGGGACCTGGTCCAGGAGTTCTGCGCTCTGGAGCGCGTCGCGCAGTTTGGCTCGGAAGATGACCGACAGAGCCCGGACAGGGATCAGGAAGGCCGGGTTTCTCGTGGGCATCCAGCGTTGGCCGCCGGCCCCGAGCCCGCCGGCGCTGACCAGGAGATGGACATGCGGATGATACAACATGGCCCGGGTCCAGGTATGGAGGACCGCCAGGACGGTAGGCGTGGCTCCCAGCCAGCGAGGATCGGCGGCGAGTTTGATGACCGCGGCGGCGGCGCAACGCAGGAGCGCTCCGTACACGTCGTTCTGGTGACCGAAGGCGAGCTTCCGCAGTTCGGCGGGCACGGTGAACGTCAGCAGGAAGTGCGGTACGGGCAGCAGGAGGGAGCGTTGACGTTCCAGCCAGGCGTCGGCCTGTTCGCCGTGGCATTTGGGACAGTGCCGATTCCGGCAGGAATGATAAGCATAGCGCAGGTGCCCGCAGTGGTCACACTGCGCCACATGCCCGCCAAAGAACTCGGTGCGGCAGTTCTCGATGTCGCGCAACGCACGCTCCTGGCTGGGGAGCAACGTATGACTGGCCCGGTAGGCCGCACCGTGTTGGCGGAGGATGTCCGCCACCTCGATCATGCGGACCCGGGCGTTACAGACCGCGCATCAGGGCGTTGAGGGGATCGCGAAGGGTGGCCAGTGCCGGCGCGGTCAGGTGGGTGTAGAGCGCCGTGGTGTCGGCCGAGGTGTGGCCCAGGTTGGCTTGGATGAGCCGCAGGCTGACTCCGGCTTCCAGCAGGTGGGTGCCGTAGCAGTGGCGCAGGGTGTGAATCACGGGGTGTTTCTTGAGGCCGCTGCGCTCCCGCGCGGCGGCGAAGGCCATATGGATGGCCCGCCGACTCAGCGGCCGCGGCCGATCCAGCGATCCCGGGTGCGGAAAGAGCCACGGCCGGGTGCGATGGGTCTTCCAGAACTCGCGCAGTTGGGTCAGCAGCACCGCGGGGATGGGCACCCACCGATCCTTGGCGCCCTTGCCGCGCACGTGGATCAGGCCCCGGGCGCCGTCGATGTCCTCGACACGGAGCAGGCGCGCCTCCTCTCGCCGCAGCCCGCAGGCGTAGACGGTGGTGAAGTACAGGTGAAAGGTCGGACCCTCGACGCAGTCGAGCAGACGGCGGACTTCCTCGTGACTCAGGACCGCAGGGAGTTTCCTGACCTTGCGGGGACGGGCCAGGCTGAAGACGGGCCACGGCCGCTGGAGGGTGCGCTCGAAGAAGAACTTCAGCGCGCAGAGGGTCATCGTGGCGTTGGAGCGCGAGACCTTCCGCACCTGTGTGAGATGAAGGAAATACTCGCGGATCTGATCCTCGGAGAGTTGGTCCGGGGCGCGGTGGTAGTGTTTGGCCAGTTGGCGGATGGCGCAGACGTAGACGGTCTGGGTGCTGGGCGCCAACCCGCGGAGTTGCATATCCTCTAGGAAGCGCTTCCTTAGCTCGGTCATGGTTCCTTTCCGGAGGAGGCGTTGAACCATCGCTTGCGACGATGGCGCTCTCGAGGGAGAGACCGGCCTCTTCCGGGAGGAACCAACTCCCATCTCCTTGCCTTCGCCACCGAGCGTGGCGGCTCCGACAGGCTATCCGGCGCGAGCCGGATTTAGTTCAACCTAGGACCTTCAGGTTATGAGATTTCTGAGGTTCGGTGGCGAGGGGTTTTTGAGGTTCATGGACGTGATGCGCTGATGCGCTGTTGGCCGGGCTACGGAGCCACGGCGTAGGGACTCTGGTGTTTGGCGAGGCTTGCCTCGTAACGAGCCTCGTCATACGGGGACCCGGTTTGCAGCATCGCATACAGGATTCGAATCCATTTGAATGCGAGCGCTCGAATGGCCCGGTAGAATTTCCAGCCTCTTTGGCGCTTGCTCTCCACGAAGGCCGCCGCCCAACGACACCAGCGGATCGAGTTTTGGGCGAATTCGATGAAGGTCTGGTGAAGGAAATGCGGGAAAGCAAGCCGACGCAGAGTACGCTCCATCTTGCCGCTCGATCTCTTCAGAGGGGCGATTCCAGCCACGACCGCCAGTTGGGAGGCCGACAGGTAGCGCCGAGGATCGTTACCCAGGGCGGCCAGCAGCCTCGGCCTCAGCGCTGGTCCGGCTCCCGGCAGTTGGGTGACGAGCTGGAAGTTCGGATGGCCCTGGCTGAGCGCGGCAATCCTCTGCTCGTAGCTCCGCAGGCTCGCGTGCAGGCAGTCCAATTGGGCTACCAATGCTTGGGTGTAGGCGATCGCGGGCTCCACAAAGGCAGCGTCCGTGGTGATCGCAAGCCGGGAGGATAACTCCTCCAACAGCCGCTCGATCCGAGTGGTGAGCTGGCGGCGATGCGCGCGGAGGAACCGACGGATCGCCGTGTGGGAAGTGGCCTGCAGCGCTTGAAGAGTTGGCCAACGGATCAAGAACCGCGTGGCAAATGGTTTGGTCAGGTCGTCCTCGAGCCAGTCGAGCGCCTGCGGGAAGTAGGTCTTGAGGTGGGATTTGAGACGATTGGCCAGGAGGGTTCGATGGTCCACCAGATGCCGCCGTTGCTCGACCTCGATCGCCAATTGGGCGGTATCGAGGTCGCTCGGTTCCCAGCGATGCAATTGCTCGGGATGCGCGACAACGATGTCCGCAGCGAGCTCGCAATCGAGCCGATCACTCTTGGAGCCGCTGGGCCGAAGGGCCTGTCGATACCTCGCGAGCGTTCTCGGATTGAGCCAATAGACATCAACGGCGTCGCGGTATTGGAGGAAAACGGGCAGGAGGGCGGATCGGGATGCCTCGATGGCGATGATGATGCGCCGGGAGGCAAAGCGTTGCGGCAGGGACCTAAACCATGCGTGAAGGGCTTCGGGGGTATTAGGTAGCGTCTCGTGTTTGCCTTCG
>JAEUGZ010000277.1 GCA_016794725.1 Opitutaceae bacterium | reverse complement strand
CAACCAGCCCCCCCACCCCAGCTTCTACCTCGAAGAATCCGCCCCCCTCCCACCGCGCCCGGAGGTCGAATTCCCACCCGCAGCCCGTGCTCCCTGAGTGAATCCGCGGAGGCATCGCCTCCAGGTTCAGCAAGCACAACCCAAATACTACAAGTAATTTGCCCGGGTGTATTACTTTCGATTTGCGATAACTGCCCTACGACGTTGGCTTGGCTGCCATGAACCTGCGCGCCGTCGGAGTGCTTGTGCTCGTGTTTCAAACGATCTTCGCGACAGAACCGGACCCGCGACCCCTTGTCAGGCTGACCCCTTTCGCGGACTCGGTCGCCTCGCCCCTGTTCTTGAATGGAATTCTCGTGATCGGGAATTCGGCCACCGCTTCGATCGCCATCCGGGACAAGACACAGTCGAACTGGTATCTACCCAAAGCCGTGGTCGGAAATTTCATCATCGAGGCGATCACCAAAGACTCCGTTCAGCTTCGTCAGCGCGAACCGGGGAAGATTCAGACCTTGCAGCTCCAGGGTTCAACCCTCGCGAGCGCCCAGCCCGGCAAGCCAGCCCTCTATTCCAAGGCATGGATCAACTCGACCGAGAATCCCATGCTCCACTACCGGCAGCCCCTGCCTACGGAACTGGTCACGAGCTGGACCACACTGACCCCACAAGAACGGGACGAGGTCGCCCGCTATTATCGCAACCATGGTTGGCGCCTGGTGGGTGCGGAGGTCGATGATTCCGGCATCACCCACTTTGCCTGGGAAAACCTCTACTCGGACGAGCGGTCGCAGGTCATGATCGACAGTCGTCGCACCTTCATCGAGTCCCTCAATCCGGAGCAGCGGTCGATGTGGGACGAATCCAAAAGTCGCAGTCGGATCGTAGCGGCCAAGGAGGGTTTCACGGACGAAGAAAAACAGGAGATCGCTCGTCGTCGACAGCATCACCAACGATTCCTGGCGACACTGAGTGCCCAGCAGCGAGTAGCCTACGACGGCATGACTGACTTCACCCAACACAATTGGAACGGGTAAGAGATCCAGCACCACTAGGAGTGGGACGTGGGACGGAGTTGATTTGAGGCGGCCCAATTGACCCTGGGTCACTCCCGCCCTGTCGGGTCTTCTACAAGTTTACTGACTCCGATCACGTCGGTCGCTCACCTCCCTACGCGAGCTCCCGGTTCATCCAACTGCAACCGCCCCGTTTAGCCCCGCGGATCGTCCTCCGGTGCCCGACCCGAGTGACCCTCGCGGCGAAAAGAGAATACTCAATCGATCCCATCCAAAATGCTCCGATTCCTCCAAGCCATCACGTGGAGCCTTTTCCTAGGCCAGGCCGTGGCGGCAACGGATACAGTTGTTCGCGAGATCCCCACGGACCCTTGGGTCAAAAGCTTCTTCGAGGCGATCGATCCGCTCGCGGACAAAGCCGGACTGGAACCCCTGCGTGCGGGCAAGGCTCCGGAGGACGACAAGGCGGTCCGGATGTACATCGGGTTTGGGTTGGGAGGTCTTCAAGGATACGCCATCGCCCGACGCAATGGCGTCTGGACCGGATCCAAATTCCAATCGGACGGCAGCAAGCAGGCGTCACGATTTGAAAAGAGCGAACTCAAGCCAAAGACCACCTGGGACGACTTGTGGGCGACCTTGTGTGACCGCGGACTTCTCACGCTGGCCGACTTCAGCACCCTACCGCCGTCAAATTACTGGCCGACTGACGGAGTGGGCGTCGTCGTGGAAGTGTTCGAGGGAAATAAGTATCGGACCTATATGTATCCCAACCCCTCGCAGTTCGACAACGAGGAGTGCCGGCAGCTTGAGCGCTTGTGGATGACGTTCTTGGATCAAGTTGGCCAAAAGAGTTATCCCCTGCGAGAGCGGAAGTTTCTTTCGAAGTGGGAGATCAGACAGGTGGCCTGGGCGATCCGCAAACTGAAGTATCCGATCTCAGCAGCCGACTTCTTCAAAGCAATGCCCTTTGATTTCAGAGCTCGAGACTTGGTGTCCAACGGAAGCACCAGCGGGAGTGGCTTCTCGTGGTCAGAGATTCACCTGACGAACCGGTCTGATCGTGCAGGGCACTGGGCACTTCGCACATACGATGTCTCCAATTTCGTAGTGCGGCATGCCGAAATTGTTTTTCATGATCGCGAACTGGAGTCACCGCTCGTCCTGCAACCCGAAAGCTATCCTTCGGACCAGACTCGGTTACCTGAAATCGGCAAATGAGCGTTGGGACAAACAAACGCCCCACGCCTTACGCTTCAATCGCGCTTGGTTTTGGCCTCTTTCCAGTCCGCCTCCTTCGATCCAGCGACCACGCCCCAAACCGTACCGAGCTGACTCGCGCTTCCGGGCTGGCGCGATCACAGATCGCCACCCGTCTGCCCAGCATCGCTTGCGTCAAGGGCCGGCCGTCCCGAGGACGACAATGTCTTCCACCGTGACCGTCTCCTTGCGCCGGCGTTCAGCCGGATAGTCGAAGGCAACACTGGTTTGCCGGGTGCCGAAGTACCGGCCCGCCACCTCGGCGATGCGATCCAGCGCCTCCGGAAAATTGACCCCGGCGGTGTTGATGCTCACGCGCAGCGACCAGACCCGCTTGAGCCTCCTGGTTTCGACCAGGGTTCGCGCATCATAGGCCATCACGACTACGAAATAGCATTCTTCCCGCGTCATCTCGTGCAGCGTCTTTCGACGCTCCTGTTCGGCCAGCGTGCCACCTTCCGTTTGCAGCTCGGTCGTGAGTCCGAGGAGCGCAGCGGTGTCATCTCCGCCTTGATTCCGCTCCTCGTTGAGGATGGCATGGGATTCCGTCCTGGATTGATTGGCCAACGACGTGAGGTTGTCCCGGGCGAGCGCCGCTTTCGCAAAGTCGCCCTCCTCGATGGCCGCGGCCAGGGTGTCCTGGGATTCCTCCGCCTCGCTGTTGAGGTTGGCCAACGATTCGAAGCTCTGGGTCAACGCGACCGCATCGCGGTTCCGTCCCGCGGTCGCGCCCCAGTGGACCACCAACAGCAAGTCCGCCTTCGCCAACGAGGCCGCGGGATGAAATTCCTGCCGCCGAAGATCCCGGGCCAGTCGCTCGGCAATCGCCCGGAATGAGAGCTTCTCCAGACTCCGGTCATGCGTGTTGCCGGGCAGAAACCGGCCCGGCATGAAAACATAGGTCTGGGGCTGGAGCTTCCCGTCCACAATGCGCTTTTCCAGGTATCCGCCAGTGACCGAGCTGCGGGTCAGGACCAGCTTCTCCGCCCGCAAAACCGGAGAGAACACCCCCAGCAGCAAAATCAACCGGCCCCAGCGCGAGGGCGAGAGGTGACACATGGATCTCAAGGCGGGGATGGGGCGAACCCCAATCCAAGGGCGGAGTCGGATCGGGTAAAGGACATTAAAAGATGCAGGGACGCAGGGGAAAGGACGGCGCGCCTCCTTCACAGGGCCCGGGTTGTAGAGGGTCGCGCGGGAGGACTTCAAGCGCGGAGGAGGACAAGGAGCCTCCCTGGGGTCGCGTTGGGATCGGATACACCCCAGCGGGCATCCGCCGGAACCGCCACGGTGGCCGCAGGCCGCATCGTTGGAGGGCGTCGCTCCGTCGGCGCCGGTTGCACGTCGCGAACCCGATGAGCCTCAAGGTGTGAACACGCCTGGAGACCAGCCACCACCCGGCGGTGTGTCGCGGAGAGCGTCCCCGCGGCGTCGACGGAGCGACGCCCTCCAGGAGTGCACCCGCGGCGGGTGAGGATAAGGGGCGACCCTGGGGTCGCGAAGGGACCGGATACACCCCAGCGGGCATCCGTCGGAACCACCACGGTGGCCGCAGTCCGCATCGTTGGAGGGCGCCGCTCCGTTGGCGCCGGTTGCACGTCGCGAACCCGATGAGCCTCAAGGTGTGAATACGCCTGGAGACCAGCCACCACCCGGCGCTGTCTCGCGGGGAGCGTCCCTACGGCGTCGGCGGAGCGACGCCCTCCAACGGGGCCAGGGCACATCGGGGTGACGCGTCATGACAGAGGCAGGGCCGCGCGCCCTGCTGGACCCAGCTTGGCTGCGGACGAATCCCGCCGCTCGATCCGGATACCTCCGATGGATTCGCGATCATCTGCCGGGCACACCGAATCAGGCGCCATCGTCCGTCGACTTGGCCTTGACAGTCTAGGCAAAGCCCGCCTCCCTCGGGATCTTGCCTAGACAGTCTGGGCTCGTTGTCCATGGCCAAGGAAAAAACCGAACTGATCTACGGAACGCTCGACATGATGATCCTGCGTTCACTCCAGCACGAGCCGCGTCACGGGCTCGCCATCGCCGATCGTATCCACCTGGTCTCCGCCGATGTCCTCCGGGTTGAACAAGGCTCGCTCTATCCGGCGCTCTACCGCCTCGAGGCGGAGGGACTGATCCGGGCCACGTGGGGCGTATCCGAAAAGAACCGGAAGGCCCGGTTCTACGAGCTGACCGCAGCCGGCCGGAAGCGGCTCGCCTCGGAAATCGAACACTGGCAGCGGATGGCCGCGGCGGTGCAGGTTGTCCTGTCCAAGGCCTGATCAGTCCCAGCTCCCATGCGCCGCCTCCGATCCCTCTTCTTTCGAATCGGGGCCTTTGCACGTCGGCGGTCGCTCGAAGCCGAGATGAACGCCGAGCTCCAGGCTCACCTGGAGGACCTGACGGAACGTCATCTCGCCGCCGGCCTGACTCCAACGGAGGCCCGCCAGGCGGCCCAGCGGGAGTTCGGCGGCGTGGCGCAGCTGCAGGAACAGGCCCGGGACGCGCGCAGCGTGGTGTGGCTGGAGCACCTCGTGCGCGACTTCGGCTACGCGGTCCGTTCGCTGCGCAAGAATCCGGGCTTCACCTTCGTCGTCGCGTTCACGCTCGCACTCGGCCTGGGGGTCAACACCGCCCTCTTCACCTGGTTCAACGCCGCCGCCTTCCGCCCGTTGCCGGTGGCGGAGAGTGAAAAACTGTTCACGATTACCCGGCTGGACGGGAAGGGGAATGAAACGAAGGCCATGTCTCATGTCGACTTCGTCACGTATCGTGAACACCAGAGCGTATTTTCCGGATTGGCCGCCGCGGACGGTATTGGCGTGGAACCCGCGGACGCGGCCGAGTACATTGACGCCAAAGGTGTGAAGAGCGCCGGATTTCGTGTCGAAACGGTCTCACCCAACTACTTCGCCGTGCTCGGCGTGCCGATGGCGCTGGGTCGGCCGCTCATACCGAGTGATGAGAACGCTTCCCGCGCCCTGCCCGTGATTGTGCTCAGCCATCAATTCTGGCAAAACTATCTGGGTGGCGATCCTAATGTGATCGGCCGGACTTTGCGTTTCCGCGGTCTCGCTGAGGAGGCGCTGAGCGTCGTCGGTGTGGCCGGTCCGGACTTCTACGGCACGAAACCCGGTGCACGGATGGGGTGGGTTCCCATGTTGATGCGTCCGGGCGAGTCGTGGCGAACGGATCTGACGGCCACAAATTTCACATTGACGGGACGACTGCGCGCGGGAATTTCGCCGGAACAGGCCGCGGAGGAGCTTCGGTCGATTGCCAACACGATGTTGGTGCGGCGTCATGAAGGTGCCCGCACCGGGGAGGTCATCGTCCTCACCAAGGCTTCAAGCTATCTCAATCTGAGCACGCGAAACCTGCTGTTGTTGCTTCCGCTGGTCTGCATGTTCGGAGCCGTCTTTGTCATCTCCTGCGCCAATGCGTCCAATCTGATCCTGGCGCGATCGATGACGCGCCAGTTCGAATTCGCGGTACGGAGCGCGCTCGGAGCCACCCGCCGCCGCCTGCTGGCGTTGCTTGTCACCGAGAGTGTCGTGCTGGGGCTCCTCGGAGGAATCCTGGGATGGGCCCTGGCTGCAGCCATGCTTCGATTCGTGTGGCCCTGGTTGCTCGACATGCAGCCCTATGCTCGCGAAGGCACCGCTGGGTTGGTCCTCACGGCGGACTACCGTGTATTCGCCTTTACGACGACCGTTTCGGTGTTGGCGGGTTTGGCTGGAGGGCTCCTGCCCGCTTTGCACGTGACCCGTCGCAATGTCCTGCCTGCGCTCAATCGCGAAGGTTCCGTCTTCGGTCGCGGCGTCAGGCTCTCGCGGGTTCGGAACGTTCTCGTTGTCGCGCAGCTCGCATTGAGTTCTGCTCTGATCTTCATTGCCGGGCTGCTTGTTCATCGCGCCTTGCGGACGCAGTTTTACGACCACGGCATTGACAAGTCCCGACTGCTCACGATGGAGGTGATGGTGCCGCGCACGTTTGGAGCCGGACAGATCGACGCGGCGCGCCGGCAGGCCTGGGAGCGCGTCCGCGCGCTGTCCGAGGTGGCGATGGTCTGCGAGACGCCCCAGTTCCCGTTTGGTTCCAAGCTGGCGCGCGTATCCGTACGCGATACACCGACGGGGGAAGCTCGCCTCGTGCAGGTCCGGCAGCTTGCTGTCTCGGCCGGCTACTTCACGACACTCCAACTCCCGTTGGTCCAGGGACGCTACTTGAACCGGGATGAAATTCCAGACGACCGAGTGGCGGTGATCAGCGAGGCCACCGCTCGTGCGTTGTGGCCGGGCAGGGACGCGTTGGGGCAGCACTTTGACGTTCCGCTCCAGGTCGTCACCGGAAGCTCCGCCGAAGGCACGGAAAGACAGAACGAAGGTGACGCGCCGGCCACTACGCTTACCGTGATCGGCATTGTCCGCGATACGAGAGTGTATGACCCATGGGAGAGCGGTGGTCCCATCGTTTTTCTCCCGGCGCCGCCGCCAACCCAAGCCGGAGCTTACCTGCTCATCCGCACAGTGAACGTGGCCGAGGGGTCCGTCGCGACGCTGCACCAGGTCGGACGCGATGTGACGGGAATGGCCCCGCGTCTGCAGACGGTGAATGACTTGTTTGCCCAAGCCTACCTGCAGTATCGCGTTGTGGCCTGGGTGGCGTCGATCCTCGCCGGTCTATCGCTCGTGGTCGCGGTCATCGGGCTCTACGGAGTGATGTCGTATGCGGTGAACCAACGCGTGAAGGAGATTGGCATCCGGGTCGCCCTGGGTGCTTCGCCTCGCCGCGTCGCATCCGGGGTCGTGCTGGAAACCCTTCGTCTCGTGGCCTGGGGTACCGTCGTGGGCTATGCGCTCAGCGTCGTGCTCGCCGTGTTCGCACGGGTGTATCTGTTCGGTGTGAGTCCGTTCGATCCGGTGGCCTGCGGCCTGGTTGCTCTCTTTCTGGCGGTCGTAGGGCTCCTCGCCTGCTGGATACCCGCCCGCCGCGCCGCTCGGGTCAACCCCGTGGTTGCCCTGCGGGCCGAGTAGTCGCACCGCCCCGGGCAGCAACCACGCGACCCCGCGGGACTCGTTCGAGGGGACACGTGAGGGTAGGCGGCTGTTGCTCAGAACGGCACGTCCTCGTCGACGGGTTGCCCCGGCTCCTCGGGCAGGGGTCCATCTTCGCCATCAGCCTGGGCGGCCGGGGCGACCCCGACGGGCTCGATCTTCCAGGCGTTGAGGTTCACGTAGTAGTTCTCCTTCCACTCGCGACCGCGCAGATCGAAGAACACCTTCGCCTTGGCGCCCGGCTTGAGGGCGGCGACGAGAGCGACCTTGTCCTTGACGCACTCAAACTTGATATCCTGGGGAAATTTGCCCGACTCAATCGTGAGCACAAACTCGCGTTTATTGAAGCCGCTGCCGAACGTCTGTTCGTCGAAGATCTTTTTGACCGTACCCGTGATTTCAAACATGGGGTCACGATGAACGGCGCTGGCGGACGGGGGCCAGCCGTATTTGGGTCCGCTCCTGGAAAAACCACCTTTGCTCCATGGAACATTGACTCGCAGCCTCTGCCCGATGTGCTGGTCATGTCCCTAGCCGGCGCCCGCTTACGAAAATCGGATCACTGGACACAGCCAGATCGACGGGAGCTCCATCTCCCACCCGCGATTTCGAACCGTCCTCGCACCGTT
This sequence comes from Opitutaceae bacterium, assembly GCA_016794725.1. Lineage (GTDB taxonomy): Bacteria > Verrucomicrobiota > Verrucomicrobiia > Opitutales > Opitutaceae > UBA6669. The sequence continues at coordinate 4,658 of JAEUGZ010000277.1, read as the reverse complement.
CCTCCCCATGCATTTTCCCACCGGCACTCCCTTCCGTCCACTCGTTGCAACCTGGGCCGTCCTCGCACTCACGCTGCTCGCAGGTTGCGGCAAGGACGCGTCCCCAGTCGCCGCAGCCGCGCTTCCGGACATGGAAGCCGATCTCGCCCGGACCCTGAAGGAACAACCGACTTTCTACCGCTTCAAGACCGTGGCCGATCTGCCCGCGAATCTCCGCTGGGAGGACGGTTCCGACCTGCCGGAGTTCGCCGACCCCCACGCCAGAAAGGGCGGAACGTTCACCTACTACCTGCAGGACTTTCCCCGCACCCTCCGCACGGTCGGCCCGGACGCTGCGGCCAACTTCCGTCAGTACTTGAACGATTTCACCGCGGTCCGGATGGTCCAGCCACACCCGGACCAGCCGGAACGCATGATGCCTGGAATCGCCCGCACCTGGGCCGTCGATGCCGCCGCCCGGACCGCCTATTTCAGGATCGACCCTGATGCCCGCTGGTCCGACGGCCGTCCGATTACGACCGACGATGTGGTCTTCACCTTCTACCATCTCCGCAGCCCGCACCTGGTCGAGCCGTGGTTCAATAACTTTTATACGATCAACTACGAATCCATCACCGTCTACGATCGCCTCACCTTCGCGGTCACCGGTCAGCAGGCCAAGCCCGACCTGCTCAACGCCCTGTGCCAGTTCACTCCCTTCCCCCGGCATGCCTACAAGGACTTCGGTCCCGGTTGGATCGAGCGGTTCCAGTGGCGGTTCGTCCCCACCACCGCCGCCTACGTCCTCGCCGACCGCGACATCGAAAAGGGCCGCTCCCTGACCTTCCGACGCAACCCCGATTGGTGGGCGCGGGACAAGCGCTTCTACCGGGGACGCTTCAATCCGGACGTTTTCCGGCTTCAGATCATCCGTGACACGGACAAGTCGGCCGAAGCCTTCGCGCGGGGCGATCTCGATCTGTATCCACTGTCCACACCCCGGTTGTGGTATGAGACGCTTTCTGAAAACCACCCGTCCGTCCGTGACGGCTACATTGTCAAGGCGACCTTCTACAATCGCTTTCCCCAGGCGGATTGGGGACTCTACCTCAACTCCCGCAAGCCCCTGCTTGACCAACTTGAGGTGCGTCTGGGAATTCAGCACGCGATCCACTTCGACCTCGTCTGCCAGCAGTTCTTCCGCGGAGACGCGGTCCGCCTCGAGACCAAATCCGACGGCTTCCCGTTCCGGGCCCATCCCACCCTGACCTACCGCCGGTTCGACCCGGAAAAGGCGCGGGCCCACTTCGCCCGCGCCGGCTTCGGCAGCCAGGACCATGAGGGTGTTCTCCGCAACGCCAAGGGCGAGCGGCTGTCGTTCACCGTCACCACGCACCGACCCGACCTCGCCGACATGCTGACCATCCTCAAGCAGGAGGCGCTGAAGGCGGGGCTGGAACTGCGGATCGAGGTGCTCGACCAGACCACCGGATGGAAGAAAATGCAGGAAAAGAACCACGAAATCGCCCTGGTCGGTCTGATGCAGGCGACGGAACCCTATCCACGGTATTGGGAATCCTACCACGGCTCCAACGCCTATGAGGACGCCTACCTCGACGCCGCGGGCAATCCGGTCACGACCAGCGCCGCCGGCCGCCCCAACCCGGATCCCCGGAAGATCCGCGTCCAGTCCAACAACCTGACCATGACCTTCATTCCGGAGCTCGACCGGTTGATCGAGGCCTACGACCGGGCCTCGACGATGGAGGAGATCAAGCGTCTCGCCGCCTCGATCGAGGAGATCATCTTCAACGACGCCACCTGGGTCAACGGGTGGTCGCTTCCGTACTTTCGGGTGGGTTACGCCCGCTACGTGAAGTGGCCCGCCGGCTTCAATCCCGCCCAGAGCCGGCTCGCCCACGAATGGTTCACCTTCTGGATCGACGAGGAGGAACGGAAGGCCACCGTCGAGGCGCGCCGCACCGGCCGGACCTTCCCGCCCCAGATCCTCACCTTCGACCGGCACCGGCAGTAAAGACACACCCCAGGTTGTCAAGGGGTGGGAAACGCGCAACCGGTGTCGTCGAAGCGACGCCCTCAATTGAAGAACGTCCAGGTCCCCGTTGGAGGTGGCCTCGCCGAGGCCGCGGGACTTTCAGGCCCGCAGAACAACCGTCTCGATTGTACATGGGTTTCGGTGGACGACGTCGCTCCGCCGACGCTTTCCTTCATCTCCCCAAGGTCGGCCCGCGCCGGCAGGGGAGAGACGGTGACGGACGATACCCGTCGCGGCCGTGCCTCACCCGGCAGGGAGCGAACCGCGGACCCGTTTACACCCACGCATCAGCCTGACTCCCGACGATTTGACACGGTCGTCCGGCGTCTGGGGAAAAAAGGAGCTTGTCACCGCGCTCCAACCAGCTTGTTTAACCATTCGGTTAAATACAGAATCACCGGCGATGCCCCCCTCCACCCCCACTCTCGACGCCAGATTTGCCGCGCTCGCCGACGGCACGCGTCGCGCGATCCTTGCACGGCTCGCGACCGGAGAAGGCACGGTGCAGGAGCTGGCCGAGCCATTCGATATCAGCCTTCCGGCCATCTCCAAGCACCTCAAGGTGCTGGAAAAGGCCGGTCTGATCACGCGCCGCCGCGACGCCCAGCGCCGGCCCTGTCGACTTCGACCCGAAGCGCTCAGCGACATCACGGCCTGGGCTGAAGCGACGCGTCGCACCTGGGAGGAGCGCTTCGACCGCCTGGAGGACTATCTTCAGCGATTGCAGTCACCGACCAAAACCAAGAAACAGAAGTCAATCCATGTACCCACAGAATAACCACGAAGGCCTGCTCGACCGTGAGATCGTGCTTTGCCGAGTCTTCAACGCACCGCGCGAGCTGGTGTTCAAGGCCTGGACCGATGCAGCGCACATCTCCCACTGGTTCGGACCCCAGGGATTCGTCACCACCACCCACGAGATGGACGTGCGCGTGGGCGGCCGGTGGCGGTTCGACATGAAGGCGCCCAATGGCACCGTCTACACCAACCGGGTCGTCTATCTGGAGATCAAGGAGCCGGAGCTGCTGGTGTTCGATCATGGCGTCGACCGGGACAACGATCCCGGCAAGTTCCGGGTCACGCTCACCTTCGACTCTCAGGGCGACGGCAAGACCGTCCTCACCCTGCGCCAGCTGCACCCGACCAAGCAGCAACGCCAGGCCGGCATCGGGTTCGGCGCCGTGGAACTCGGCTACCAGACCCTCGCCAAACTCGCTGCGCATCTCGGCGTCGCCTGACTGGCGGCGCGCGATGATTCCATGGATCATCCCGAGCGTATTTCGCCCCGATGGACCGGGATTGGCACGGTGAACGAGCCCAGCCCACTAGGCGTGCGTTCGGCCAACAGCGACCGCACCCCAGTGCCGAGGTCCATCGCTCACGGGGTCAATCTGCCAGCGCCGCTCTGGTTTCCGTGTCCGCCCACACGTTCGCTACGTCCGGCGACTCGCCAAGAAGAGCCACTTCGCGATGAGAGGCAGTCCACACCCTCAACAGACACCGACAGTTGCCGGGGAGTGCACTGGGCAGAGCCGATCACGTCAGGTCCAACCATACCCATCGCTCTCGGAGCTCCTAGGCGCGTTCGTACAAACACAAGTCGGAGAAAACCAGAGGCAAACTGCACGGCTTGCTGGTAAGGTACGCCGATGCGTCTGCCGCGACGCGACTTCCTTCGCCTGTCCGCCGCCGGGGCAGGTCTGACGATCCTACCCTCCAGACTTCGGGCCAAGTCACCCGAGCGTCCCCCGAATCTGCTCTTCCTGTGGACCGACCAGCAGCGATCCGATACGCTGGGATTTCTCGGCAACCGCGTTACTCGCACGCCCAACCTCGACGGGCTGGCGCGGCAGTCAGCGGTTTTGACCAATACCCGGGTGGTTCACCCGGTTTGCATCCCGTCCCGGGGTGCCTTCTCAGCGGTCGCTGGCCACACCAGACCGGCGTCAATGCCAACAACCTGCCCATGCCGTCGGACGTGCCGTTGCTCCCGGAGTTGCTGAAGCGCCGGGATGACTATGCGACCGGCCAAAGCGACCAGACCGTGGTGGTCTTCACCAGTGATCACGGGGATCAAATGGGGTACCATGGCATGCTTGGAAAGAGCGTGATGTATGAAGGAGCGGTTCAGGTGCCATGGATGCTGAGGGCACCGGGGTTGCGCGCCCACCGGAATCACCGGCCGGTCAGTCACATCGATTTCCTTCCCACCGTGCTAGACCTTTAGGGCGCAGGCTCCCACCGCGATCTCCCGGGCCGCAGCCTCCGCACCGTGCTGGAGGGTGAGAATGCGCCGCCTGAACCCGTCTTTATCGCGTGGTCTCCGAATCCCAAGGACCGTGACGACGCCGGGGATGCACCCGCCCCGGTCGCGGGAGCTACGGACCAGCAGCTGGAAACCGTCCGCAACGAATCCACCCGCACGGTGGTGTCACCGGAGGGCCTGAAGCTCTCCCTGCGCGATTGTGATCTTCCCACGCTGTTTGACCTGAACCGCGACCCGCATGAGACCATCAATCTCGTGGGCCGCCCGGACTACCGAGAGCCGCAGCGCGCGTTGACGTGGAAAATCAGGCAGTGGCAGGAACTGACCGGGGATCGTCTGGCGTTGTCTTCGGGTTGA
>JAEUGZ010000269.1 GCA_016794725.1 Opitutaceae bacterium | reverse complement strand
CCGACCGCAGCTACGGCATCCAGGTCGCCCGCCTCGCCGGGCTGCCGCTCAGCGTGATCGAACGGGCCAAGACCATACTGGCCAAGCTGGAGTCGGACGACGCGTCGGTCGAACTGCCGGCCCAGGCTCCCAGGGCACGGCCGAAAAAGAAAATCACGGTCGCGCCGGTCGACGACGCGCAATTGAATCTGCTGTAGGAGCGATCCGTCCTTGCACGGTCCCGCCCGCGGCGGCCGCTAAATCGCCGCCCTCAGGTCGACGTCGACCATCAGGTCCGCGGCAATCTCCTCGAGGTCCGACCGCACGGCCTCCAGCTTGACCGCAGCGGGGAGCGACACCTGGAGCACCGCACGGAACAGGAGACCGCCCGACATGGGCGCACTCTCGGTTCCAGTCGTCAGCTCCTCCACGTTCACTCCGTGCGAGGCCAGCACTCCCGTTATCTGGCGGACGATTCCCGGACGGTCCTGTCCGACCAATTCGAGTCGGGCGACCGTGCGTCCGGGAGCGGCGGGTTCGGGCTCGGCCACTGAGGCCCCGCCCATCGTCACCATCACGCCCTTCTCCTGGATCCCCGCCAGCGCCGCACGCAGCGCCGTCTCCCGTTCCGCCGGAAGCTCGATCCGGACGATGCCAGCAAACTGTCCCCCGAGCCGGGCCATGCGACTTTCCAGCCAGTTTCCACCGCTCTCCGCCACGACCCAGGCCACCGATTCCACCAAACCCGGGCGATCCGCCCCGATCACCGTTATCACGAGTGAAATGCGCATCCTCTCTCATCGCCAAACCAGACGCGGAGGGCAAGCCCAGCCCAGTCTCAGGTGGGTTATTTCGCCGGATAAACGAGGATGCGGTCGTGCACGAGCAGGACGAGGTCGTTGCGGCCATCACCGGTGACATCAGCAATGATCGTCTCGCGGGGCTCCAGCGGGCTGCCTTTGCGCTGGCTGGCATGGTCGTCGGTCTCAAACACCTGGAAGTGCAACCGGCTCTGCCAGGCTCCGGAATCATCACGGCTAAGAATCTCAAGCACGTTCTGCTGGGGATCGACGCAGGCCAGGTCGAGACGGCGGTCGCCGGTGAATTCACCCGCGATCACGTCGCTGAAGCCGATCTCCGGCAGGTCAGTCGCATAGCTTTCTTCATCCTGAACCGCCAGTCCGGGCTGCCCGAGGGGCAGCCACCAAAACCGGTCCTTTCCGAAAATGAACACCTCGGAACGTCCGGTTGCGGCATCGACCCGGACCTCCGTGCCCACCACGTCGATCTTGCCGACCGGCAGGGTGTCCACCACCTGGTAGACGCGTTTGGCATCGGGTTTCAGCACCTCGAGCCGCTCACCCTTGCGATCGTAAAGCACCACCCAGGGCGCCTGGCCCTTGCGGGCCGGAATTGCAAACGCGGTCGAGATTTCGCCGGCCGCATCCCGGGCATTGTATTGATCCAGCACCGTCAACTGACCGTCCGAGCCCAGCCGAAGCGCCCGGGCAAAACCCGAGCGTCCGATGAGCAACTCGGCACGGCCATCGCCATTGACATCGGCCAGGGTCAGTGCGGCGGATTCCAGGTTGTCCACGAGGCCCTTGCGAAAGGCCGGCGCACTCGAAACATCGCGGAACTGGGGTTTTCCATCCGCGTCGGGATCGGTCTGCAGCCAGACGCGGAGCGATTCGAGCGCGGTGAAGACCACGAGGTCGAGTCGACCATCCTGGTCCACATCCACGAGGCGAACACCCTTGGGATCGGTCTTGGTGCCCGTCACGGGCACGGATTGAACGCGTTCCGGCAGACCGGACCGGCGAGTCCACAGGTCGACCGCTCGTTTGCCTCCCTCATCCTTCAGCACGGCCAGCCACAGGGCGCCATCGCCCAGGATCGCACCGGTAGCCAAACCGAGCGGCCGCCCGGCTGAAGGGAGCGGTTGTGGATACGAAAACCGGCCATCGGGGGCGAACGCCGCCACCCCCACCACCTGCTCCTTCGTGCTGGCCACAAACAACTCGGCCCGGCCATCGCCATCCCAATCGCCCGCCGCCAGACTCCGGGCATCCGAGAGCGAGGGAAAACGCTCGGCCGCGGTGAACCCACCGTCCTTGAGACGCCGGTAGAGCAGGCCCTGGGCGCCGTCGGGGTCACTCACCACCACATCCGGCGCTCCGTTCCCGTCAAAATCACCCAGGACATACGCCGCGGCCGCCTTGACGTTGATGCGGGGCGTGAACACGCGGGGCCGGAGCTCCGCGAGGGGTCGGTCGGGATCAGGCAGTCGCTTGACCAACGAAAAGAAACCAATGTGCCCGGTTTGATCCTGGGCATAGGCGAAGAGGGCCGGAGTCCGCGCATCCGCGCGGGTCAGCACCTGCAGGGTGCTGCGGGCGGGTTTCAACGGGAAGGCCTGCTCGGGACCGAACTGGCGGGGGGCGGTCTGCAGGCGGATGCGCACCCCGTCCCGGCTGCCGGAACTGAGGTGAAGCAGGTCCGGGCGTCCATCGCCGTCCGCATCCACAATCTCCATACCGTAGGCGCCTTCGTCGGAAAGCGCGACCTTTTCGGGAGGAAGCAGCTCCCCGCTGGAGTCCTGGAAAAACACCGCGAGTTCCTTCTGGCCAAGCATGACGAGGTCGAGACGCCCATCCCCGTCGAGATCGGCCACCCGGAGCGAACCGACAAACGCCAGCGGCAGCGGGGCGTCGTTGATCTTTTTCTCGCTCCAGTCGCCATCGGGCTGCTGGTATCGGACGGTGAGATTCTGCGGATCGCCGGTGTAGGCGAGGTCGGGACGCCCGTCGTGATTGAGGTCCGCCACCACGAGATCGAGCACCGTGATCCCGGTCGTGACCCGCACCTTGCGGAACCGCGCATCCTCAAGCACCGGCTCCCAGCGGCTGGTGGTCACCTTGCGACCGACCGGCGGCGGCGGAGCGCCTGGCTTGATCTGCAGCAGGAGCTCCACGGCGGCGCGGTCATTGTTCACCACCGCCAGGTCGGTCAGCCCATCCCCATCGATGTCCACCGGGGTGAGCGCCCGGGTATTCCAGTCCAGCTTGACCACCTCGGGCCCCGCCAACGCCACCATGTCGTTTCCGGACGTCGGCGCAGGCGCGGGGGCGGAAACGAGGTTCAGCGTCACCCAGCCAACCAGGCCCGCTCCCAGAGTACGCTTTAGTCGGCAAAGAGGGATCATGGCTGGGGATGGGAAAGCCGCGCCACGCCGTGGAATCCCTCGGCATCGCGGACGCTGTAGTTGACGCTACCGCCCCAGTAGCGACGCACACGGTCGAGGTCCGGCTTTTCCGTCGCATCGATCCATGGCCCCTGTCCGTCCTCCCCGTCCGCCTGCTTCGCCGGCAAGGATTTCGCCTGGGTGGTGATCGAATCGAAGATCGACGAGACCAGGACGGCCATATCCTGAAACTGAAAGCCGCTTGCCGTCTCCGGTACCGGGGCCAGAGCGGCCCGCACCTCGGGTTTGTCCCAAAATGAGTCACCCTGCCCCGCCATCGCCTGGAGCGCCGCTTCGATCGGCGCCGCGCTCCCGACGTTGAGGAGGAACCAGCGGTCAGTCACCACATAGGACACCCCCATCGCCATCGGCCCTCCGGAAGACGGCGTGGCGGAGGAGTAGATCGAGTGTCCAAGGTACTCGCGTTTCTCGAGGAACATTTCCATCGCCGGTCCGCCCAGTTTCTTCAATTCATCGAGGGCGCGGGTGAACGCGGCCGCGTTGGCGAGCGAGAAACCGTAGAGCTGGTCCGCCGCACCCGCACGCGCCGCATTGGCCGGGAACTGCACCTGCAGCACCTCGTCCCCCAGGCTGCCGATCAGGTCGCGCTTCAGGTCCAGGTTGAGCTGCTTGTTCATCTGCACGATCTGGGTCTGCACGATCTGATCAATGGCCGGACTGACCGCTCTCAGGGTCGACTCCAGGGTTTCATACGCCGACCTCAGGCTGTAGCGAAACGTGCCCACCGACGCCCACTGCGCCGGTATCCAGGCTGGCTTGGGAAAGGTGCCGTCAGACGGAAGGAAGAGTTTCAGTGCGCCGCGAATCTCTGTTGCCGTCAACCCATAGTGACTCACGGTTGCCTCCTCACTCGAATTCAGGGTGGCGTACAGATCGCCCCACGCGTCGAGACCCAAGGTGCCGATCAGCTTGGTCATGTCGATTCCCATGGGATTGGGAGCGTCTCCCCCGGCCTGTTTCGAGAGCGCCTCCTCTAGCGTGGGAAGGATCGCCGGAAAATGGACCATGAGCGAGAGAGCGGGAGTGTCGGCCCGCTCCTGCAGCCGGACCCAGCGGGCCGCCCGTTCGAGGGGAGCATCCACGCCGCCGCGTTTGGCAGCGTCGACCAGTGCGATCACGGCCGCCTTGTCCACGCTGGCCAGGAAGACTCCATCGACCAACGCCCAGACCAGAGGCGGGGGCGTGCGCACCGGCGCCTGGGGATCCACATCGGCGGACGGGGCGCCGGCATCCTGCGCCGGCGGCTTGATGAGCTGCAGGACATGGATGCCAATCCCGGAAAATGACTCCGTTTCCACCTGCGCACGGCCGGCGTCCACCTCGCGGGCCGTGAGGTCGGTCAACACCTGCTCCAGCTTGGCGGCGTTCTTTCCCACTTCGAGCGCCAGCACCACCGGAGCCCGATTCTGGGTCTCGGGATCGAGCAAGAAGGAAAAATCGTTCAGGACCACCAACACATCGCCCTCCACCCAGGACAGCATGTCGTCCCAGGTCGTGCCGGTCCCTTCCTTGAACACCCCCATCATCTGCTCCCAATTCAGTTTGGCACGCAGGGGGCCGAAGAAGCGCAGCACCTGTTCGTCCGCGAACATCCGTCCGGGCGGAGAGGCCTTCATGGCCGTTGCGAACTCCGGCACCTTGCGCAGGGAAATGACCACGGCGGCGTCCTCCGGGACGAGTCGCGTGAGAGCGGGAGCCGAGCGCAGCACCGGATAAACCAGGCAAACGGCCGCAAACAGGACCGCAGCGCGACAGGAACGGAACGTCATCATGAAATAAGGAAGATACAGACGCGGCCTCGGACCCGGTCGGGTCACGGGGCCATCTCACGCCGCCCGGCCCGCACCGGGGCCTTGACCGGCTCGGGCGGTGAAAGGTAGCGGTAACCGGAATTCGGATTCCGCGGATCGAAGGCGAAGGCCTCGCGGTTGCGCAGAAAATCCTTCAGCACCGCCGCAGGAATCGCAAAATTGAGTCCCTCCACCCCGACCGCCATCGCCTTCATGTTGTTCACCCCGACCACTTCCCCGCGGAGGTTGAACAGGGGGCCGCCCGAATTGCCGGGATTGATTTGCGTGGTCGTCTGCAGGTAGATCTGCCCCTGCATCGCTCGCGCCCGCTGGCTGATGATGCCATTGGACACGGTGCGATCGAGACCGAGCGGACTGCCGATGGCAAAGACCGCCTGGCCATCCGTCGTCGTGTGGGAGTCGCCCAGCGGCACGGTCGGGAACACGGTGTCACCCGCATCCTCAATCTTGAGCAGCGCCAGATCGAGGCGGGCATCGAGCGCAACGACGCGGACTTTGTTGAACTGCACCCGATCGAGCTCCCCGCGGCCGCGCCGGTACTGGGTGACCGACAGGGCATATTCGCCGGCGATGACGTGGTCGTTGGTGATGATGTAGCCGGACGGATGGACAAAAAAACCCGAACCCAGCCCGACCGGGGTCCGAATCTGCACCACCGCCTCCGCCACCCGGTCCACGTTTTCCTTCACGGAAAGGATCGGGGCGTTGGACGCGGTTCGGAAGAGTCCCTCTTCCACGAAATCCGTCGCGGCGGCCGCCATCGCCTCCTCTGCCTTCAGCGACGCAATCTCGTCACGGGGAATGGCCAGCAAGGTGAATCCGAGGTCCACCACCACGCGGTCCGGCTTCTCCGACAAGACCTCTCCTCGCACGGACGCCCCGCTCTTCAGCTGAACCATCGTGGCCGCACCCAGCAGCGGCGTCAGGGTCAGCACCAGCGCACCGAGGCACGGTGTCCCCACCCGACGGAGCAGGGTCGGCCGACTCACGCTCCCGCCTCCACCTTGGTCGGACGTCTCAGGGTCCAGAGCTGCCGCGCCTGCGCAATCAGCTCCGCCAATACATCGGGCGTCACCGCCTGCTTCGGATCATCCCCAATGCCCTGCGTCGGTTTGACATGGGCCTCGATGCAAAGTCCATCCGCGCCGTAGGCAACCGCCGCCAGGGCGCAGGCCGGCACGTAGCTGGCGCGGCCGACCGAATGCGACGGATCCACCACCACGGGCGCCCAGGTCTTTTCCTTGAGCAGCGGGGTGATGCTCTCGTCGGGGTGATTCCGATACCCATCGAGCGTCGGTGACGTGCCGCGGGGGCAAAGCAGGATGTTTGGATTGCCGAACGACGCAATGTACTCGGCCGCGGACAGAAATTCATTCAGGGGCCCCATGTGCAGGGACCGTTTCAGCAGCACCACGGTGTCGCGTTCCGCCACGGCCCGGCCGATCGCCCGCAGCAGGGAGTAGTTGAGGGCATTGCGCGCTCCCACCTGCAACATGTGCACCCCGGCATCGAGAGCCAGCTTCAACTGTTGTTCGTCCATGACCTCGGCATCCACTGGAAGGCCGGTGCGCCGGTGGGCCTCCATCAGAATGTCGAGGGACTTTGCGTCACCCTGAAACGCATACGGGTTGGTCCGCGGCTTCCAGACCCCGCCGCGCAGCACATGCGCGCCGGCTTCCTTCACGGCCGCGGCCGTCTCATACATCAGCGTCGGATTCTTCGGATCGATCGTGCACTGGCCGGCAATCACCAGCAATTCTTCCCCCAAGGTCACCGAACCCAGTTGGATCCGGTGGCTGGCCAGATCGGACCGCTTGTCCATGAGCTTGAACGGCGACTGGATCTTGTCGATTCGGTCAATGTAGTTCAGCCCCTCCAACCGGGTGATCATCAGGTCGTCGCGCTCGTCGCCGACGATGGCATAAATGGTCCGGACCGCGCCGACGATCGGCTGGATGCGGCAGCCAAATCCGCCTACAATCTGCGTAATCTCGGCAAGCTGGTCGGCGGACAGGCGGTTCGATTTCGGAAGAATCATGGCAATGGGACCCGAAACCGTACGAAGGATCACCGAAATTTACAGGCAGAAGTCACACCTTTGCTTCGACCGAAACTGAGCGTTCCGTAACCTATTTTAAATCAGGTTATTATGCTCACCCTGGCCTTGGCGGGCTTCATCTCGCTCAGCCGGGAAAGGGCATCCGGCGACATTCCTGCGCGGTTTTTTCCCTCCGGAATGAGCCCTGGGCGAGGGAGTACGGTCGGTGGTTTCAACTTTTTCGTGGATTCACGGAGGGTGGCCGGACAACGTCATCGTCCGCATGTTCGAGTCCCTCTCCGACAAACTCTCTCACGCGCTGCGCAATCTGCGTGGCGTCGGCAAACTGACCGAAGAAAACATGGCGGAGGCCTTGAAGGAGGTCCGCACCGCCCTGCTCGGCGCCGACGTGCACTTCAAGGTCGCGCGGGAATTCGTCGAGCGGGTGCAAACCCAGTGCACCGGCCAGGAGGTGCTCAAGGGCGTCACCCCGGGACAGCAGATCGTCAAGATCATCCATGACGAGCTCGTCCGCTTGCTCGGCGAAGGCGCCACGACCCTTTCCGGAGCCCGACCCCTGCGCATCCTCATGGTCGGTCTGCACGGTTCCGGCAAGACCACCTCCACGGTCAAGCTCGCGCGATTGCTGAAGAAGCGCGGCTACCGCCCGTTGGTCGCGGCCTGCGACGTCTATCGTCCCGCCGCCATTGACCAGCTGGAGATCCTGGCGCGGCAGGAGGAAATCGCCTTTTACGCCGACCGCACCTCCAAGGATGTGCCGCGCATCGGCCAGGCTGCGATGCAGGCTGCCAAGGAAGCGACCGCGGACTGCATCATCTTTGACACCGCCGGCCGTCTGCAGATCGACCTCGACTTGATTGAGGAGGTGAAACGCCTGCGCGCCACCGTGCAGCCCGACGAGATCCTGCTCGTGGCCGACGGCGCCCTTGGCCAGGAGGCGGTCAATGTCGCCAAGGCATTCCACGAGGCGCTGCAGCTGACTGGGTTGATCCTGACCAAGCTGGATGGCGACGCCCGCGGCGGCGCCGCGCTCTCGATCAAGGCCATCACCGGCGTGCCGATCAAATTCATCGGCACCGGCGAAAAGCCCGCCGACTTCGACACGTTTTATCCCGATCGCCTGGCCTCACGCATCCTCGGCATGGGCGACGTCGTGTCCCTCGTCGAAAAAGCACAGGAGTCCATCGACCAGAAGGAAGCCGAACGCATGGCCGACAAGCTGCGCAAGGCGGATTTCAACCTCGAGGACTTCCTCGCGCAGATGCAGCAGATCAAGAAGCTCGGGTCGATGGAGAGCATCCTCGGCATGATGCCCGGGATGAACGGGGTGAAACTGGAAGGCGACGCGGAGAAGTCGATGGCGCGGACCGAGGCCATCATTTACTCGATGACCAAGCAGGAGCGCCGCAAACCCGAGATCCTCAACGGCAACCGCCGCCTCCGCATCGCCAACGGCGCGGGAGTCAAGGTCGTCGAGGTCAATCAGCTCCTGAAGCAATTCCAGCAGATGCAGAAAATGATGCGCATGTTCAAGGGCGGCGGCTCCAAGAAGCTCATGCGGCAGATGGAAGCCATGCGGGGCAAGGGTGGATTTCCGGGCATGTAGGTCGCTCAGCGGCTCTCCGTCGCGAGCCCGGGCCGCAGGCTGCGGATGTACAGGACCAGCGCCTCAAGTTGCTGCTCGCCGACGACTCCGCGGTAACTTGGCATTTCGGCGGGGGTGGTCGTGACGCGGCGCTTCATGGGATCGAGGATCTTCGCTCGGAGATAGAACTCGTCCGCCACTTCGCTGGTGCCGTCGACAAAGGTGCGTTTGGTGCCAAAGAGGCCCTTCCAGGTGGGTCCGACCTTGCCCTCGGTCGTGCCGTCGGCGGAATGGCAGGCCGCGCAGCCGAGGCTCTCCGCCAGTGCCTTGCCCATCGCCACCGTCGCCGGTTCCTCCTTCGACCGTGTCACCTGCGCCACACTTTTGCTCAGGTCGAGATTTTGCAGGCCGAGGTCCGCCAGGTTGAGCGGCGTCTGCTGATGCACGGTGAAATAGACCACACCCCGCAGTTCGTCGCCGGCCGCGGATCGAAAATCATGCCGCACTTCCAGCTGCATGACGGGCGGCACGTCCGGGAGATGGACAAACACGGTGCGCCCATCCTTTCCCAACGCCACCTGCCCCACCGGCCAGGGTGTCGTGCCGGTGGAGCCGTCCGGCGTGTAACGGCCACTTCCATACGCTGAACTGCGGCGATAGTTCCAGGCCCTCGCCGACACGGCCTCCGGGCGGAGCGAAGCCGGGTCCACCGGCACGGCAAACTCCAGCACCACGCCCTGGGCTCCCGAGCGGGCCGCCACCGCGGTGACGGTCGGTGTGCCACCGGCCCGAAGCCGCCCGAGAATCCAGGGGACGGTGGTGCGGGTTCCCCAAATCTGAAATCCAGCCAGGAACACCGCCGCCCCGTCCGGATGCACGCGGGCATGCAGCAGAGGCAGGTCGGTCTTCAGATCAAGGGGGATCACCGCCGCCTGCGGGACCGCGGCATCGAGATCCGGCGAAACGAGGAAAAGCCGTCCGGTCCCATACGAGAGGTGCAGCAGCCGTCCGTTCCACTGACGGAGCCCCTCCCCGATCATCCAGACCTGCGACGTGGATGAACTATCCTGCTCGTGGGGAATCCAGACCAGGGGAGGCGTCAGCTTCACCGGGTTCTCCTCGGGAAAGCCAAAGTGGTCGCCTTGGCGAAAAAGGTACGCGACCGACGACGGGGTGAAGTGCCCCTGTTGATCGGAACCCGTGACCACTCCGGTCACGGGATGCACCGTGACAAACGGTTCGCGCGCCCCGGTCACAAACGCGTGCGCGCTGCGCCCGTCCGGGGCGATACGCAGGACCGCTCCGGTATGCACCGTTCCCGCGCCTCCGGACTTGATGCCGCTGGTCGTGACAATGCCGCCCTGGGTGACGTAGGTCGAGCCGTCCGGCCCCAGCGCCATGTCGAGCGGAAACGACCGGGTGGACTGGCTCTGGATCATCTGGTCGTTGAAATTCTCATACCAGTCCGCCTCTCCGTCACCATTGCGATCATGCAGCCGCACGATGCCGTTCTTCGTGGCCACCTGCACCACGCCGTGCGGAGCGACGACGGCCAGGGGTTCATGCAGTCCCGAGGCAAAACGCCTCCACCGCAGCGAGGCCGGGGCGGCCGCACCCACGCCGTCCACCCACCAGACGTCGCCATCATACGTCACGACCACCGCGCGGTCCGATCCGACAAAGGCGAGGTCAGCCGGACGCACCCGTCGGCGCCAGGGGTTGTTTTCGGGCACCGCCAGGAGATCCAGCTCCAGGCCATTCTGCTTGAGCACGCCCAGGTTCACCGCAGCGGAAACGCTCTCGGGCCAGCGAGGGCCCGCTGACGGCGCCGGTGGCCGGCTGACGGTGGCTGCGACGGGCCCGACGCTGGAATGGGTCCACGAAAACGTGAGGTCCGTGGCCTGTGCGGAGGGCGCCAGGGTGGCAATGAGTTCACCCGCCTCGACCGAAAAACGCACGTCCGGCAGGTCACAGTCGACGCGGAGGTGGTCCGCCGTCGCACTCGATCCCTCCACTCGCGTCCACTCCGACCCGGAGGCCCGCCCCAACGCGAAGTGCAGGGGTATGCTGCGTGGGGCGACGCGCAATTCACGCCGCACCTGCAGTCCCGCGTCGCCTTCGCGGGCCTTCCATTGCTCGCGGAGCGCAATTCCTTCCACGTGATAACAGAGCACGGCCGGTCCCCCGGTGGTGTCGATGCCGTCAAATCGGCCTTGCGTCGCCGGCAGGGGACCACGCCCGTGTTCACCCGCCTTTCCCGGCGTTCTCGGGTCGAGCCGGAGCCGCTCCAGTGCACCCGCCGCGCCTGGGTGGGCCGAACTCTGCCACCACAGCGACCCGGTTGGCCTGGGATGGTCCGCGCCCACCTTGCGGCGCGGGGATGCGTACGAAATCTGCGCCATCGTCATGAGGGTGATGGGGGGCTGTCCCGCGGGAGCACGCCAGGCAGCCACCGGACGCAACAGTTCCTGATCAAAGAGAACAAACGTGTCCACGCCGGCCGGCAGGAGCACACCACGGACCACCAGGTCACCGGCAACCGCATCCGAGTCCGCACTCACTTCAACCTGCGTCTGAAAAAAGGGCTGATCCGCCTCGAAAAAAGGCGCCGGCCCCTCCTCTGCAGCAGTGAGTCGCGCCCCGGCGAACAGGATCGCAAGCAACAGGCGGAGGGTCAGTCGGCGGCGGTTCATCCGCCCAGAGCGGCGACTTTCGGACCCGCTGTCGAGCCCGCGTTGGGTGCGTCTCGGATCCAATACCGGTTCCGCCGTAGGGAACGTCCCCGGCCGCCTCGCACTCACTGATTCCGGACCTGCCAGCGTGACACACGTGGCGCCTGCCAGAGCAAGGCACCTTCGCGCAAGACCAATTTTGCCGGAGTATTCTCCATCCGCTGGTCCCGCCTGTCCCGGTGCAATCCCGGGCCGCACCCTAGGTCATCGCCTCAGCTTTCTCTAGGTTGCAGCTTGCACGGATGAGGTCGTGCGATTCGCGCCGGTCGCAACTGATTCTGCACGACACCCCCGGTCGGCTTTATCCTTTTTTGACCCCGGAGCCCCCCTTTTGCTATTCCCCATCCACGGTCCGCACTGCCCCTATCGGCCCATGCCCGCGCTCCGTGCACCCACTTGTCTGGTCCTTGTCCTGGTCTTCCTGTCAGCCCTCACCGGCCTTCGTGCCGCTGCCCTCGATGATCGGTTGCTCAACCTCTCGACCCGTGCCCAGGCCGGTACCGGCGTGAATGCGCTGATCGCCGGCTTCCTCGTGGGCGAAGGCCCGCCCAAACAAATTCTCATCCGTGCCATCGGGCCCTCGCTGGCCACTTTCGGGGTGACCGGTGTCATTGATAATCCACGACTCGAGCTCTTCGACTCGCAGGGACGCCTGCTCCTCGAAAACGACGACTGGACCACGGCATCACCCGACGTGCGTGCCACCCAAGCCGACTTCAGCGCGGTCGGCGCATTCCCTCTCTCCACCGGTCGCGACGCCTCCGTCCTCGTCACCCTGTCCTCCGGAGCCTACACCGTGCGCGTCAGCAGCGCCGACAGCCGTACCGGCGTGGCTCTGGTCGAGGTCTATGATGTATCCGGAGATGCACGCCTGCTCAATCTTTCGACCCGGGCCTTTGTCGGCACCGGTGCTCAAATCGCCATTTCCGGTCTGACGGTGGCCCCGGGCCTCGACAAACGGCGCATGCTCATCCGCGCCGTCGGCCCGTCGTTGGTTCCATTCGGTGTGACGGATGCCCTGGCCGACCCCGAGCTGACCGTGGTCGACACGCTCGGCCGGACTCTGGCCTCCAACAATGATTGGGCGGCAGGCGACGGCGCCGCCGTCGCTTCAGCGTCACTGGCCAGTGGCGCCTTCGCTTTCGGTTCGCCGGACTCCAAGGACTCGGCACTGGTGGTGGAGCTCGCTCCTGGTGGATACTCGATTCTGGTGGGCGGCACCGCGGGCAGCCAGGGCGTCGCACTGGTGGAGGTCTACGACCTGACCCCTCCCGGTCCTCCGACGATCAGTGTCAGCACGGCCTCCATTTCGGCCAGCGTCGATCGCCGGCTGCTGGGCGCTTTCATGATCTCGCGCTCCGGATCCACCCGCGAGGAGATCACCGTGAATTTCACTCTCGAGGGCACCGCCAATGCCGGCATCGACTTCGCCGGCATCCCCTACTTTGTCCGAATGGCATCCGGAGTCCGCGAGGCTCGGATTGAAATCAAGGCCCTGACGATTCCGTCACCGGACGATATACGCCCACCCAAGACTGTCGTGCTTCGCCTGCTCAGTCACAGCGACTACCGAATTGGCCGGAACGAAGCCGCCGCGATGACGGTCTTCGCGCCCGACGCACCGCCCGCACCCACGCCCACGCCTGTCCCCACCGCCGCGCCCACTCCTACCCCTGCGCCCACCCCAGTCCCGACCGCTGCTCCGACTCCGACCCCGGTGCCCACACCCACCGCTTCACCCACACCCACTCCCTCTCCCACTCCGTCGCCCACCCCCACTCCGACGGCCCGACCCACTCCGTCCCCGACCCCGGTTCCGACTCCCACTCCAACGCCCGAACCCACCCCGGAACCGACACCCACCCCGTCGCCGACACCGACACCCACCCCCAGCGTTGCGCCTTCACCGACGCCCACGCCAACCCCCACGGCCACCCCGACCCCCACGGTCGCTCCCAGCCCGACCCCTTCACCCACGCCGACTCCGACGCCCACGGTGACCCCGAGTCCAGCGCCGACGCCAACTCCTACACCCACCGCGCGTCCCACCCCGACTCCCTCCCCGACGCCAACGGCCCGCCCGACACCGTCACCCACCCCGACACCCACGCCCACGGCACGTCCGACACCCACTCCCACCCCGGCGGTAACTCCCACTCCCGTGCCCACCGCCCGGCCGACACCAGCTCCCTCGCCGACTCCCCGTCCCACCCCAACTCCTGCACCCACGGCCCGGCCGGCACCGACCCCGACGCCCACGCCGACACCCTTGTCGAGCGTACCCCTGAGCGCCGTCGTGGCCACCACGACCGCAGGGAGCGGCGCACCCGCCGTCGTCAATTTCAACCGCACGGGAAACCCCGCCCAGCCATTGACGGTCTACTACTCCATCCAGGGCACGGGTGTGCCCGGGATCGATTTTGCCCCGCTGCCGACTTCCGTCACCATCCCCGCCGGCGAGTACAGCACTTCCCTCACCATCACGGCCCTGACAGGATCTCCGTCAACTGGCGACCCCCGCACCGTGGTGATCAATCTGCTTCCGCACGCCTCCTATTCGTCAGGGGCCGTCTCAAGCCGGACTGCCACGGTCAGCCTCATCACGGAGGGCGGAACCCTCTACATCTCGAGTCTGCGGGTACCCGCTGGCGTCACCGGCTCCACCGCGGCCGGCACGGCCAGCCTGCGACTCAGTCAGGACAACTCCACGGCGACCGTCAGCGTCAACTTCACCGGCCTGACGTCCATGCAGACCGTGGCTTATCTCCGATTGGGTGAATCCAACCAGGTCGGAGCCGAGTTGTTCCGCCTGCCCAACGGACAGGTGAACAGCCTGCCGTGGAACATCAATTCGACCGCGAATCTCCAGGCCTCCGAAATTGTCACCGCCCTGCAGGACGGACGCGTCTTCGTCTCGATTCAGACGGTCAATCTCCCGGGCGGCGAGATTGTCGGCACGTTTGTCCGCGCCACCGGCAGTTCGTCCTTCGTGCCGCCTCCGGCGCCTCCGAGCCTGCCGACCGGCGGGCTCACCACCACGGAGGTGTCGCGGTTCCTGACCCAGGCGACCTTTGGCCCGACACAGGCGGAGATCGACGCCCTTGTCGGCCAGCCCCGCTCGGCCCTCGCCACCTGGATCAGCAATCAGGTCAGCGCCCCGGTGTCACTCCATGTGGACGCCACCAACCTCGACTTCACCCAGTTCTCCGCTCCGGGCGGCGCGACCGAGTCGAGCAATTCCAACCGCCAGGCCGCCTGGTGGCGGATCGCGGTCAAGGGACAGGACCAGCTGCGCCAGAGGGTGGCCTTCGCCCTCAGCCAGATCTTTGTCGTATCCGAAAACAACGACACCCTGGCCGGCACCCCGAACGGACTGGCCGCCTACAATGACATGCTGGCGAGAAATGCCTTCGGCAACTTCCGCACGCTGCTACAGGACGTGTCCCTCAGCCCGATCATGGGCATCTACCTGAGTCACCTGCGCAATGCCAAGGCGACCTTCAACAACCAGGGCGTGCAGCTCACCTTCCCCGACGAGAACTACGCGCGGGAGGTCATGCAGCTCTTCACGGTCGGCCTCAACCAGCTCCACCCGGACGGTTCGCTCGTGCTCGATCTCAATGGCCTGCCCATCCCGGTCTACGACCAGCAGACCATCGCGGAGACGGCCAAGGTCTTCACCGGCTGGGCCTTCGCCTCAACCGCGACCAATCCGAGCTTCTACGGATCGGCCTCCGACTACGTCAATCCGATGCGTCTGTATCCAACCTACCACGATACTGGAGCCAAGACCATCATCGGCGGGCGGATCCTGCCGGCCAACCAAAGTGGAACGCAGGATGTCCAGGACACGCTGGACGCCTTGTTCAATCACTCAAACACGGGGCCGTTCATCTCGCGCCAGCTGATCCAGCGACTGGTGACAAGCAATCCGACCCCGGGATACGTCTACCGGGTCGCCCAGGTTTTTGCCAACAACGGGAGCGGCGTGCGCGGCGACCTTGGGGCGGTGGTCCGGGCGATTCTGACCGACTACGAGGCCCGTTCCTCCACGGCAACCGCCAGCGCAAGCTACGGCAAATTGAAGGAACCGATGCTTCGCACCAGCGCCCTGCTGCGGGGTCTCGGCGGTGACTACAACAGCGGTCGCCTCGCCATCACCGCCGGCAACACCGACTTCAACCTGGCTCAGACGCCGTTGAAGGCGCCCACCGTCTTCAACTTCTTCGAACCCGCCTATGTCCAGCCCGGCGTGCTCGCCCAGGCCGGACTGCACGCACCCGAGTTCCAGATTCTCACCGACAACACCGCGATCACGGTGCCCAACTTCCTGCGGGGGTACATCTATGCGAATCGCGCGGTGGCCACGGACACCGCCAACCAGACGATCGGCTTCCGCTTCGATGCCACCACCCTGGGCCTGGCGGCAACGCCCCAGGTGCTGGTCGACCGGTTGAACGTCCTTCTCGCCGGAGGCACGCTGCCGACGGCCGTGACGGACCGGATTGTCACGGCCCTCAATGCGATGCCCGCGGCAACCACCGATGCCAATCGCCTCGAGCGCTGGCGCTCGGCCATCTATCTGATCACCACCACGCCCTCAGGCGCGATTCAGCGCTAGGCCCGCCCGCACCACTCGGTCCACGCTCCCTTCATTCCCATGCATGCCCGCGCCTTCAAAGTGATCCTAGCCCTGGTCGTGGTTGCCGTCGGCCTCCGCCTTGCCTGGCCCACCGACTCGGTTCCCGCCACCCCACGCAGCGCGCAAGCCACGCCTTCGGCCGTCTCCCCGGCCACGCCTTCGGCCCCTTCCACTCCGGCTCGGGCCGGACGTCGTGACGACGCCTTGGCGGCGTCGGCGATCGTTGATGCCGCCGGGGACGTGGCCAATCCCCTCAATCGCAGCGGAGGCACCATTCATGAAGACCTCCGCGTGTTGCACGAGGTCTTCACTGCCTGGCTGACCACCTATCGCTCCGAAGGAAATCCGGTGGGCGAAAACGACGAGATCACGGCCGCTCTTTGTGGCCGGAATCGCCTCGGGGTCGCCTTCATTTCCTCCCACCATCAGGCGATCAACGAGCGGGGTGAATTGTGCGATCGCTGGGGCACGCCGTTCCGCTTTCACCAGCTCAGCGGAACACGCATGGAGATCCGGTCCGCCGGAGCGGACCGGCGTTTTGGCACCCCGGACGACGCGCTTTGGGCGCCGTGGACCCAGGCAATCGAAGGGTGACGCCGCCTCAGGTCGCGTGCACCGCGGCCTTGATCGTCGGAACCTTGTACTCGCCTCGGCCTTCGCGCTTCAGCAGCAGGCTCGTGTTCGCCCGGGCCGTGAGCTGTGCATTGCCCCCGACGAAGCGCTCGGTCTTGGCGTCGAACGTGAGCAATGGTCCAAGCACCATCGGCACCGTGGACACATCAACCGCATTCGCCTTCAGGTGGTCGATCGTGCGCTCATAGGTTTCGCGCGTGAGCGGATCGGACTTGATCGCCTCCGCAATCTCCGAATTCGGCTGCTCCTTCCCCATCAGGTAGGAGATGTTGCCCAGGTGGCAGAGGCCGGTTGAAATGTGACTGTTCTCGATCTTGCCCCGGATGACCTCCTGGCGGCGGGACTTCATCGCCTCGACAAAATTGGGGCGGTGGGTGCCCAGGGTGCTCTCCGCAAAGGCCTGCAGCTTCTTGCCCGCCATGTCGTAGATGGTGGCGGTGCCGTTCTCGCCAACCTGCACGTATCCGCCCTCACACTGCACGATCACGCCGACGCGGGCGCCCTTGTAGGCATCCATTGCGCTCATGCCTGCCTTCATCGGAAGCCCGCGCACCTCGAAGATCAGCGGAGCTTTTTCATAGCCATAGACACAAATCTCGGTGTTCGGGGTCTCCGCGTCATCGGCGGGACCGAAACGTCCGCCCATGCTCATCACGGTCGGGGGCATGTTTTCCTCGCCGAGGAACCAGCGGGCAACATCCACCTGATGGATACCCTGGTTGGAGATGTCGCCCCCACCATAATTCCAGAACCAGTGCCAGTCATAGTGCACCGTGCCACGGCTGCCATTGCGGTGGGGCGGCACCAGATCGGCCGGACCGGTCCAGAGATCATAGTCGATGCTCGGGGAGACAATCTGCGCGCCGCTCGTCTTGCCGATGCTGTCGCGCTTCTTGTAGCAGAGACCGCGGGCGTGCTGGATCTTGCCCAGCTGGCCGGACCGCACGTACTCGATGGCCTTCATGATGTCCACCGACGACCGGTTTTGCGTACCGGCCTGCACGATCCGGTTGCGATAGAGGCGGGCGGCCTCGACCGCCTGGCGGCCTTCCCAAATGTTGTGAGAAAGCGGCTTCTCAACGTAGACATCCTTGCCCGCCTGGAGCGCCCAGATCGTCATGAGCGAATGCCAGTGATTGGGCGTGGCGATCACGACCGCGTCGATATCCTTGTTTTCAAGAAGTTTCCGGTATTCGACGTAGGTCTCGACCCGGATGTTCTCCTTGGCCGCATCCGCGGCCCGCGCACCGAGGACGTCGCGATCCGCATCGCAGATCGCGACGAGACGCGTGCCCGGCATGTTGTAATACGTCTTCATGTGCCCGGCGCCTTGCGACCGGACACCCACCACCGCCACCCGAATGTCGCTATTGGCGCTGCCCGGAGCAGCCGCGGCCGGTGCCTTCTGGGCGAGCAGAGCGGAACGGCTCGTCAGCAGCGCGCCTCCGCCAATCATCGATGCACGAATAAAGTCTTTGCGGGACCACGTTTTCATAGGGGGAAGAGACAGGGTAGGCTAATACTTATGATCGCACAGGATCCGGCCGGACCTGTCAGGCCTCAAATCCGATGCGAATCGTGAACGATAACCGGAAACGATCGCCGCGCCACCCTCCTTTCGTCACCGGTTTCACTTTTTGTGTAACCAAAGCTCGGTCGGCCGGGTTCTTGGTCAGTGCGTTCCCTGTTTTCTTTCCGCGAACTCAAACAGACGTTGCGACGGCTCGCCCGGGAGCCGGGCTTTACCACCACCGTTCTGCTCACCCTCGCCCTGTGCCTCGGTGCGAACGTCACCATTTTTGCAGTGATCGACGCCATCCTGGTTCGATCGCTGCCGTTTGCCGAACCGGACCGGTTGGTGGCGGTGGTGAACGGCTATCCCGGGGCCGGGGTGCCGCGCGCCGGCGCTTCGCTCCCGAACTACTACGAGCGACGCGAATCAGTCAAGGCGTTCTCCTCCACGGCGATCCGACAGGAAGGCAATGCCATCATCGGTGCCACGGGGTCACCGACCCGAGTGCAACGCGATCGGGTTTCTCCGGAGTTCTTCTCCACTTTGGGAGTGCCCCTGGCGCTCGGACGCACCTTCACCGACGAGGAAATGGCCTACGCTCGCAGCGGAGTCGCCGTCATCACCGACTCGTTCTGGCGCAGCTATTTTCAGTCGGATCCGAAAGTCCTGGACCGCACCTTCACGGTAGATGGTCTGCCGGTCACGGTGATTGGTGTCCTGCCAGCCGGCTTTCGCTTCCTGTCAGGAAAGGCGCTTTTCTACATTCCGGCTGCCTCCAATCCGGATGAACGCGCGCCCGACCGTCGTCACTCCAACAATTTCCAGCAGATTGCCCGGCTCGCGCCCGGAGTCAGCCTGGCGGTGGCGCAGTCTCAGATCGACGCTTTCAACGCGGAGCAGGTCGAATCCGATCCGCACCGTGCCCTGCTCAAGGGCGCAAAGTTCGCGACGACGGTCTCCGATCTTCACACCGATCACGTCCGCGAGGTCCGGGCCATGTTGATCCTGCTCCAAGGGGGCGTGCTGTTTCTCCTGCTCATCGGTGGCGTCAACCTGGTCAATCTCCTCCTCGTGCGCGCCAGCGGACAAGCCAAGGAGCGCGCGGTTCGCCAGGCGCTCGGCGCCAGCGCCGGAGACATCGGCCGCGACATCCTGCGGGAAACGCTGCTGCTGGCTGCGATGGGCGGGCTGATCGGGATCGCCGTCGGCGCGGCGGGCATTCGTCTGCTTTCGGTTCTGGGGACGGATCAACTTCCGCTGGGTGCCAGCATCGAATTCGACCTGCGGGTCGCTCTGCTCGCCTGGGTTCTCTCGCTCGCAATCGGTGCCGTTCTGGCCGCACCTGTCATCACGTTTGCCCTGCGGGGCCGGCTCGCCACCGTGCTGCACACTGAAAGCCGGGGCGGAACCGTCAGCCGGGCGGCCCAGCGACTCCGGCACGGTTTTATTGTCGCCCAGGTTGCCCTTGCCTTTGTCCTCCTTGCCGGCGCGGGCCTGCTCGGTCTGAGCTTGAAAAAAGTGCTCGCCACCCCGGCCGGCTTCGACGCCGCCCCAGTGCTCAGCGGCCAGCTCTCGCTGCCCTGGAAAGGGTACCCCAAGAACGAGGAACGACTCGCGTTTGTCGAGCGCCTGTTGCCCGCGCTGAGCGCTCAACCGGGCGTTTCGCGACTGGGGGTGACGACGGCGCTGCCCTTTTCGGGACGCAACGACAACAATGCCATCGCGGTGGAGGGCGTGGTCTTGTCCGACCGGGATCCCATCCGAGCCCACTACACGGCCGGCGTGGCCGGTGAGTACTGGCAAACCCTGGGCATTCCGCTGCTGGAAGGTCGATTCCTGAACTCCGCGGATCAGAATCCGTCGCTCCGCGCCTGTGTGGTCGACGCTGATTTTGCGAAACGGTATTGGCCCAACCAGTCGGCGCTGGGGCGGCGGCTGACCAATGGCCCTGCCTTCAAGGAAACGGACGCGTTTACTATCGTCGGTGTGGTGGGGAGCATCAAACACGGTGACCTGTCGGACACCTCCGCTCAGGGGGCCGTCTATTTTCCCTACCGCTACTACTCATCCAATGGGATCTCCCTCGTGGCCCGCAGCGCCATCGCTCCCGCAGCCCTCGCTCCCACGCTACAAAAGGCCGTGCTGCAGTTGGATCCCGAGCTGCCCCTCGACGACCTGAAGCCCATGCAGGGACGCATTGACGACAGCCTCATCACCCGGCGCTCGCCCGCCGTGCTGGCGGGGATCTTCGCCGCCGTCGCCCTCGCCCTGGCCGCCGTGGGAACCTACGGGGTGCTCGCCTACGCCGTGGGTCAGCGTCGCCGCGAAATCGGAGTGCGCATGGCGCTCGGCGCGTTGCCGCAGCAGGTCCTCGCCCAGTTCATCGGCCTGGGGCTGAAGCTGCTCGGGGGCGGCCTGCTTCTCGGCGGACTTGGCGCCTGGGCCACGGGCACGGCGATGCAATCCATCCTCTTCGGCATCCAGCCCTTGCACCTGGGATTGCTGGCTCTGACAACCCTGGTCATGGCGAGCGTGGTCCTCCTCGCGGTGCTGCTGCCTTCGCATCGGGCGTCGCAGATTTCCCCGATCGAAGCCCTCCGCGACGACTGACTGGGGCCCGGGCTTGCGCTTCGACAAGAACGGATCTCTGCTGGGTCACCCCGGTACCGGTCTGACTGCATTTCAACCACGGGAACGAGTTTCGCCTCCATGGCCTCCGACGTCCCCACCGATCCTCCCAAACTGGCCCTGCGGACCAGGGGCACGGAGCGTAACCGGGCCGATGGCCCCTCGACCGCGCCAGACCCCAACGGCGCCACCGCCCACCTGGAGACCAATCTGACGGCCCACCGCGAAATTGACCTCGCGCCCTCAACCCGACCTGACACGCCCCGACCGCGGGCGCGCAACTACGCCGTGAGACTGCTGGTGGGAAACTTCGTCATGGTCGGTCTTTTCCTGATTTTCCCCAAGAATGTGGTCACAGCCGTTTTTGCACTTTCAGGAATTGTCCTCTTTTCCATCGGACTGACGTGGACGGTCTGGGTGGTGGATAAAAAGTAGCCCAACGAGCGAAGTCCAACGCTCGATTCCTCGTTCGCTCGCACGGGGGACCCACCCTAGGTGAAAACTACGTTGAACTACCTAGTCTGAAAAGAAGTGGGAACACGGCAGCTCCCACCGTGTCACGCGTTTCAACGGCCACGTGGGAAATCACGATTTTTTGGTTTTTTCTGCAAACCATGACTCCTGTGTGCCGAAGAAAGCGTAGTAGACTGTATCCACACCCACCCACCACGTCCGTCAGCGCCCGTCCGCCGTGAACACCCTCGCCGCCCTCCTTCCCGCCAAGATCAAACGCCGCTTCCTCCCTTCCTCGGGTGCGACAGTCACGTCTGACTTTGTCGCGACGCGTCCGGCCGAAGGTCGCATCGACCGCGAGCGCAGCAGCGCCAAAGTGCGTTTTGTGCCGCCCCCGCTGGTGGCCCCGACGACGCGTCCGTGGATCTTCGAGCGTCCGGCTTCCCAGTCCTCGGACCGCTGGTAACGGGTCACAGGACCGAGCTCCGGCTCCGGAACGACGGCACGGGAGCGCATCGCGAACGATGCGCCCGCCCGCCCGGTTACTCTTCGATCTGAATGTCCTTGTTGCGGTGACGCGGGCAACCCGCGCGCAGCCACCCCGTGACAAAGCGGTCGAGGTCGCCGTCCAGCACCCCCTGGGTGTCGCTGGTGTTTACGCCGGTGCGCAAGTCCTTCACCATCTGGTAAGGCTGAAGGACATAGCTTCGAATCTGGCTTCCCCAGCCGATCTCGCCTTTTTCTCCGTAAAAGCGCTCCATCTCACTGCGCTGTTCATCCATGCGCTTTTCGTAGAGCCGCGCCTTGAGGATGCTCATGGCGGAGGCCTTGTTCTTCAGCTGGGAGCGTTCGTTTTGGCAGACGACCACCGTTCCCGTGGGAATATGGGTGATGCGAACCGCCGAATCGGTGGTGTTGACGCCCTGACCGCCCTTGCCTGATGAGCGGTACACATCGATGCGCAGTTCGTCCTCTGGAATGTCGATTTTGATCTCGTCGTTGATCTCAGCGATCACATCGATGGCGCAAAACGAGGTGTGCCGGCGCTGGTTGGAATCGAACGGGCTGATCCGGACGAGCCGGTGCACGCCGCGCTCCGCCTTGGCATAACCGTAGGCGTTCTCGCCCTTGATGAGCATGGTGGCCTTGCTGATGCCGGCCTGGTCCCCTGCCTGCACATCCTGAACCTCCACCGAAAATCCACGGCGATCGGCCCACCGGGAGTACATGCGGAACAGCATGTCGGCCCAGTCATTGGACTCCGTGCCGCCCGCACCGGATTGGATGGAAAGGATGGCGTTGTTGCGATCGAATTGCCCGGTCAGGAACGCGCCAATTTCAATGCGATCTAACTCCTCGACCATGCCTGCCACCTGCTGGTCGAGTTCGAGCGCGTAGGTCTCTTTCTCTCCTTCGCTGGCCGTGTCGATCAACTCGATCATCACGTCCACGTCGCCGAGCTTCTTTTGGAACTCGACGACTGGCAGCACCGATCGTTTCAGGATGTTGAGTTTGGCGATGTGCTTCTGCGCCCGCTCATTGTTATCCCAAAACTCGGGCGCTCCCATCTGCGCCTCCATGGCTTCAATCTCACGCTGCTTTTGATCGACGTCAAAGAAACCTCCACAAGTGGCCGGCGCGCTTCTTGATGTTCTCGATGTGGGAAAAGGTTTCAGGAGCAATCATAGCAACCTCCCATGACCGCAATGGCAGGCACCCGGTGCAAGCGACAAATCACGCCGGCACCGGCCCGGTCGGCCCGCCACGGTTACTTCTTCTCCGTCCCATTTCCCTTACCTTTTTCCACCAATAACTTCTGCGTCAGATCGGCGGGTACCTCCGCATAGTGACTGAAATCCGCGGCATGGCGTCCCCGTCCGCCGGTGAGCGAGCGAACCACGGTGCTGTAATGATAGAGCTCCCGCTGCGGCACATGAGCCCGGATATTCTGGAAATGCCCCTCCGCCTCGACTCCGAGGATGTGACCCCGACGCGCGGTCAGGTCGCCCAGCACGGCGCCCACATCCTCCTCCGGTACCACAACGGAGACACTCCAGATCGGCTCGAGCAGTCCCGGCATGGCGATGTGAAACGCCTCCTTGAGGGCGTGGTAGCCGGCGACCTGGAATGCGATGTCCTTGGAGTCAACCGGATGCATCTTGCCATCGAAGAAGTCGATTTGGATGTCGGTGACCCGGAAGCCGGCATAGATGCCCTCCCGGCATGCCGTCTGCACCCCCTTTTCCACCGACGCCACAAAGATGCGGTCCACATTGTTGCCGACCAGCGACTGGGTGAAGACCACGCCACTGTTGCGCGCTCCGGGTGTGATCCGCAGCGCCACCTCGGCAAACTGGCCGGCCCCTCCCGTCTGTTTCTTGTGACGGTAGAGCGACTCAGCCTGGGCGCGAATGGTCTCGCGGTACGGGATGCTCGGTTCCTGAAGCGTCACACTGACCCCAAAACGTCGCTGCAACCGTTCCACAATCACCTGCAGGTGCAACTCACCCTGGCCGGACACCAGCGTTTGGTGAACTTCGTCGTCCACGCGATAGTGGAAAGTCGGGTCTTCCTGGTGCAAGGTCGCCAAACCTACCGCGAGTTTGTCTTCGTCGCCCTTCGAGCGGAGCTTGAGGGAGGCGTGAATGTCGGGCTTCGGGTACTCGACCTTGGGCAGCACGACCTGGAACTTGGGACTGCACAGCGTATCGCCGGTGTGCGTATCGCGCAATTTGACCACGGCCCCGAGGTCGCCGGCGTTCAGATGCGTGACCGGCGTGCGATCATGGCCATTGAGGAGGTAAATCTGCCCGAGCCGTTCGGTGCAGTCGCGGGATGTGTTCTGCAGTTCGTCCCCCGACCGGACCGTGCCCGAGTAGACCCGGAAGAGCGACAGTTCACCCACGCCGGGTTCATTCATGGTCTTGAACACGTAGGCCACCGGTTCGGGTTGAGACAAGGCCACCGACCCGGCCAGACCGCTGACGTCGTGAGCAGGAACCTCCGCCCGATCAAGCGGCGATGATCCATACTTCGCGATGAAGTCCATCAGCCGGGAAACGCCGACGTTGGTCTCAGCCGAGACGGGGAAAATGGGAACAAACACCTGCTTCTGGATGGCCTGATGCAATCCCGCTCGGAACTCCTCCTCAGCCAGATAGCCTTTCTCAAAGAACTTCTCCAT
>JAEUGZ010000231.1 GCA_016794725.1 Opitutaceae bacterium | reverse complement strand
CCAACCCGGTGGATTGGGCGGCGGGCCCTTTCTGGAGCAGCGCCCCGAGGCGCTGTAACTTCGTTAGCAGGGTCCGGCGCTTGGATTCCGTCGGATGGGCGGTGAAAACCAACTCGATCGCCATTTGGTCAACCAATCCCTGCAGAGTCGAAGGACTGACCTCCTGAGCCTTCAGGATTTCAATGGCCTCCTCGATCGACTCGCGTTGGGCGGGACCTGCATCCTTGCCTCGTCCCCGGGCCATTCGGCGCTGCCTCAAAAGACCAATTCGGAAGTTTTCTTCCGCCAGATTGATGAGTTCGAAGTACAAGGTAAACGCCATTGCCAGATTAAAGGCCTGACTTGGATTTACTTGCGCAACCGCTTGCAAGAGCTCGGACGATCCACTGGGAGCCCCTGCTCGGGCGCGTTTTGCCAGCACACGGAGCCCCTCGACTCGTTCATAAGTTTCCTGCCCCTCCAATTGACCAATGACGCGTCCCAACGCAGCACCTAGGGCACGAATCTCAGCACGAAGGGTCGAGGTGTCTTTGACTACAGAATGCTCTGCTGGAGAGGATTGGGCCATTTGAAGCGAGAAAAAGCGGGAACGAAATTCGTCGATGTGGGAGGAAACGTGAACGCGAGTGAGCGAAAACTGCGCCAACCTCGCTGCAATTGCACCACGAAGCCTACCGAAAGCAGAGCCAAAGCAAACCCCTTCAACCGTCTTGCCTGCGTCGCCGGACCTCGGTTCCCTGCGACCGTGCGTTTCTGGTCATACTTCGCAATTGGGTTTACCGCATTGGCTAACTTGGCAGCTCAGCCGGCCCGACGTCTGCCTGCCCTGGTTTCAGATACCACCACCTTCGACCTCGCCACGGGAGAAGCCGTTCTGAAGGGAAACGCCTCGCTGGTCCAGGATGGCACTTCCCTGCATGCGAATGAAATTCGCTACAATGACAAGACGAGGACTGCCTCGGCCCGCGGAAACGTCATTCTTCAGCAACTCGATCGGCGACTTCTCGCCGATGAAGTGATCTACCGCTTCGACGACAAGTCATTCGACGTAAAGAACCTCAGGGCCGGCTTGGATCCCATTTATGTCAGCGGCACCCGTGTCCAGGGTTCCGGCGACGTATGGACTTTGGAAGACGCGACTGCACATGTGCGAGAATTGGGTCCGTGGACACCGGTCGCCCGGGCGAAGTCCCTTGTGCTGCGTGCTGATCGGAGCATGGAGATGGTGGACGGATGGCTCGGTCTTGGTTCCATCAATCTCCTGCCTCTCCCCGGATTTCCGATTCCGGTCGACGAGGTGTTCTTACGCTATCTGACTCTCGGGGCAGGGTATCGAAAATCCCTCGGCGCCTTTGTTGAGGTGGGCACTCAACTTCCCATTGCCCCTGGAGTCGAGTTGGGAGGCGATGTTGGCTACTTCACCAGCCGGGGTATCATGGCCGGACCTTCGGGTCGCTACGCCCGGCAGGGTGAAGACCGGTCTATTTCCGGAACATTTCGAAGTGGTTTCATTCACGACAGTGGCGACAAGCAACGTGACGTGCTCGGCCAGAGGATCGCCGAGGACCGCGCCTTTTTTCATTGGGAACACCGCCAGCGCGTTTCTTCGTCGCTCAGTCTGGTGGCTGATGTGGACTACTGGAGTGACTCCGAAGTCCTGCGCGATTTTCGGCCCAAGGAGTTTTATCCTGTGCAGCAGACCGATACGTTTGTTCAAGCCGAGTATGTCGCCCCTTCCTTCGTCCTGAACGGACTGACCCGCCTGAATCTCAATCGCTACTTTCAGGTTCAGGAGCGCCTACCGGAAGTTCAGTTCTTGCTCCTTCCTCGTTCGATCGGCACCCGCGAACTTGGGATTTTTCAGCGTGGAGCGGTGTCACTGGTGCGGCTCCGGGAAGACGCAGTGACCACAGGCCCCACACTGAAGAGCGACCGTTTCAACGCCCACTACTCGCTGTCGCGGCCCTGGCCGGTGAAAGAGTGGCTGACCCTCACGCCCGTCGGTGGAGCCCAGGTTACTCACTACGCCAATACGTCGGGCACCAGTGGTGACGGCACCTATACCCGGACGTTGGAGGAACTTGGAGTTGATGCCGAAATGCGGGCCAGTGCCACCTTCGACTACAAAAACCCAACCTGGAAAATCGACGGACTCCGCCATTTGATCACTCCGCGGCTCAGCTACCGCTATGTTCCCAGCGCCGAGAAGGGCCGCCGTCAGATACCGCAGATCGATCGTCGAGCCTTTTCGACCTACCTCCAACCTCTGGGACTGGGAGATCAACGCAATGTGGATGAACTCGATGAGCAAAACACACTGAGGTTCCAAATCGACAATACGCTCCAAACCCGGGATGCGCATTACGGTTCGCGCGATTTGATTCACTTCAACCTCGCACTGGATGCGAAATTGGAACGCGCGGGTTCCGCTCGCACCCTCTCCGACCTGCACACTGAGCTGAACCTGACACCCGCCGCATGGCTGCGATTTGACCTGTATCAACGCTTTTCGACCTATGACGGCAAACTGCGGGAACTGAACACCGGTCTGACGGTGACCAACAGCGACTGGTGGAAACTCCGACTCGGAACCCACTACCTGGAGAGTAATATTGAAGAGTACGTGGCGGAAGGGGACTACCGGCTGAACGAGGTCTACGAGCTCTTCGCACGGCTTCACTACGACTCCCGGCAAGCCAGGTTTGTCCAACAAACCTACGGAGTTCATCACACGCTGGATAACCTCTGGGTCTTGAGCTACGGCTTCAACTTCTATGAGGGTCGGCGCCGGGAGGGTTCGTTTGGATTCGTGGTGGAAGTCGAAGCGGCACGATTCTGATTCTTAGCATGGCCGCTGGATCCCCGATCATCGCACAGCGCCAAGCGGCGACCTTTCAGCATCTTTGGCAGCGGATGGCACCGCATGTTTCAACGGATCGCGCCCTGCCGTTCCGATTCGAGTCTCTGCTGCGCAACAACCGTGGGTTTGGCTCGCGCGACCGCCGCCTTTACCGGGAACTATTCTATACCGCACTGCGCTACCACCCATGGATCAGCAATAGCGAGTCACCCATCGGCGATACGGAACTCGAACTACTGATCTGGCTGTGCACCTCGACCTCCGCCACCCAGCCTCTTAAGGCTGCATTTGTGGACGAGTGGCCTCAGCTCCCCCACACGCTCGCGGAAAAATCCGCAATCGCACAAGCGCGCGGCGTG
Source organism: Opitutaceae bacterium (assembly GCA_016794725.1). Taxonomy (GTDB): domain Bacteria; phylum Verrucomicrobiota; class Verrucomicrobiia; order Opitutales; family Opitutaceae; genus UBA6669. The sequence goes on along the minus strand of JAEUGZ010000231.1, from coordinate 1,748 downwards.
CCGCAAGCAGCGCGCTCCCTATTGCCCGGTTGGTTCGAAGCGGAATGTCCTGCGGCGTTTGCACCACCCAACTACGACATTCTCGCGATCCGGGCGCCCCTTTGGATACGCCTGCAGACCGATGACGTCCAGGCAGTGGCAAGCGACTTTTCCTCCCGGGGCTGGACTTGGAGGCCTTCCCGGTTGCAGGCAGACGCCTGGCGGTTGGAAACCGAAGCCAACGTGGAATCGACACCCTCTTTTCAGGAGGGTCGGTTTGAAGTGCAGGATATCGGATCACAATGGGTCATCGCACAGGCGCGACCTCTGCCGGGAGAACGGTGGTTGGACGCCTGTGCGGGTGCGGGAGGCAAAACCCTTCAACTCGCACGACTCGTTGGCTCCACCGGTCAGGTTGATGCCTACGATGTTCGCACGACAGCACTGACAGAACTGCGTCACCGCGTGGACCGTGCTCGACTCAGGACGGTACGAGTCGTGACGAAACTCAGCGGGACCTACGATGGTGTTCTGGTCGATGCACCCTGCAGTGGCAGCGGAACGTGGCGCCGCGCGCCGCACCTCAAGTGGTCGACATCCCAAACCACGTTGTTAGAAATGAACCGACTCCAGCTCGAGATCCTGGCCCGAGCCTCACAACACGTTCGCACGGGTGGATGCCTGGTTTACGCAACCTGTTCGCTGGCACGCAGCGAAAATGAGCAGGTGATTGAGCGCTTCATTGAGCAGCATTCCAACTTCAGTCGATGGCAGGAATCGGAGGCTGAGGGCGTGGGGAACGAGACCTGGGGACATACCCTACTTCCCTCCACGTTCGACTCCGATGGCTTCTACGTCGCCGTGCTGCGTCACAACCCGGACTAACCAGTGTCGCCAGTGATGGAGTCGCGCTTTTTCATTGCCGCGGCTGAGCGCGACCCAAGCATCGTCCCAACTGTGGTTCCCGACACCGATTATCGCATCAAGCTGCCCGCCTTTGAGGGTCCGCTCGACCTGCTTCTCTTTCTCATTCGAAAGAACGAGCTGGATATTTATGATATTCCCATCGAATCCGTGACCCGGCAGTACATCGACGTGCTACGCTCGATGCAGCACTTTGACCTGGAAATTGCGGGCGAGTTTTTCGTCATGGCCGCCACCCTGATGGAAATCAAGAGCCGGATGTTGCTCCCGAAGGGGCACGCCGCAGTGGGTCCTGACGATGATAGCGATGCCATGGATCCAAGATGGGAGCTCGTCCACCAACTCTTGCAGTACAAGAAGTTCAAGGAGGCAGCCGGCGGGCTCGCCTCGCTGGCCCAGTTTGAACAGGACAAGCTCCCCCGCCAGGTGATCGAGGCAATCGCCGCCGAACACGAGCGCCCACTCAAAGCCGTCGATCGGATCGAGCTTTGGAACGCCTTTAACATCGTGCTCCGGCGTCTCGCCGAGAAACTCGTGGTGGGGGAGATTCGTGACGAGCAAGTGACTGTCGCCGATCAGATGGAAAGTTTGCTGCTCCGGGTACAGACCCAGAAGTCATTCATCTTCTCCGACCTCTTCCCTGAGAAAGTCACGCTCAGGGTGCTGGTCGCGACCTTTCTCGCAGTTCTTGAGCTCACCCGATTGCGTAAGCTTCGAGTCAGGCAAGAGGATGCATTTACCGACATCGTGTGCAGCGCGGTGGAAACCGAGGAGCCGGTGAGCCTGCAAGTGGAAAAGTCGCTTGAAACCACCCACGAAGAAAGCACGTTAGCTTCGTGAGCAAG
>JAEUGZ010000194.1 GCA_016794725.1 Opitutaceae bacterium | reverse complement strand
GATGATACACACGTCGTCCGCCACGCCGCCGATGTGGGGAAACAGCGAGCAGATTTCCTGGCCGGACTTGCCGTAACGCTCGAAGGCGAATTGGGGCCCGTAGCACTTCAGTTCGCGACCCTGGAGCTGCGCGATCTGCTGTCCCTTGGTGAACGATTCCGGCATGCCCTGGCCATGCATGGCGGCCAGTTTGGGTTTGTAGTCAAACGTCTCCAGGTGGGACGGACCGCCCGCCTGGTAGAGGTAGATCACCCGCTTGATCTTGGCCGTGTGGTGGAGGGGCTGAAGGATGCCTGGCCAGGGTCCGGCGCCTGCACCGGCCGGGGCACCGAACAGTCGCGGTGAGAGCAGGGCGCTGAGGGCGAGGCTGCCGAGTCCGGCGGTTGAGCGTCCCAGAAAGGCGCGTCGGGTGAGGTGCTGCACGTGGGCTTCGAGCGGAGTCATGGTCGGGCGGCGGTTCGGTCAGGAGCGGGTGACGGTTTCGTGCAGGTTGAGCAGGGCGCGGGCGACTGCGGTCCAGGCGGCGAGTTCGGCCGGCGCGAGGTCGTCGGCGACCGGACTGGCGCCGGTGCGCAGGAGGGCCCGGGCTGCGGCCGGGTCGGCCTGGTAACGTGCGCGCTGCTGGTCAAACAGGCGACGGAGCAGGCGCACTTCGTCAGGAGCGGGCGGTCGGGCCACCGCCCGTTCAAAGGCCCAGGTGAGTCGGGATGGGAACGACCATCCGCCGCCGCGCAGGATGCGTTCGGCGAGGGTGCGGGCCGCTTCGACGTAGGTCGGGTCGTTGAGGAGCACGAGGGCCTGGAGAGGCGTATTGGACGTGGAACGGTTGACCGTGCACTCGTCGCGCGACGGTGCATCGAAGGCCATCAGGCTCGGGTGGAGGAGCGTGCGCTGCCAGTGGGTGTAGACCCCGCGACGGTGCAGCCCTTCGCCGGTGTCCGGCACATACTCGCGCCGGGGAAAATTGAGCGGGGCATAGTAGGACTCGGGTTGATACGGATGGGCGCTGGGTCCGCCGACGCGCGGCGAGAGCAGCCCGCTGATCGCGAGGGCATTGTCACGCACCAGCTCGGCTTCGAGACGGAACCGGTTCTGGCGGGCGAGAAACCGGTTCTGCGGATCGCGCTCGTCGAGCACCGGGGTCCCCCGCGAGGATCGGCGGTAGGCCTCGGAGGTGACGATGAGGCGGACCAGGTGTTTCACGTCCCAACCGCGCTCGCGGAACTCCACCGCGAGCCAGTCGAGCAGCTCCGGGTGGGTGGGCCACTCGCCCTGGGAGCCGAGGTCTTCCAGCGTGCGGGTCAGGCCCTCGCCGAAGTAGAGCCGCCACAGCCGGTTCACGAAGGTGCGGGCGGTGAGAGGATTGTCCGGGGCGACGAGCCATTCGGCGAAGTCGAGGCGGGAAACGCGTTTCCCGTCGGCCGGCGTGATCTGACGGAGAAATCCGGGCACCCCGGGTTCGACCAGCTCGCCGCTGTCGTCCATCCAATTGCCCCGCGGCAGAACCCGCATCGGCCGGGGTTCGACACTCTTGGACACGGGCATGGACGGCAGGGATTCGACGATGGAATCCCGTTCCACACGCGCGGCCAGCAGCCGGGTCCGGGCTGGGGCCAGTTCCGGGGCGATTGAGCGGTAGTGAACCGCGAGGTCGCGCACGTGGTTGGGCTTGCGTTCGGCGACGGGCAGTTGAAGGGCCGCGAGTACGCGGGACGGGACACCGTCCGGATTCGGGTCGGGTTCGGGCAGGGTGTGAAGGGCGATGCGGAAGCGACCGAGGTTCTGGTAGGGCTTCGAGGCGAGGTGTCGGATCCGCAGGATCAGTCGCGCGTCCGGTCCCCCTGAGAAGGGATGGGCGAGGGTCAGGGCCAGACCGCCGCCGCGTGACCGGTAGAATGAGGCCGCAGTGGCGGGATCTCCGTCGACGGCGGCTGAGGCCGGAAAGCCTGGTTCGATCGAACCGTTGGTCTGGCAGTCGGCCAGGCGCAGCGGCACCGGTCGCGCCCCGGCGTGGGTTACTCCGCTGACCTCGATTTCTGAAATGTAGAACGCGGAACCCGCGCGTGAGACTTCGTCGCCCGGGAATCGGGCATCGGTCACCGACTCCAGGCGCACGGCGGTGATGGAGGCAAGAGGGGCGGGCACCGTGACGACGTAGGTGTCGTTCACGGGATTGACGCCGCCCGGCACGATCGACTGGTCCTCGTCCTCGATGGTGAGCGGCGTGCCGAGCGGGGAGGTGGCCGCGAGGGGTTTCTGGACCGACCAGGCGAGCGTGCCGGCGCGGTGCAGCGCGAGGGTCTTTTCTTCCCAGGAGGCGAGGCCGGTGGCGAGGGACTCGTCCGACGGGGATTCGATCTGTTTCGTGAGCGCGGCAATCTCCGCGTTCAACGCCTCGACGCGCTGCTTCTGCTCGGGAGTCTGGAAGAGGGTTTCCTCGGTGAGGTTTTCGCGGGTGAATCCACCGGTCAGATTGTAGGCGCCCCGTTCCTTCAAGTCCGAGAAGATCGCGGCAAAGCGGTAAAAGTCCTTCAAGGTGAACGGATCGAACTTGTGGTCGTGGCACTCGGCGCAGGCCAGGGTCGAGCCCATCCAGACCGTCGCGGTGGTGCGGACCCGGTCGGCGGCGTATTTGGCAAAGTATTCTTTGTCTTGGATACCGCCTTCCACGCTCATGCGGTGGATGCGGTTGTAGCCGGAGCCGACCCGCTGTTCCGGAGTCGAACCGGGCAGGAGGTCGCCCGCCAGCTGTTCGCGCGTGAACTGGTCGAAGGGCAGGTTGCGATTGAAGGCGTTGATGACGTAGTCGCGGTAGGGCCAGACCCGGAGGGGCACGTCGTTGTGAAACCCGACCGTGTCGGCGAACCGGACCAGGTCGAGCCACGGAATGGCCATGCGTTCGCCGTAGTGGGGCGAGGCAAGGTAGGTGTCGACCCAGCTTTCGTAGGCTTTGGGATCCTGGCTGGCGACGAAAGCCTCGACGTCGGCCGGGCGCGGAGGCAGGCCTGTCAGGTCGAGGCTGAGCCGGCGGAGCAGGGTGCGGCGATCGGCTTCGGGCGCGGCGGGAAGTTGTTCGCGGGCGAGCGTGGCGGCGATGAAACGGTCGATCGGGTGGGTGGAGGAGGCGGGCGTCGCGGCGGCTGGGACATCTGGCCGGACGGGGGCCACGTAGGCCCAATGCGGCTGGTAAGCCGCGCCTTCGGCGACCCAGCGCTTGAGGGTGTCCTTCTGTTTGGCCGACAGGGTGCGGTGGGAGTCCTTTGGAGGCATCTGCTCGTCCGGATCATCGGAAAAGATCCGCCGCACCGCGTCGCTCCGGCCGACATCGCCCGGCACCCAGGCGAGCGCCTCGAGAGCGTCCTCGCGCACATCCAGTCGAAGGTCCGCTTTGCGGTGGTTCTTGTCCGGACCGTGGCATTGGAAGCAGTTTTCCGAGAGGATGGGCCGGATGTCGCGGTTGAAGGTCAGCGGTGCCGCGGGCGCGGACGGCGCCGCCCAGACGGTCGCGGCCAGACTGGCGACGACGGCCAGACCGGTTCCCTGCTTGAGTCCACGGGGGCCGACGAGGAGGAATGACATAGGGATTGTCCCATTCAGCGCCGGGAACGACGGGCGTCGAGGATGGATCGCATCAAAGCGTTTGATCCGTTTGCGCTTCCGCACGGTGCGTAGGGGGCGGGGCAGGCGTGGCGCTGGGACAAATCGCGCGTGCGCCGCCGGATCGCTGGTGGGACGAACTTTGGAGACTGCTGAAGGCGAAGGGTTTTGGCTTGGCCGCGAGGTGAAGTCTCCGGCCGGCCCGGCCACCCAGCCCAGCGCCAACCGGACCGCGTCGCCGACCGCGGCCGGTGAAGTGTCATCGAAGCGATGACACTTCGCTCGGGAGGCGGGTCGAAAGTGTCATCGGTGGGATGACACTTTTCCGGGAGGGGAGCGGCGTTGATTTTGGCGCGGAGTGTGGTTGCGTCGGGGAGTCGCGAGAGAGTGGTGCGCGGCGAATGGACAACCCCATGACAACAAGAACCTTTGTTCGAATCGGTCGATTGCGGACGGCGATGACGTGCGCCGCTTGGGGGATGGCAGGTGCTGGGGTGGTGGTGCCGGAACCGATGTGGGGCCTGGCGCGGGCGGCTGGCGTGGCTGAGGCGGGCAGGGCGCAAGCGGAGGCGCGTCGCAGCGGTACACTGGGGGCGGAAGAGGGGGTAAAGTCGCGGGTGCGCGTCGAGCGAGTTTATCTCGAGGGATCAGGCCCGAGTGCCCGGGTCGTGGGGTTGGCGGACGGGGTAGGGGTGGTGGTGGAACCCGCGGCGGGTGCGGTCCGCTGGGTGTGGACGGGGGGATTTCCCGACCTGGGGCCGGTGCGGCCGGGCGCGGGGAAGCTGATTGACGTGGTGAAGCTGCCGGGACGGGTGCGGATTCACGACGAGAGCGATGCTCCGGTGCGGCGCGCGGATCCGCGCACTCGTCCGGTGGTGGTGTTTGACGGCTATGATATTCAGGCCGACGCGGTCGAGATGCGCTACCGCTTCGACGGCAAGCCCGTGACCGACCGTTTGCGGGCCTTGCCGGGCGGGGTCGGACTCGAGCGACGCTTGGAGACCGGCGACGATCACTCCACCTGGTTCGAGATCCGGGAGGGCGGTGAGGTGCGTGCATTGGTTCGAGATGAGCAGGGCCGGCTTGTCCTTGATCGGGTTTGGGGGGAGGAAAACCGGTGAAGTGGCCGCTTCATCGTCGGCGCGAGTGGGTGGCCGTGCTCGCGATCTTCTTTGGAGCCCTGACCCTGCGGGCAGGCTATCGCCTGGAACCCGTGGAGCTGCCGGCCGCGCTGCGGGGCGGACTTTCCGGCGTGGCCTTCGGGTCCGACGGCAAACTCGGGGTAACGACCCGGTGGGGGGAAGTGTGGATCAGGAACGCGGCGGGTGAGTGGCGGCGATTCGGATCCGGCCTGAATGAGCCGATGGGCCTGGTGATCGAATCACCCCGGTCGGTGGTGGTCGCGCACCGGCCGGAGCTGATCCGATTGATTGATACGAATGGCGACGGGTCCGCGGAGCGATATGAGGTCGTGGCGACGGGGTGGGGAGAGTCGGCGAATTATCACGAGTTCTTTTTTGGACTGAAGCGCGATGCGGCGGGCAATTTCCTCGGCGCGCTTTCGCTCACCTCGATGGCGGACAAAAAAGAGCCCAGCCCGGGGTCGCGCCGGGGCACCTATGATCCCACCGAGGTGGCGGCGCCGACCGGGCATCACTCCGACCTCCCTTGGCGGGGCTGGGCGGTTCGGATCTCACCCACCGGCGTGGTGCAGCCGGTGGCGAGTGGATTTCGGCAGCCGGCCGGACTGGGGCTCAGTCCCGACGGAGACTGGTTTGTGACGGACAACCAGGGTGACTTCAAAGCGGCCTGTGGGCTCCTGCACGTGCAGGAGGGAGATTTTCACGGCCATGCGTCCAGTTTGAAGTGGGAGAAGGGATTCGCGGTGAAATCGGCGACGGTGGAGTCGCTCTGGCCACGCGTGAAGTCACCGGCGGTGGTCTTTCCCCATGGAGTGATGGGCATTTCGGCGGGAGAGCCGGTGTGGGACACGACGGCGGGACGATTTGGACCGTTTGCCGGCCAGGTGTTGGTGGCGGACTTTGGACAGATCGTGGTGCGGGCCAGCCTGGAGCGCGTGGGTGGAGTGTGGCAGGGAGCGTGTTACCCCTTTCTCGGCCGCAATGACCGGGCTCCGCATGTGACGGGTGCTCGCCTCCTGGGCGGCACCCTGCATGCGGCGTTTGCTCCCGATGGGTCGCTCTACCTTGCGGCGACGGCGGGCTGGGGGGCGGGGGAGGACGGCCTGCAGCGGGTGGTGTGGGATGGCACGATCGCCCCCGAGATTCAGGAGGTGAACCTGGTGGAGGAGGGATTCCGGGTCCGCTTCACGCAGCCGATGGAGCGTGGACGCCTGGCGGAGACAGGGCGGTATCAGCTCAGCCGATTTCGCTACTACTACCAACCGACCTACGGTTCGCCCCGCGTGGATGAGTCGCCGGTGGCGGTGCGGGCGGTCACCGTGGAGGCGGATGGACGTTCCGTGGTGCTGAGACCTGAGCGTCTGGAGCCGGGTTACGTCTACGAACTGTCGGTGCCCGAACTGCGGACGCGGACAGGAGAAGGGATTGTGAATCCGCTGGCTTACTACACGCTGAACCGACTGGTCGATGGATCGGGTCCGGCGGCGGGGGTCGTCCGCCTCCGCCGGGCGGACGAGGCGGCGCCCGGTTCGGCGAATGTGAACGCCTTGGACAAGGTGACGGCGGAACCCGTGCTGCGGGCGGCGGGCGAGGGCATTTACCGATTGTACTGTTCGGCTTGTCACCAGCCGGACGGGCGAGGGATTCCCGGAGGAGCGGCCAACCTGCGGGAGGACAAGACGCGGCTCGCCAAACCGGACGACGTCCTGCTGGCGACCCTTGCTTCGGGCATTGAGGCGAAGAGCATGCCGGCCTTCGGTGGCATCCTTTCGATCGGACAGCGACGTGCGGTGCTGGCGTACGTCCGCGCCACCTTCGGGGATTCGAAACCGGGGGCGCGTGAGCCGGGGCCGGAGTGATTCAAGGGAATCGCTGGTACCCGGAGGCAGCGCGTGCACGGCACTCCAGGCGCAATCGAAGGGTGGTATCCGCTCAAGCTGGGGTCGCCGACCCCGCGCGGATGGGCGTCGCGTGAAGAGATCGGTCAACGGAGGCGGGACCGGTCGGTCCCGTCGCGGCCTCACCGAGGCCACCTCCAACGGAAACGCAGGGGGCTTGCTTGATCGGTCCTTTGGTTGACTCCCATGCGAGACTCGAGACCAGTTCCTTGTCCTGCCGCTCAACTCAGCGCAGGGACGCTGGGATCGGGGGGATGCGGGCGACGATCACTTCCTGGTCCTTTCGGGAGATGCCGTAGATGATCCGCTCACCGGCGGCGCTGCGATCCCAGGCCCAGGACTGGCCTTCGAAGGGGACGTCGATGGTGGTCACGTAGTCGAGAACGACACCCATTTTGGGAAGGCGCAGCACGTAGAGTTCCTTGGCATCGTGGCCGGTGACATAGAGCAGGCCATCGTCACCCCAGCTTCCCCCGGAGCAACTGCTGGGTCCCCAGGTGGCGACCACCTGCGGAGGGAACAGCCACGATTCGATCATCTGCCAGCGGTCGTCGAATTTACCGACGTGGGTCCACCGCTGGTCGAAGCCAGGGGTGGTGCCCTGATCGTTGTAGTTGGAAAAGCACGCCCACCAGAATCCCTCCCGCCGCTCCGCCCACGTCAGTGAGCCTAGCCGGATCCCCAGGCTCAGGCTCTTGACGGGTTGCAGCGTGGTCGGGTCGAAGTACTCCAGGGAACTGGCCATGGGCAACTGCGGAAAGTTGGAATGGGCGAGCACCAGTTGGCCGTCCTGCAGGAGCCCTCCGTTGAGGTGCACGGTGGATCCGCCCCGAAGTCCAATCCACTCGGCCAACCGGGCGCCGGTGTCCTTGCGGTGTTTCACGACGACGAAATTGCCGATACCGTAGAACGCCTCGGCGTCGACCGCGACGCCTTGATTGGCCCCCCGCACCGGCCATCGGGCCAGTTCGGTGGCGGACAGCCCGTGTTTCGTCAGGGTGGGCGCGGGTGCGACGGGCAGGGATTGAAACCAGGCGCGGTTGGCGGTGGTTCGCGCGGAGCGGGCTTCGGTGGTATCATCGCCGAACAAGGCGACCAAGGGGAGGGCGGTGAAGGCTAGGACAAGGGCGGCGGGGCGAGGAAGATGCATGAAGGAAGAGGCAGCGAAGGCAGAGTGGTGCGGATTCGATGGAGCGGACGCGGGGTCAGATGGGCCTGAGTGGGCAGGACCCTCCCCCACCGCGCATACGCGTCAACCTAAGGAACCACCGTTGTACCTTGTTGAATGGACTTGGGTTGGAATGGACGGCGCCGCTCCGTCGGCGCCGGTTGCGCGTGGTCGTCCCTTCCAGGCCCAAGGTGTTTTTTGCGCATCGAGGACAAACGAGCCGGCGTAGCAACACGGTGCACGGCCCCGCGGCGCCGACGGAGCGGCGCCCTCCAGGTGAGCGGAAGATTGAAGCGCTGGGGTCGACGCTGCGTTTAGAAAGCCCGAGTCAGCTCGAGCGTCCAGGTGCGGCCGGCGAGCAGGTTTTGGTTCACCGAGGTGTCGTATCCGAACCCTTCGGACGAGTTGAGCGGCGGCTCCTTGTCGGTCAGGTTCAGGATGCCCAGGCTCAGCCGCGTTCCGCGGGCGAAGGCGGGGCTGTTTGGACCGAAGCTGTAGCCGAACGTGGTGTTGAAAGTCACGTGTGGATCGACCACCCGGCGGTAGACGGTCTGGCCGCCCGTGAAGAAGGGTTCGATGTAGGAGGGGCGCCCGAGGGACTCGTAGACGGCGGCGGTCGTGGTGGCGCCGGCGTCGTGGGTTTTGCCCACGTAGTAGGCGCCGGCGTTGACCGACCAGCGGCCCTTGCGCCAGGCGAGGGTGGTGGTGCCGCGCCAGCGGGCGGCGCCGCCGGAATAGAGCCCATTGGTCACGGTAGGCGGAACATTGGCTGGGGCGAGCGTGGATTCGGAGCGAGAGAGGTAGGACCAATCGGAGCTCACGACGACATTGCCGAACGACTGCCGGGGGAGCACGTAACGCACCCCGACGTCGACGCCTTCGTGCTCGCTGGTGGAGATGTTCACGAACGGTCGGTTGAGCGAGAGGATGCGCCCGGCGGCGGCGCGCGGCGTGCCTGGGTTGGCGGCATTGTAGGCGGCGAAGGTGGCGACGTCCTCGGGGGTGCGGGCGTAGCGCACCACGTCCGGATCGCCCTTGTAGTTGGGAGTGCCACTGCCGAGGTCGATCGAGCCGACGGGGGTGCCGGCGGCGATCTGGGCGGTGGTGTAGGCGATGAGCAGGGCGGTGTCACTGTCACGGATCTGCGCGACGCTGCGCTGGCCGAGCAGGTTGGTGCGGCTGATCTGCCACCAATCGGCGGTCAGGCTGAGACCCCGGATGCCGGGCACGTCGACCACCACGCCGTAGGTCAGGCCCTCGGACTCCTGCGGCTTCAGGTTGGGATTGCCTCCGAAGTAGGTGCGTTGCACATACGGTCCCTCGTTGGTCACCGGGTTGCGGTAGTTGTCGGGATCGCCGGCGCCGGCCGAGATGGTCCAGCGCGGGCTGGTGAACAAGGCGGCGAGGCTCGGGGCCATGAAGCCCTCGTTGTAGGAGCCGCGCAGCATGAGCCACGAGATGGGTCGCCAATTGAGGCCGAACTTGGGTTTCGTGGTGGTGCCAAAGTCGCTGTAGTCCTCGTACCGGGCGGAGGCGGTGAGTTCCAGCGTATTGGCGAGCGGCCAGTTGCGTTCAGCCGAGATCAGGGGCACCACCACTTCGGTGTAGACGCTGGTGACCTTGCGATCGCCGATGACGTCGGGCCGGGGCGGATGCAGGAGGAAGTCGTTGTTGAGCGGGTCCAGACCGGAACTCGCGGGGTTTTCGCCGCTGAACGGAGGCCGCAAGTCTTCGAGGTCCTCGAGACGGTATTCGGCGCCCAGGGCCGCCTTGGCCTGGTTGCCCCAGAATTGGAAGAGATTTCCTGACGCGCGCACATCGCCGCTGGTGATGAAGCTCGAAGCCTCGCGGACGTAGACTTCGGAGAACGCGTCGACCACAGTTTGCGGATTGGTGTAGGCCTGGTCGGCGACGACGGCTCCGTTTTGCACCTTGAAGGTGTAGCCGAACGGATTGTAGGCGCTGGCGTCCGTGCGTTGCAGCACCTGCTGCAGCTTGCTCTCGCGCACGTCGGGGAATGCCTCGTCGACTCCCTTGACCTTGTTGTGAAAGCCCGAGGCTTCCCAGCCCCAGGTGTCGCTGATGCGTCCCTTCACACCACCGGCAAGACGAATCACGTCGGCGCGCGTGGTGACGGTTTCCGCCTTCAGACCCGCAAGCGTCATGGCCGTGAAGCTCACAGTGCGGGGAGCGCCGGTCAGGCGGGCCGTGCCATCGGCATTGGGAGCGCCGGTGGCGCTGTAGAAGCGCGAGCCGTAGGGGTTGTAGGGATTGTCGATGGCCATGACCATGAGCTGGTCGGAGGTCGGAGCGTTCAGCGCCAGCGGTTGACGCCGCATGGTGGATTCTGACTTGTAGTAGGCGAAGTCGCCAAACGCGGTCAACCGGTCGGTGAGGTCGAATTCGCCCGAGATAAACGTATTGCCCCGGCGCATGCGCGGGGAGGCCATGCCGAATTGATTGAGATCGAGGAAAAACTCCGGATTGGTGACCCGGCTGGGTGCGGTGGTGGTGAGGGCGGGCGTGCCGTTGACCGGACGGAAGTAGGCGTTGGCTGTGGAGGTGCCAATGCGGAAGGTGGGCCAGTAGCCGCGGGCGGAGCGGGCGTCGAAAGGACCGCCGGCGACATTGAACGGGGGTTCGGCCCGGGCCGAGCTGTCGGCGCTGGCGCTGAAGTCGCGTTCCGTCAGGAAAATGGCGTCACGATAGAGGGCTTCGACGGTGCCGAACAAACGACCGCGTCCGCCGGCGAAAGAGGAGCCGAACGTGAAGGTCCCCTGGATGCTCTCACCGCCTCCGTGTTCGGGCGCTCCGAAACGCAGGGAGGCTTCGGCGCCGTCAAACTGCCGTTTGAGCACATAGTTGATCACGCCGCCGACGGCGTCGGAGCCGTAGATGGACGAAGCTCCGTCGCGGAGCACCTCGATGCGTTCGATGCCGCGGGTGGGCAGCTGGTTGACATTCACGGCCTGCGACAGACCGGCAGTCATGGGATTGACCGCCATGCGGCGGCCATTGACCAGGATCAGGGTGGCAGTGGCCCCCATGTTCCGCAGGTTGATATTGGCGTTGTCGCCCCGGGCGCCGGAGGAGCCCAGACGGGTTTCGTTCTCCGGCAGGCTGACAACCGAGGGCAGCGAGGTGAGCAGGTCGACGGGCAGCACGGCGCCGCGGGCGGTCATGGCGTCCTGGTCGAGCACCGTGATGGGTACGACCTTTTCCATGTCCAGCCGCTCGATGTTTGAACCCGTGACGACGTAGCGCTGCAAGGAGATGACGTCGTCGCTGGATTTGACGGCGCCGGAGGTCGGCGGGGTGCTGGTGGCCGGCGGCGGAACGCTTTGAGCGTGGGCTGGCGCGCCGAAAGGCAGCGCGGCGGCGAGCATCACCGCGGCGAGACGCGGGGCGGAAGGCTGGGTGGAAGGACGGTGTGCGGACATGAGGACGCGAGGTCGGAGGTTCTGGCGGAGGTGAATCCGGCCAGACTAGGCGCCTGGAGCGTCGAAACCGTGGCGCGGGCGCAACAGTCTGGTGACAGACCCAGGGAGTGGCGACCCGACGGATCGGTCGGATCGGACGCATCCGTTCGATGAGAAGGCGGTGCGCCGACGCGCCGCCCTCAATCAAACCACTCGTCGGCGGGATCGAACGCCGGAATCGGGATATTGATGATGCGCAGCTTGCCGACCGCGCGGTGGCGGCAGCCGGGCTTGATGAAGATGGAGGTCAGGGGGCGGACCGGGATCCGTTCGCCGTCGAGCTCCATGTGACCCTCGCCCTCGAGGATGAGGTAGATCTCGGTCAGCTTCTTGTGGTAGTGCACCCGGGCGTCCGTCTGGATGTCGACCAGGTGGATCGTGGCGGTCGTGTTCTCCGGCACGGCAAACCCCCGCCGGGAGAAGCCGCAGGGACAAGGCACGGCGGGCACGGCGTCGAGTTGGGTGACCAGGTAGTTCTTGGTTTCGACCGCGGCGGGTGAGGCGCTCATGATGTCGGGAAGGTGGACGGGTCATGGGCAGGTGGCGAGGGCGGAGTGGCGGAGTGGCGTGAGCACCTCGCGGGCCCGGTGGGGAAGGTGAGGGTGGACAGCGGGTGTGGCGGGTGTCACGGTCGCGCATGCTTCGAACGTTGACCCTCCTGGCGAGCGCGGCGTTGTCCACCTCCGGCGGTGCCGCGACCTGGACCGTTTCCACGGTGGCGGGCACGGGGGTGGCGGGATTTTCGGGGGATGGCGGTCCGGCGGTCGCGGCGCAGATCAACAATCCTTTTGGGGTCGTGCGCGGGCCCGATGGCGCGTTGTGGTTTTGTGAGTACAGCGGACAGCGCGTTCGGCGGATCGCCCCGGATGGAACGATCACGACGGTGGCGGGAAGCGGGCGCAAAGGGTATGAGGGCGACGGTGGCCCGGCGCTGGAGGCGGCGTTCAACCTCCCGCACGAGATCCGGTTTGATCGGGCCGGACACCTGTACCTTGCCGACATGGCCAACCATGTCATCCGTCGCGTGGAGCGCGGGACCGGGCGGATTTCCACGGTGGCGGGGACGGGGACCAAGAAGGGGTATGCGGGGGACGGCGGGCCGGCGACGGCGGCGCTGCTCAGTTCCCCCCACAGCCTCCAATTTGGACCGGATGGCGGATTGTACGTGTGTGACATCGGCAACCATGTCATCCGCCGTGTCGATCCGACGACCGGGGTGATCACCACCTTTGCCGGCACCGGGCAGCCTGGTCCCACCCCCGATGGTGCGCCGATCGACGGCACGCCGTTGCGCGGGCCGCGTTCGCTGGATTTTGATCGGGAGGGCAACCTCTGGCTGGCGACCCGGGAGGGCAACCAGGTGTTCAAGTTCGATCTCAAGACCCGGCGCATTCAGCACGTGGCGGGTACCGGCGAGGCGGGATGGTCGGGAGATGGAGGTCCGGCGCTGGCGGCCAGACTGAGTGGTCCCAAGGGCATCGCGGTTGATGCCGAAGGCGGTGTGTGGCTGGCGGACACGGAGAGCCACACCGTGCGCCGCATTGATACCCGGACCGGCTTGATTGAGCGCGTGGCGGGAACGGGCGCGAAAGGCGATGGCCCGGACGGTGATCCGCTAACGTGTGCGTTGGCGCGGCTGCACGGGATTTTTGTGGATGCGGATGGCGCGGTGTACGTTGGGGATAGCGAGGCGCATCGGGTGCGTGTGCTCAGGCGGCGCTGAGGGGGCGGTGAGCGGATCCGACCGATCAATCGGTCGGATCGGACAGATCCGTCGGATGGAGTCGACCGGCCACCGCCGGGAGCCGGCGCCGACCAGCCAGGAAAAGAGCATTGTCCGCGGACCGGGTCCGCTCCAGCCTCTTGGCCGTGAAACCCCTTCGTGCCCTCCTGGTGTGTTCAATCCTGTTTGCCGGCGTGGCGATGCTCCCGGCCGCGACCGCTCCGGAGGTCAAGATTTGGCCGGGTGCGGTGCCTGGGGAGGAGAATTTCAAGAAACCAGCCAACTACAAGGAGCCGGAGTCGAAGGATGGCACGCACCGGATCGGCCTGGTGACGGATCCGACCCTGACGCTGTTTCCCGTGACCGGGCCAACGGCCCGGCCGGTGACCGTGCTGGTGTGTCCAGGCGGTGGTTACAATATCCTTGCCTGGGACAAGGAAGGTACCGAGGTGGCGACCTGGTTGAACTCGCTCGGCATCAGTGCGGCGGTCCTGAAGTACCGGGTGCCACGCCGAGACCTGGACGTGCCGCACCCGGCACCCCTGCAGGATGCCCAGCGCGCCCTCCGGCTGGTGCGGGCGAAGGCGAAGGAGTGGGGCCTGCCCGAGGGCAAGGTGGGCATGTTGGGGTTTTCGGCGGGAGGCCATCTGACCGTGATGGCGGCGACACATTTTGGAGAGACCACGTATCCCGTCCAGGACGCGGCCGACGCCGTCAGCTGCCGGCCTGACTTTGTGCTGCCGATTTATCCCGCTTACCTGGGTGACGAAAGGAAAGCCGGACCGCTTAGCCCGCTCGTGACGGTGACGCGGCAGACGCCGCCGGTGTTTGTCGCCGTGACGGATGATGATGTGTTGCGCGGCGTGAATGCGGCCAGTTTCTACATTGAGCTGAAGAAGGCGGGCGTGCCCAGCGAGTTGCACATCTATACCAAGGGCGGCCACGGCTATGGCCTGCGTCCCTCGGCCAACCCCGTGAGCCAGTGGCCTAAACGCGCGGAGGAGTGGCTCCGGGCGATGAAGATTCTCGTCGATTAGCACAGCTAGCGGATAAACGCGGAGGTGCGGAGACGCGGGGAGAGAAAGAGGAGAAGCAAAGGGCGAAAGGGATGCGTGGAGGGGCCAGGGCGCAGGAGCTCCCGCGCAGGCTTACTCCTTGCGGGCACGCCTGGCGTCGAACACACAACCAGGACTGGGGTGATGCGGCGGGTGGAGTGCGGACTCTCCGGCGTTGGAGTGCCGGGCGCGTCCCCGCGGCGTCGACGGAGCGACGCCCTCCATGAGTGCGCCCGTGGCGGGTATGGGCAGGGCGGCAGCGACCCCGGGGGTCGCCTCCGGATTGGGCCACCCCGGCGGTGATTCGCCGGATCCGCCAGGGTGGCCGCAGGCCGCACCGATGGAGGGCGTCGCTCCGACGACGCCGGTTGCGCGTGGCGGGGCCGATGGGAAATTCGAAGAGAGAAGGGCGAAGTGTGAGACCGAAATTTGGTTGTAGTTGCCCCTCGCGGGCACGCCTGGCGTCGAACACCTAACCAGGGCCTAGGTGGAACAGCGCGTGGAATTCGGACTCTCCGGCGTTGGGGTGCCGGGCGCGTACCCGCGGCGTCGTCGGAGCGACGCCCTCCAGGGATCAACCCTGCGGGTGGCCGAGGGGAAGCGACCTGCGGTCGCTGGGGGGTGAACCATCCCGGACAAAGCCGAACGCAGGTCACACCCTTGGAGGGCGCCTCCTCAGTCGCGCATGCGCGTCAACTTAAGGACCGGGTGTGGGAAATTGCAGCGGTTCCGATGGAGGTGGCCTCGGTGAGGCCGCGACGGGACCGCCAGGTCCCGCTTCGGTCGTGTTGTCCGATTTCTTCACGCGACGCCAATCCGCGCGGGGTCGGCGACCCCACCTCCAACAGACACCCACCGTGGATCGCCCCAAAGTTGACGCGCATGCGCAGCCGTGGGATCAGCGCTCTTTGCGCATCGCGGGCCCGTTGGGAAGTTCGAAGAGCGAAGGGCGAAGGATGAAACCGGAATTTGGTTGGGCCGGGCTTCTCTGCGAATGGGCGGTTGCCTTGGACGGGGGATGCGGATGGACTGGGGTCATCTGCGATTGGATTGTCTCCCTATGAAACAACGTCGTGATTTTGTGAAACTGGCCGGTTTGGCTGGGTTGGCCGTGGCATCGGGGCGGTCGGTTGCGGCGGCGACGGGAGAGCGCGTGACGGGCCCGAGCCTGGGGGCGGGGGGCGGCGAGGATCGCCACGACTGGTGCGCGTGGGCGGCGAAGCTTGCGGGGCCGTTGCTGACGGCACTGGCGGAGCGGCGCCTGAAGCAGGTTATGCCGGTGGAGGGGCATCCCACGTCGAAGGACCGCCCGCAGTACACGCACCTGGAGGGACTCGGGCGGTTGCTGGCGGGCTTGGCTCCGTGGCTGGAGTTGGGGGAGGACGCCTCACCGGAAGGACGTGAGCGTGACCGCTGGGCGGCGCTCGCGCGGGCGGGCATCGACGCGGCGACGGATCCGGCGTCGCCGGACTTTCTGAATTTTTCCAAGGGTCGCCAGCCGCTGGTCGATGCCTCGTTTCTGGCGCAGGCGCTGTTGCGGGCGCCGACGCAGCTCTGGGGCCGACTGGATCCGCGTGTGCAGCGGCAGGTGACTGCGGCCATGGTGTCCTCGCGACCTATTCCGGCCGGGGAGAACAACTGGAAACTCTTCGCCACCACCGTCGAGGTGTTCCTGCAGAAGGCGGGGGTGGCCCGCGATGAGGCGCGGCTGTTTGAAGGGCTGCGCAAACACCGCGACTGGTATGTCGGGGACGGCATGTATGGTGATGGACCCGAGTTTCACTGGGATTACTACAATGCCTTTGTCATCCAGCCCATGCTTGTCGAGGCGCTCGACGTCGTGGGTGGCGAATCCACGGAGTGGAGCGCGCTCCGCGACAAGTCCCGCGAACGTCTGACCCGCTACGCTGCGATCCAGGAACGGTCGATTGCGCCCGATGGCACGTATCCAGTGATTGGACGCTCGATCGCCTACCGCTGCGGCGCGTTTCAGGGCCTGGCCCTGGCGGCGTGGCGACGTCAGCTCCCGAAGGAGGTGTCACCCGGACAGGCCCGGGCGGCTCTGAGCCGGGTGATTCGCCGTACACTCGAAGCTCCCGGCACCTTTGATGCCAACGGCTGGTTGCAGATTGGCCTCTCGGGACATCAGCCCGGGCTCGGTGAGGCGTACATTTCCACCGGCAGCCTGTACCTCTGCAGCTTTGCGCTGTTGCCGCTTGGCCTGCCGCCGGGCGATGCGTTTTGGACCCAGCCGGCGGCAAAGTCGACCTGGGAGAAGGCATGGGGCGGTGAGGATTTGCCGGTGGACAAGGCGATCAAGAGTCCGCGGTAGCCCTGCGCCGGCGTCGATGAAGGGGGTGCCTCGGGCAGCCGTGGGCGGAATGGCCCTGAACGACCGATAGCCTTGAGTGGGTTCAACGCGGCGTGGTCGGCGAAGCCAGGCGCGACCGCGAGGGTCGGCCCTACAGGGTCATTTTACCGGAAGCAATCGGTTGAACCACGAAGTGACACGAATCCACACGACTGAACCTAAATTCCGCAGTTGAAGACAGTCGATCCGTTCATAAACCACGGATGGACACAGATAAACGCGGATACGGAGCGTGCAGGGTCTTCACCCACAAGGTGAATGCCAGCGTTGGCGTAGCTCGTTTGTATCCGTGTCGATCCGTGTCCATTCGTGGTTCAATCGCGGTTTTTAGGATGAACCTAAATTCCGCAGTTGAAGCCAATCGATCCGTTCATAAACCACGGATGGACACAGATAGACGCGGATACGGAGCGTGCAGGGTCTTCACCCACCAGGCGAATGCCGGCCTGGGTGCAACTCGTTTGTATCCATGTTGATCGGTGTCCATCCGCGGTTCAATCGCGGATCGAATCGTTTCGAATTACGGAAGGAGATCCACGTCCTTCCATGGATACGCGTCACTCGTGGTGGTGCGATAGCCGACGACTTTTGGGCTGATCAGGCGGGCCAGGTTGACGAAGTAGATAGGCAGAATCGGCATTTCATCGACCATGATTTTCTCCATCTGCTGGTAGAGTTCGTACCGGGCGCTGAGGGTGGGGGCGGCGAGGGAGGCCTGGAGCAGGCGGTCGAAACCGGGATGACTCCACTTTGCGTCGTTGTTGGCGTTGCCGGTTGCCCAGCGGTCAAGGTGGAGGTGCGGTTCGGACATCAGCCAGCCGCTCCGGGCGATCTGGAAGTCGCGCGTGGACTTTACGGTGTCGAGGTAGACTTTCCATTCCTGATTGGCGAGTGTCACGGAAACGCCCAGGTTCTTCCGCCACATCTGCTGGATGGCCTCGGCGACTGCCCGGTGATTTTCGGAGGTGTTGTAGAGCAATTGAATGGGAGGGATGCCCTTGCCTCCCGGATATCCGGCCTCGGCGAGCAGGCGACGCGCCTCGGTGACATCCATCGCGAAACCCTGGTTGCTCTGGTAGCCCGCGAGGCCGTTGGGCACGGTGTGGAAGGCGGGTTCGTCGCCGGCCAAGCTGACATTCTTCACGATGCCTTCGCGGTCGACGGCGAGTGAAAAGGCCCGTCGCACCCTGACGTCAGTGAACGGGGCGCGCTGGACGTTGAAGACATAGAAGTTGAGCCCGCCCCAGGGATCGATGCGCAGGGCCGGCGAGCCCTCGCGCCGGTACGCTGAGATCTTGGTGAGGGGTAGCATGCTGGTGACCTGCAGTTGTCCGGTTCGAAACATGCGCTCCTCCACTTCCGGGCTTTCGACCGGGTAGAAGTGAATCTCGTCCAGCTTGACGTACGACCGATCCCAATACTGGGGCGA
>JAEUGZ010000146.1 GCA_016794725.1 Opitutaceae bacterium | reverse complement strand
CGACACGTGGACCCGGCTGCCGGACCTGCCGTGGTCCACCATCGCCGCTCCTTCACCGGCACCGGTCGACCCGGTCTCGGGCCGGATCTTCGTCCTCGGCGGCGTCGATGGTCGACAGGTGGGCAAGATGCCGCGGGAGGCACAGGTGCCCGAGGACATCCTCTCCTACGACGCTCCCACTGGAGCCTGGCATCTCTGGCCCCAGCGCTGGCCCCAGGCCGTCGTGACGACCCCGACCTTCGCACAAGGGAATCGCTGGTACTTCATTTCGGGCGAAATCAAGGCCGGCGTGCGCACCACGGCGGCCTGGAGCTGGCAGCTTCGCGCCGAGCCCTGACCCGCCTCACCCGGGCCGCCCTACCCGTGCGCCTTCCATTCTGGCTCGTCCTCATCCCGTTCGCCGCCGCCGGGCTGCGCGCGGACCTTGTCCTGCATCCCGAGGCCCGCGCGCTGGGGTTCAGCCACCAGGGCCCCTTTGTCCGATCCGCCGATGGGGCAATCTGGGCCATGGACGCCGTCGGCGCCGTGGTGTCCCGGGACGAGGGCCGCACCTGGTCAACCCGGACTCTACTCGACGGCACCCGCTTTCGTTCGCACCACGAGCGGGCCCTTCTCCGCACCCGCGAAGGCGTGATCCTGTACGCTTTTCTCAATGCACCGGAAAAGGTCTTTCGCTGGGACAACGCCAAGGGGGGGCCTCAGGAGGGCTGCCGGCTCCCGGTTTATGTGCAGCGCAGTGCCGATGACGGAACAACCTGGGGCGAACCCAGGTTGATTCAGGAAGGCTGGTGTGGTGCCGTGCGCCAGATGATCCAACTGCGGTCTGGACGCATTGTCCTCGTCTCGCAACGCGCCGAGGCCAATCCGGGGCGCCATGTCACCCTGATCCACGTCTCCGACGATCTCGGCCAGACGTGGCAGACCAGCGTGCCGATCGATCTCCGCGAAGCAGGCAACTACTCGGGCACGGTCGCCGGCCTGCCCGGGGCCACCCATGGGGGCGGAATCGAAGGCACGGTGTTCGAGAAGGAAAATGGCGAACTCACCCTGCTCCTCCGCGTGCCCCACGGCCACTTCGAGCAGCTCACATCCCGCGACGGCTTGAAGTGGTCCAACCCGCAACCCTCTCCGATCGAGGCCAGCGATTCGCCCGGCGCCGTCCTTCGCCTCGCCAGTGGCCGGCTGGCCCTGGTGTGGAACCGCTATACGGATCCGGTCGCGCGAACGGGGCGCCGCGAGGAACTGTCCCTGGCATTTTCTGCCAATGATGGACTGACCTGGACGGTTCCCCAGGTCATCGCGATCCAGCGTAAGTCGGCCGGTGCACGCGAGAGTGCCTCCTGGATCGCCTACCCGTACCTCTTCGAAGCCACGCCGGGACGCCTGTGGATCACGACCATGCAGGGAGCAGTGCGAATGGCCCTGAACGAGTCCGACCTCCTCTCTCCCGGCGCCACACCCCTCGACGGACCGGCGGTGCGTATTCTCACCCTGGGTGACTCCATCACCCGCGCCGCCCGGCCGGGCGTCAGCCCAACCGAAAGCTACGCCGCCCAGACCCAGGCCGCGCTCCGCGCCGAGGGGATCCGCGCAGCCGTCCACTCCGTGGGCATTGGAGGTGAGCGCACCGACGGCGCACTGAAACGACTGCAAGCCGATGTCCTTTCACAGCACCCGGACATCGTCACCGTGATGTACGGCACCAACGACAGCTGGGTAGATCCGGGCCGGACCGAGTCGCGGCTCAGTGAAGGGCAGTATGCGGGCAACCTGCGCGAGCTGGTCGGCCAGTTGCAAGCAGCCGGTATCCGTGTCGTCCTGATGACGCCACCCCGGTTCGGCGAGGAAAACCGCAGAAACGGACTGGACGAGGAACCCAACCTTCGCCTGGGCCGCTATGTCCGCCATGTCCGGGCGCTCGCAGCCGAGCTGAACCTTCCTCTGGTCGATCACTTTGATGCCTGGGAAAAGGAACAGGTGGCCGGACGCACGTTGCAGGCGTGGACCACCGACGGCTGCCATCCCAATCGCGAGGGACACGCGGCGCTGACCCGGCAGCTGATGCGGGTCCTCCCGGCAGTTGCAGTCTCCTTGCGGCGCTAGGCCCGGATCGGGCGGGAGCGTTGGTCACAACGCCTTACCTGTACATCCGCCTCGGAACGGAGGGCGGTCGAAGCACGATTTCGAATTGCAACGCCTCGTCCTGATGACTCGACCGCCGCCACCAGCGGCCGCCCTCCCGACCATGACACCTCCCTTGCCCACGCACCTCGGCGCCCGGTTCAGCTCCGCCCTGTCCCTCCTCGTCCCGCAGCTGGCGCACCGGTGCGCCGGAGTCGCGGCTTTCGTGTCCGGCCTGCTCCTTTCCACCACCCTGTTGTGCGCGCAGCCGGCCACGGCACGCGTTGAGGGTCGTGTGATGAATTCCGATACGCGTAACTACCTCAACAACGCTCGCGTGCTGGTCGAAGGCACCCGTCTGGAAACGCTGACCAATAGCGACGGCGAGTTTCGCCTCGCCAACGTCCCGGCCGGTGAGGTGCGGCTCAAGGTGGTCTACGCCGGCATGGAGCCCCAGTCGGCGACGATCTCGGTCGCGCCCGGAGGGGTCGGACGCCGGGACTTTGAACTTGCCCTGACCGAAGGCCGGGTGATCGGGCAAAGGGACGTGCTGGCGCTCGAGACATTTGTCGTGGAGTCGACGGCCATGAGCGCCGCGGCCGCTGCGATCAACGAGCAGAAGACCTCGCCCAATATCAAGAACGTGGTTGTGCTCGACGAGATCGGCGACCTCGGTGACGGCAACATCGGCGAGTACCTGAAGTACACGCCCGGCATTTCCATTATCTCCGGTCCGCAAACCGCGGTTTCCGCATCGATCCGGGGAATGCCCGCCAGTGGCGTCATATTCATGGTCGATGGCGCCGAGGTGTCGTCCCCGTCGGCCGATCGCTCCTTCGACCTCGCCGCCAGTTCCTCCGGCAGCGTCGACCGGATTGAAATCACCAAGGTGCCCACGCCCGACCGTCCGGCCAACGCGGTGGGCGGCACCGTCAACATCGTGGGCAAAAGTGGATTCTCGAACCCGCGCCGGGTGCTCAAGATCAACGCGTATGCGGCCTACAATACCGACGACGGCATCCGGGCGCCGAGCCTGAACGACCGGGTCGGAAGCGACCGCTACTCACGGGAGCGCGCGATCCAGCCCGGCCTCGACCTCTCCTACTCGCATCCGGTGAACAAGTCGTTCGCATTCACGATCAACGCCAGCAGCATGCTCCGCGTCTACGACATGGACTACGACTCGCCGACCTGGGACATGATCCGGGGCGTGCAGACGACGTCCACCATCCAGAACGTGCTGCAAACGACCGAGCGACAGCTGGCCGCAACGTCTCTGGATTGGAGGATCAGTCCGGACAGTGCGCTTCGCCTGAGCGTCGAACACGTCCAGATCAACACCCCGACGCGTCAGAATGTGTATGCCACCGCCTTCGGTGCCGGGAACACGGGAAGCGCCACGTTCACACAAGGCGCCGCCGCCGGAAATGACACGGTGCGTCAGACCACCACCTGGGGCGACCGCACCCGTGGCACCACTTCGGCCGTGCTCCGTTTCACGCACAACGGAAAGCTCTACAAGATCGACGCTGCCGCCAATTTTTCGCGCAGCTGGGACGAACGCAAGGATCTGGATCACGGATTCTTCCGGACCATCGGCACCACCCAGGCCACCAGCCTCATTGTTCGCGCGGATCGGCTCGACGGTATCTACGAACGGCTCGCACCCATCGTGACCGCGAAGACCCGGGCTGGCGCGGTCTTTGACCCGTACGACAACGCCGAACTCACCCTGAACGCTCCAACCAGCCAGCCAAACGAAATCATCTCCGACGCCCGTCAAGTCACCTTCAACATCAGTCGCAACTTCAACCTGCGCGTGCCGGTCACACTCAAGACCGGCTTCTCCATCAACCGGCAGCGCAAGGACAACACCTCCGAACTGAAGACGTGGACCTTCACTCCGCCCGGGGGCGCCGCCGCGCGGCTGGTCAAGAACTACGATCTGACCAACGTCGAACTCTCCCAGCAGTCGTTTTTCAACGACACCCTCAAGGTCAAGTGGGTCAGCCCGGTGAAGCTCTACGATCTCTTCGTGGCCAATCCCTCCTGGTTCGTGCTCAACGAGGCCGGGGCCTACACATCCGGTGTGACCAACTCCCGGTTCCTGCAGGAGACCATCAGCGCCGGATATGTGCGCGGTGACGTCAAGTTCCTCGACAACAAGCTCTGGTTCGTCGGCGGGTTCCGCTATGAAAAGACCGACGACTTCGGCGAGGGACCGCTCGATGACATCCGCGCCACCTACCGGCAGGATGCAAGCGGCAACTTGCTGCGCGATGCCGCCGGGCGGCTCATCCCGGTCTCCACCAACGCACTCGAAACCGCCAAGCTGCGCTACACCCTTCGCGGCGCAACCTCGCGAAAGTCCTACGACGGTCTCTATCCGAGCATCAACTCGACGTATTACCTGACCGATACAATCGTCCTGCGCGCGGCCTATGCCCGTACCATGGGGCGGCCCAATCTGACTGAGATCATCCCGGGCCTGACCATCACCGATCCGGATGCCGCCGCGGCCACCCGCACCATCACGGCGGTCAATACCGGACTGAAGCCCTGGACCTCCGACGGTCTCGATGTCTCGATCGAAACCTACGGCATCAAGGGCGCCGTCGCCTCGGTCAGCCTCTTCCGCAAGGACATCAAAAACTTCTTCGGCACGGTGCGGAGTGTGGCGACACCCGAACTCCTGGCCGACTTCGGGCTCTCCGACGAGTACCTGAACTACGACGTGATCACCAAGTCCAACTTTGGCGAGGCGCGGGTGGAGGGTTATGAGCTGAGCTGGCGCCAGTCGCTCTACTTCCTGCCCTCGTGGGCCAAGGGACTCCAGATGTTTGGCAACGCCACCATCTCCCAGGTGAGCGGCGAAAACGCCCTCGATTTCACGCCCTTCGCCCACAAGAACCTGAACTGGGGCGCGAGCTACATCCGCAAGAAGGTCTCGGTCAAGTTCAACGTCTCCTACGCCTACAAGGTCACCGGAGCCCGGGTGGCCGCCAGCGCCACAGTGCCCGACGGCACGTTCTCCTACGTCGCCCCGCAGATCACGCAGGACCTCTCGTTCGACTACCGTTTCCACAAGCGGCTCACGCTCTACGGCAGCGCCCGCAACCTGACGGGCGATCCCAAGCGTACGCTCCGGTCCGGGCCGAACACGCCGGTCTTCACCCAGCCTCAATCGATCCAGAATTTTGGTACGCTGGTGACGCTCGGCGTGCGTTCCGAGTTTTAGGTCGAGCAACCGCGATGACTCGCCTCATCCGAGTCCTGCTGTCTGCCTTGATCAGCGGGGCAGTCGCCAGCGCCGCGACGCCTGGGGAGCGTCCCGACTTCGGTCTGGTGTACAACGACGACGCCGACCTGTCGTTTGTCGTGCCGGACCGAGCCCGTTCCGAGGCCCTGCTGCAAGCCAACCTTCAGGCGTTGGCGGATACTCCGGTCAGGACCCTGGTCTACTGCATCGGCATGGGCGGGGACGTCCTCTACTACAACACCCAGGTCGCCAGTCGCGCCGGATGGCGGACGTCCGCGGACGAGAAACCGGGATCGCTCCTCGCCAAGCGAATGGAGAACGCCCGCGTCTGCCTCGCCGCAGGAGCCGATGCGGTTCGCACCGCGGGCGAAACGGCCCGGCGACTGGGACTTCGGTTCATTCCCAGCCTGCGCATGAATGACGCCCATTTCATGGTCAAGCCGGACGATCACCCCATGACGAGCGAGTTCTGGCTCCGGCACCGCGATACGTTCACGATCAAGACTTCACCCCTCGCTTTCCAGCCGGCCTACGGAAACCTGCTCGACTATACTCATGCCGAAGTCCGCCAGCTCAGGCTGGCCACCGTGCAGGAAGTGCTGGCGCGCAACCGCGACCTCGTCGACGGCTTCGAACTGGATTTCAATCGCTTTCAGGTCTTCTTCCCTCGCGGCGGCGCGACCCGGGGTGCGCCGCTCATGACCGAACTGGTGCGCTCGGTGCGCGCCGAGCTCGACCGGGTTTCCCGCGAGGTCGGTCGACCGCTGTACCTGTTTGTGCGAACTCCCCCCTCTCTGGACGATTGCACCGCGGCCGGACTCGCCGTGTCAGACTGGATTCGCGAGGGTCTGGTCGATCTGATTTCTCCCGCGCAGCTGATGACGCTCGCGGGCGACATGCCGATCTCCGACCTGATCCAGGTCGCCCACCAACACGGCGTGCGGGTCCATCCTTCGCTGTACCCCCGGACCAGTTGGCGGCTGCCGTTTCCCGTCCGCCAGCCTGATCGCTACGCAGGCGCGATTGTGTCACGCGACGCGTCGCTGGAAGAGATTCGCGGCGCCGCCGCAGTCTATCGCGCTCAGGGAGTCGACGGCTTCTACCTGTTCAATTTCTACAACGCATTCGGTGCCGTCCGCCCACATGACGACCGGCTGTATCACGTCTTCCGTGATCTCGCACGGCCCGACAACGCCACCGGCCAGGCCATGGTCTACAGCGTCACCAAACGCTACTACCACGACGGCCCGGATTCATACGCCTACGGCAAGTCGTTGCCCGCCCGACTGACCGCCGGCCAAACGCTGTCCCTGCTCCTGCCCACGGGCGCGCGCGTCACCGATTCGCCCTTTCCTCTCGCCGGGTGCGAGGCCCGCCTGGGATTCCGGGCGCTTCCCGAAGACGCCCGGATCACCGTGACTTTCAACGGTGCGCCGCTGTACGACGGCATCGCCTCGGGGGCGCTGACAGTCGCGACCCAACGCTACCTGGCAGGGGCTCGCAAACCGGCGGACCTCGCCGACCTTTACCTCCACCTGCCTTTGCCCCAACCCGAGTCGATGCAGCCCGGTACCCACCACTGGACAATCTCCGTATCCAACGTCACGCCCGCGACCGAGATCACTGATCTTGAGGTCCGATTCGATTTCCAGAACAACCTCGAGGAGCTCTGGGAACGAAAGCCGCCCCGTTGATCCGAGAGTCCCGACCACGGGAGTCCCCTTCCGCCGCTTTTTACTCGGCGTCGACGGCGACCGGCGTTAGGACCCTGACGTGTCCAACGAGCCTTCGAGCAACGCCTTCTCTTCCTGCCCCGTCCCGCTGCCGCACCGAACCGAGATCACCGTGGGCCATGGCGGAGGCGGCCGGCTGACCCAGGATCTGATCGACCGGGTGTTTCGGGCCGCCTTTGCCAATCCCTCCCTCAATGACCAGCACGACGGCGCACTCCTGTGCGCACCCCAGGGCGGCAGGCTGGCATTCACCACCGATTCCCACGTGGTCAGTCCGCTCTTCTTCCCAGGCGGCGACATTGGAAAACTCGCCATCAACGGCACCGTCAATGACCTCTGCATGTGCGGTGCACGGCCCCTGTGGCTGAGCGCGGGATTCATCCTGGAGGAGGGTCTCGCCATCGCGACGCTGGAAAAGGTGGTCGCCTCCATGCAGGCCGCCGCTGTTGCCGCCGGTGTGAGCATCGTGACCGGTGACACCAAGGTGGTGGAGCGCGGCAAAGGAGATGGCATCTACGTCACCACAGCAGGCATCGGTGTCATCGAGTCGCCGCTCGTTGTCTCACCGTCGCGCATCCAGGCCGGTGACGCAATCGTGCTCAGCGGCGACCTCGGGCGACACGGCATGGCCATCATGGCAACCCGCGCCGGACTCACCTTTGAGAGCGACATCGAAAGCGACTGCGCCCCGTTGGTGGCCCCGGTCCAGGCACTGCTGCGCGCGGGACTCGAGGTGCATTGCCTGCGCGACCTGACCCGGGGCGGGCTGGCCACGGCCCTGGTGGAGCTGGCCGAGTCCTCCCGCCTTTCCCTGGCCATCGACGCCGCTCTCGTGCCCGTGACCGAGCTGGTCGGAGGCGCCTGCGAGATCCTCGGCCTCGATCCGCTCTATGTCGCGAACGAGGGCCGCTTCATCTGCCTACTCCCCGCCGCCCAGGCCGAACAGGCCCGCCAGATCATTTCCGCGCACGCGCCGGGCGGACCCGCCGCGATCATCGGCCAAGTCAAAGCCGGCCCGGCGGGGCAAGTGACACAACGCAGCATCATCGGCTCCGAACGCATCGTCGATCGCTTGAGTGGAGAACAGCTCCCCCGGATCTGTTGAAGCGGGGCGTCGCTCGGCGCGGGCGAACTCAGACACGTGGCAGACCGGCGTCATGGTGCGAGGCGCGTCCCCGCGGCATCAATCCCGCGGTCGCGGGAACACCC